>JBDLQW010000112.1:0-19307 GCA_039800365.1 Pseudomonadota bacterium
AGGGGTTCGAGCTACAGGAAGCTCGCGTTCAAAAAAACGACCAGTTCTGGTCCTCAGAAGCCCCGAGTCTACCTAGAAGCGACCCTCGCCCTACTTCAAGCCACTGAGGATCAACCAAAAGACGGCGGGGTATCCGGCGATCCAGGCCCAAAAGAACCGATTTAACCCCAAGACTAAGGCATTCATGAAATGAAAAACCGCAGCCCCCATCAACCAGACTGCCACCACTTGGGGTCGATCTGACGCAAGAAGTAAGCTTGGAGCACTCAGCTCGAAAATCAGAATCCCCCACCCCAAAACCGCACATAGCCCCCGCAGTGCACTCAGCTGTTGAACCAGCGAAAAAAACCACGACATGCTCTGAAGCCCTGGGCGCTGCCCCAGCGGCACATCGCCCTCAGGAATAAAGGCAGTTAAAAACACAGAAAGGGCTCGACCATCCCGCCATTCGGGCTCCTTAAGCTTCACGACCCCTGCAACAAAATACGATAAAAGCACCTGGATCGCGATGTAGCCTAGAGCGACACTTGTGGCGGCTTCAAAGTTTCGGAAGACCCAAGCAAGCGCCAAGGACAACAGAATCACCATCGTCATGTAATCGCTGCCGCCGTTGAAAGTGCCACGCCATCGCAAGCAGCACAAAAATGTCGTTAAAAAAAGCGGGACGCAAAAAATCAACTGACCCGTGATCGCACAAACAGCTGAAAGAATGGCCTGAACGAGCAGAACCAGCAAAAAACCTCGATCAGATAGCACCCGATCGAAGACCCAAGACCCCACTACTCCCCAGATTTGAAACTCGGGCCGCAAGCGCTCCCAAGCCCAAGGGCCAGGCCATCGCCAGCATTTCCGAAGCGCACCTTGCTCGAGAGTCTGTAAAAACACCGCAAGCCCAATCAAGCGCACGGTGCACTGCTCGGCTAGCTCACGTGACATCATCAACGGGGATTCTTTCCTGAGGCTTTCGAAGCCCACTCGGTCCTGAGCAGAGAGGCCTCTGCTTCTAACACCATCGCCTCGGGGGCAATCGGCGGAGAAATCAAAAGCTCTTGGTGGGGCTGTTGATCAGTTCGATTTAGAATGGGAGTTGAAGTCGTTGTTACCCTGTCGCTTACCGACTCTGATACCGATTCATCGGGCGAGCCTCGAAGCAGGATGCGAAACTGGACCCACTCTCGGCCCGCAGCTTCCTGAGCGATTCGCTGAACCACTTGGTACGTCACGCTTTGAAGAAGAGCCTCGGGTACGAGCTCATGTGACTCGACCTCCGAGACCAGATGCTCTACTGCAGACTGCTCAGCAAACGCTCGATTGCCGGCTGGATTCAGAACCCAGCTCAGCCAGCCACGCTCTGGAATTTTAATGGCGGGGCGCCACGCGCCCCACCCTAAATCCTCATGACGAGTTCGAATTTCTAGCCGTGCAGTTGTTCCGAGGCTTTCGAAAAAGCGCCAGGAAGGAAAGAGAACCCGAAGGTAAAACCACCTTCGACCTCCTACCGATCGCCGGGGAAGCAGGCTTAGCACAACGACCAAAACACCTGCCCAGACCCATCCGACGATCGACATGCTCAAATGCTACCGAGAGCCAACCGCCTCGAGCAGTCACCTCAGTGACATACCCGAGAGCGCGCTGGCTCTCCGCAGAAAGAACTCCTTACTTCTGTTCCTTGGCCTTCTTCTCTTGGTGCTTCTTGATCATTTCTTCCTGAACGTTACGAGGCACAGCCGAGTACTTCAGGAACTCCATCGAGAACTCACCCTTACCCTGGGTAGCCGAGCGAAGATCCGTAGAGTAACCGAACATCTCGGTCAAAGGCACTTCAGCTTCGATCACACAATAGCCTTCGTTGGTTCCGCTATTCACGATCATCCCGCGACGCTGATTGATTTGACCCATCACCGAACCTTGGAACTCTTCAGGAGCCGAGCTCTCGAGCTTCATGATCGGTTCGAGCACCACAGCACCCGCTTTTTCATAAGCTTCACGGAAGCCCATGATCGCAGCAGTACGGAACGACAACTCGTCAGAGTCGACATCGTGGTAAGCGCCGTCATTGATCGTGACTCGAACGCCCACAATGGGGAATCCGATCAAACGACCTTCCTTCACCGCTTCTTGGAAGCCCTTATCGCAAGCAGGAATGAAGTTTCGAGGAATCACGCCGCCGACGATATCATCCACGAACTCGTAGTTCACTGCTGCATCCGAAGGCAGCGGCTCGATGAAGCCCGCCACTCGGCCGAACTGACCCTTACCGCCCGACTGCTTCTTGTGGGTGTAGTTGAACGTTCCCTTTTGAGTAATCGTTTCGCGGAAGGCCACCTGTGGCTTACCAACAACCACTTCGCAGTTATATTCACGCTTGATGCGCTCACAATAAATCTCAAGGTGCAACTCACCCATCCCGCTGATGATCGTCTGACCTGACTCTTCATCGCGGTGAACGCGGAAGGTAGGGTCTTCCTTGGTGAATTTATTCAAGGCCTTCGAGAAGTTCGCCTGACCGGTCTTATCCTTAGGCGCAATTGCTAGCGAGATCACGGCGTTCGGAACGAACATCGAAGTCATCGTGTACTTCACCGTTCCATCGGTGAACGTGTCGCCCGACGCACAATCGACGCCGAACATGGCGACGATATCGCCGGCCTTCGCCTCCTCGATATCGTTCATTTCGTCTGCATGCATCTGTACCAGACGGGGCACTTTCACTTTCTTATCGTTCACCGCATTGAAGATCACATCGCCCTTCTTCACGGTTCCCGAGTAAATCCGCATGTAGGTCAGCTGCCCATAACGGCCTTCGTCGAGTTTGAACGCCAATGCAACGAGAGGAGCATTAGGGTCTGACTTCAGCACTAACTTTTCTTCGTTATTGTGCTGGTCAAGCGCGATGTTCTCACGCTCGGTCGGATTGGGGAGGTAGTAAGAGACGGCATCGAGAAGCAGCTGAACGCCTTTGTTCTTGTAAGCCGAACCCATCATCACCGGAGTGAAGTTCAGCGACAGGGTCGCCTTACGAATGGCATTACGAAGCTGATCCACCGAAGGCTCTTGACCTTCGAGGTACATCATTCCGACTTCCTCATCGAAATCACCCACGGCGGCGATCAACTCTTCACGGGCCTTCTTGCAGTTATCGACTAAGTCGGCAGGAATCGCTTCTTCACGAATCTTCTCACCGTTATCGCCGTCAAAGTAAAACGCGCGCATGGTAACGAGATCGACCACGCCTTGGAACTGATCTTCAGCACCGATCGGGTAAGTGATCATGTGCGCATTGTGCGAGAGCTTATCGCGCAACATTTGCATGCCGCGGAATGGATTTGCTCCAGCGCGGTCCATCTTATTGATGAAACAGATGCGTGGCACTTTGTAGCGCTTCATCTGACGATCCACAGTAATCGACTGCGACTGCACGCCTGCCACCGAACAGAGCACCAACACGGCTCCATCGAGAACTCGCAGCGAACGCTCCACTTCAATCGTGAAGTCGACGTGTCCGGGGGTGTCGATCAAATTGATGTTGTAGTCCTTCCACATACAGAACGTGGCAGCTGACTGAATCGTAATGCCCTTTTCACGCTCGAGGTCCATGAAATCCATGGTGGCGCCGACTTGGTCTTTGCCCTTCACTTCGTGAATGGCGTGAATGCGCTTGGTATAGAACAGGATACGCTCAGACAGGGTCGTCTTCCCTGAGTCGATGTGGGCGGAAATGCCGATGTTTCTTACTTTTTCTAGGGAAATGGGCGCAGCCATTATAGGGACTCCTTGAGCGTTTTCAGGACGTTATTAAGACTCAGTTTCTAAATGATGCCGAGCTATTAAACTCAGGCCCCCCTGGGAAGCAAGGGGAAACTAGAAGACTTTTGGTCGGGTTTTAATTTTTCCCGCATCAGGCCTCGCCTAAAACCCCACGACCGGCCTCGAGTTTCCCGCCCTGGCGGAGTTGGCTCTCGGACCTCGCTCTGAAAACCCTTTGCATCCGCATCTGGCCCCATTAGGGTCAGCCCCTGGAGGAAACCATGTCGAAACGCTTGCTTTGGATCGACCTTGAGATGACCGGCCTGAACGATGAGAAAGACCAGATTCTCGAAGTCGCGGCCATTGTCACCACAGTAGACCTTCAACCGCTCGAAGAGTTTCACCGAGTGGTGTATCAGCCCCCTGAAGTTCTCGCTGCCATGAATGATTGGTGCAAAAAGACTCATGGCGAAAGCGGCCTGACAGCAGCCTGCGCAACGGGAACCCCACTCCAACAAGTTGAGGGCGATCTCCTGGCCTTGCTCGATCGTCATTACTCCTCGAAAGACCGCCCGGTACTTTGCGGTAACTCGATTGGCAATGACCGGCGCTTCATCGACCGCTACTGCCCCGACTTCGCCAAGCGTCTGCACTACCGAATGATTGATGTGAGCTCATTCAAAGAAGTATTTCGCGATCGCTGGAACGTGGAGTTCAAGAAGAAAAACTCTCACCGTGCCATCGATGATATTTTCGAATCGATCCATGAGCTGGCTTATTACCTGTCGTTCATCAAGATTCCTGAAGCACCTTCCTCAGGCAAAACCCCGATGAGCCCCCCCTCTTCCGAAACCCTCGGGGGTGAGTTCGTATGAGCGAGCGGGAACGCCCTACTTTCGAGAGCATTTACCTTCAACTCGCTAAAACCCTCTCGGCCCGCTCGACGTGTAGCCGCCTCCAAGTAGGAACCGTCATCACCACGACCGACTACCGAAAAGTCTTGGCCGTGGGTTACAACGGAAACGCAACCGGTCTAAAAAACGGGTGTGACCGGGAAGAGGCCGGCAACTGTGGCTGTCTGCACTCAGAGGAGAATGCCGTCATTAATTGCGATGCCCCTCGCAGCACCGAAAAAGTGGTCTTTGTCACGCACTTGCCTTGCGTGGCCTGCGCCAAACGCCTGATTAATTTGGGGAACGTCAAACAAGTCTTTTACGCTCAAGAGTACCGAGTTCGCGACTCTTTAGAGCTCTTGAAAGAAGTCGGCATTCACGTCTCGCAGCTTTCACTCTAGGATCAGACACATGTCTCTTCATTCCTTCACGCTCTTCAAGAACCACCGGCTCGTGGCGCTTGCGTTGCTTTTGCCCGCAAGCATGCTGCTTACCCAGTGCGCTCCGTTACTCAAGGGTACCCGTTTCGCTTCATCTGAGGCGACTCAATCGCTCGATAACCCGCCCCTTCTTGAGTCCGAAGCCCAAGTTCGCAGCCAGCAAGTCAGCGATCTTCGGTATGCGCTTTGGTTTGGTTTAGGAAACGCTCCAGAAGGATTTCAAGGGCGCACGCTGATCTGGTTCACCTGGAAAGGCCCAGCAGATTCAGGCGCCTTATCCGCTCGCTTTTCTGAGAGTCACCCGCTCTTTCTCGACTTCGAGGGTGGATCGATTGATTCGCTTCGAATCAACGACTTCTCGTTCTCAAGCACGGAAGCGCAACAGCTGCACCAGCAGGGACGAATTCGTCTGCCGCGCGAGCGCCTACACCTGGGCCTAAATCGAATCGAAATCGCCTACACGCACCCTTACGGAAGAAACGGCGTAGGACTTCACCGCTTCGAGGACCCCGAAGATCACCGAGTCTACCTTTACAGCCACTCTGAACCGTTCGACGCTCATCGCTTCTTCCCCTGCTTTGACCAACCCGATCTCAAAGCCTCTTTCGAGCTCACTGTCGAAGCTCCTCAGGACTGGACGGTGATTTCCAATCGCAGTGAGCGCGAAGTCGTGAACTTCGATGGCCGTTCGAGTTGGGCATTTCCCCCCACCGCGCGTTTTAGCACTTACCTCTTCGCGCTTCATGCGGGCCCCTACCATTCCTGGAAAAGCACTTACCGCGGAATGCCTTTGCGGCTCTTCTCGCGCCAGTCGATGAAAACTTACATTTCATCTGCCGAGTGGTTTGCCGTCACGCGGGCGGGATTCGATTATTTCAACTCCTACTTTAAAACAGAATACCCCTTTCTGAAGTACGACCAAATCATCGTTCCGGAGTTCAATGCAGGCGCCATGGAAAACGTGGCTGCTGTCACGTTCTCAGAACGTTTGGCTTTTCGATCGCAACCCACCGCTGCACAACGCCGTTCGCGAGCTACCACCATTCTTCACGAAATGGCCCATATGTGGTTTGGCAATCTCGTCACCATGAAGTGGTGGAATGGACTTTGGCTTAACGAGAGCTTTGCCACGTTCGCTTCGGTTCAAGCTCTTGAGCACCTCGCGCATTCGCACCCCGAGCTCCGATCTGCCTCATGGACCCAAGCCCTGCGCGAAAACCCCGGGCACGACCTTTTTAACGAGAAAAAATGGGCCTATCGAGCAGATCAGGTCAGCACGACTCATCCTATCGAAACTCCCGTACCAGACACCGATGAGGCTTCCAGTCATTTCGATGGCATCACTTACAACAAGGGCGCAGCAGTTCTCAAACAGCTCGCTTTTCGCCTCGGCCCTGAGGCCTTTCAGCGAGGATTGAGCCTCTACTTCCATCGCTATGCGTTTTCAAATACCGACGCCGGGCAGTTCTGGGCAACTCTCGAGGAAGCCTCAGGTACTTCGCTCAAGAAATGGCCTGGAGAGTGGCTTGAATCTTCCGGAGTCAACACGCTTGAGGTGCAGTGGCAGTGCGATGATCAGAAGAGAATCCGCTCACTCACTCTGCTTCAAGGAAACACACCCACTTCGGCGCAGTTGCGTACGCATGACACCCAGCTGGCGCTGTACGATGACCGCTCACGCATCATCGCTACGCTTCGCGCTCAGTATTCGGGCGAAACCACCGACGTTCGCTCAGCTCACGGCCTACGCTGCCCTGCATGGGTTTCACCCAATCATCAAGATCAAGACTACGTCGAAGTTCGTCTAGATCCCGTCACTCGTCGATTTTTGCAGCTCACCTCGTCGACGCAATCTCCGCTTCGCCAAGGGCCGTCGCTTCTGACTCGCGATCAACTGTGGTACTCGCTCTGGCGCGACGTGCTTGACGGCCGCTTGAGCGCAAACGAGTACGCGACTCTCGCTTTCCGTGACGCCCTCGATGAGACTGACCCTGCTCTTTTAGGAAGTATCTTACGCCGTTTACACTCGGGCTCTCCCGAAATCTCGGTTTGGACTTTGCTGAACCCGGCGGAGGCCCAAGCGCTGTCTCGACGCCTTCACGAAAAGGCCCGCACCAAACTCTGGAGTGCTAAGAGCCCTGACCTGAAGCGCCGGTGGTGGCAGCTCGCCTTGCGAACCGCAGAAGCGGCTGAAGATGCGTTATGGCTGCAAGCGATCATCAGCGGCAAGACACCAGTCCCCCATTTCGTTGTCGACCAAGAGCGACGCTGGGAAGGACTCGAAGCGTGGGCCCGAATCTCACAACCCGATTGGTCGGCATGGGAAACCGCCTTCGCCCAGGAAAAAACCAAAGATCGAAGCGATGCAGGACGAAAATGGGCCTTAGCGCTTTCGGCTGCTCGCGCCACCGCACGGAATAAGAAGGCAGCGATTGAGCAAGCATTATCAAAAACGCTCAGCCTCTCTGAGCTTCGCACCACGATAGGTTCGCTGTGGTGGAAAAATCTGGAGCAACTCGTGCCGGAACTTGAAAATCAGTACTTCTCGCTTCTTCCGACGATTTTTCAAGGACGCACTAGCGAAGAAGCCTCCAGCCTTCTGGGTGGACTCTATCCCTACTCCTGCGGCTCGCGAGGGCTATCTCAACTTCAAGCCTTTCTCGGTAAAAATCCGCAGCTTCCTGCTTCAGCTCTGAAAACTCTGAAATGGATTCGAGATGAAGAAAGCCGCTGCTATTCTTTGAGGTCTAAAACAACAGGGCAATGATCTGACCCCAGAACCTCGGGCTGATGCCGAGCCCCAAGGACGCGATCATTGAACTCAGAATTGACCCAGAAATAATCTAAACGCCATCCGATATTCCGAGCACGAACCCCTGGTCGGTAACTCCACCACGTGTAGTGCCCGGGCCCTGGCTCAAATCGTCGAAACGTATCGACATAGCCCCGAGCCTCGAAACGATCGAGCCAAGCCCGCTCTTCGGGCAAAAACCCGGCATTTTGCATATTTTCTTTTGGATTTTTCAAATCGATCTCACGATGAGCGATATTGAAATCACCACAAAGAACCACGGCTTTTCCTCGAGAACGAAGCGTTTCGGTATGCTGAAGCATCGCCTCACAAAATGCGAGTTTATACCCCAAGCGCGTGTGCTCGCGTTGCGAGTTGGGAAAATAAGCATTGATCAGGCGGAAGTCTTTGAAATCGAGTTGCAGGACACGACCTTCGCTGTCGATCTCGGGAACACCTAAGCCTTCGATCACTTCTAGAGGTTCTTGCCGAGAATAGATCGCGGTTCCGCTATAACCGGGCTTTTCAGCCGAGTGCCAGAACGAATGGAAGCCCGAAGGATGCTTCAAGAAAAGATCGAGCTGCTCGGGCTGTGCCTTGGTTTCTTGCAAGCAAATGCAATCGGCCGCTTGGGCCTGCATCCACTCAAGAAAGCCTTTCTGGGCAACCGCTCGCAGTCCATTCACATTCCAGGAGATGAGTCTCATAGCCCCTCATTCGCCGATGACGGGGCGATTAGCTAGCTCATTTCGCGAGTCAGGATCTCGAGGAAAATTCTTTGCTAAGAGTGCTCCCAAGCGCGAAATCCCCTCGATCAGCACGCAGGTAAGATCGCCGCCCTGCTTGAGCTCGCGGCTCAATCGTTCGGTCTCTTCTTTCCAGTACTCAACACTCACCCGCTGATGAATGCCCTGATCCGCTAGGATCGCCACCTCGTGTTCAAAAAGACAAATCAATACAAGCACTCCGGAACGATCTTCGGTATTCATGACGCCCTGACGAGTGAAATGATGGAACGCTTGCGCTTCGACCGCTCGACTGCGCTGACCACGAGGCACAATGCTTCTACGAACCACTGGAATTTGGGCCAGCGTCAATCCAAGAAGAGCGCCGCATGCTTGGGCTGCGAAAAAAATTTCGAGCCCTGAAATCGAGGCCCAACCCCCTGCACTGAAGCTTTCGTTCGTAAACCAGGCCAGAACTGGGGCAATGAGCGCGAAAAAACCGGCCAGAAAAAAATCAACCCAACGATACTCGTCTGCCCGAGGCAAAATCACCGGCACGATCTCGCCTCGCGTTTTTTCCTCGGCCAATCGAACCGCTTCAGTGATTTGATCTAATTGCTCAGATTGAAGTCTTACCATCGCGAAGAGGCGCCTCCCCCGCCAAAACCACCGCTGCCTCCACCAAATCCCCCACCAAATCCCCCACCAAATCCACCGCCAGACCCTGACCACGGGCTACGAGTCGACCAAGAGCTCAAACGCCGCCTGCGCCCCAACCCTGACGACCAAGACTGAGCGTGAGAACGCGACGATGCGGCCAAAATGATCCAGAACGCGGGAAAAACAAAAACCACCAAAAAAACCCAGATCCAAGTAGGCGCCCGGCCTGACCGAGGTCGCGAGGCTGTGACTGGATCCACCCAACGCGAGACTTGATCGATCAGCTGCAAGATGCCTTGCCCCGGACGTCCGGCGCGAAGCTCAGGCACCAAGACTTGGTCTAAAAGCCTGCGCGAGCGCGCATCGGTGATCACCGACTCGAGCCCATACCCCACTTCTAAACGCAATTGCCGCTCGGCAGGGGCCACGATCAAGAGTAAACCCCGATCCTCCCCTTTCTTCCCAAGCTTCCATTGCTCGGCAATGGCCATCGAAAACGACTCGATATCCTGTCCCTGCAGCGATGCAGGAAGATACACGGCCATGTGAATATTCCACCGCTTACCCAGCGCGAGAATCGCCTGTTCAACCCGAGCACGAGATTCATCATCCAAGAGCCGAGCCTCATCGATCACGGGTCGATTCAGCGTGGGAGCCACCACTTGAGATGAGGCTAGCACCAGCGCCTGACGGGTTGGCGTGCCTACCGTCAGCATCAAAAAGCCCGCGATCACCGACGCGAGGAAGCCCCTATGAATCGTTTTCGACCGGGTGCGAGCACTCAAGATCACTGAAACTTGACCTCAGGGGCGCGCGTCTTGCTCTCCTCGACGGTGAAGGTCTCGCGAAGCTGAGCTCCTAAAAGAAACTTTGCCGTGAGATTCGTCGGAAAAAACCGGACCGACTTGTTGTACTCGGCAACGGTCTCGATATAGCGCCTTCGCGCCACCGCGATGCGATTCTCGGTTCCTTCAAGCTGACTTTGAAGTTCCTTGAAGTTCTCATTGGCCTTGAGGTTCGGATAGTTTTCCGAGACTGCTAAAAGCCGCCCGAGCGACTGAGACAGCGCCCCTTGTGCTTCTTGAAACCGCTTGAAAGCTGCTGGATCTGAAAGCTGACTAGGATTGACGGTGATTTGAGTTGCTTTGGCACGCGCCTCGATCACGTTCTCGAGGGTTTGCGATTCGTGTTTGGCGTAACCTTTCACCGTCTCTACCAGATTGGGAATCAGATCGCTTCGGCGCTGATACTGATTCAACACCTCGCTCCAGGAGGCCTTCACTTCTTCGTCCAAGCCTTGAATGCGGTTGTAACCGCAAGAACTCAAGATCATCGCAAGAAACACCCCAAAACCAGCGATCAGCGATCGCAGACGTCCTCTGTTTTTCATACGCGAGATACTAGACCGATTCTGGGGTAGCGCAAGAGCAGAGCCCTATTAACCTGCTGAAAGAAGATAGTCTTCAATTTGACGCGAAAGCTCGCTTGAGGACTTTTGATGATACTCGCGGTCGAGAGTCGCGACGAGGACCTTACGCGTCTGCTCATCTAAGCACGATTTCAAAATTCCCAGAAACCGCGCTTCGGCAACCAGCATCAGCGACCGAAACTCATTTCGTCCTCGTGCTGATCGCAGCCGCGAAGCCAACTGATGGGCAAAGTCCCACGCTTGCTGCTCGTGAGGACTTCGTTCGTCGGAATAGGCCGAACGCCCTCCTTGTCCCATGCTTGAAAAAGACCTCCCGTGCCGATCAGCTCCCAAATCACGATCCAGCAACCGTCCTTCAGGATGTTGAATTTTTTCGACCAACTTCAACCCAGACTTCAATCCCAGATACTGAAAAATTCGCGCCTGAGACTGACTCGCCACTAAGATCCAGGTTTCTCCAAGAGGTAAATGTGCAGCCAGAGGACGATCCATGGATTTTGAACTCATAGGAGCCGGAATTTGCGCCTTTCATGCCACGCAGCCGCCCTTCGATATCGACCTGTGAGTTGAGCTGGCCGCACCAATCACCAGCGAGAAGTCAGTTACGATCGGTGCGTCTTTTGCAGCCGGTTTGTTGTCATGGCTCAATCACAGAAGTGGGCACAGTCTGAGTTTCAACTCCTTCAGCGCGAGATCGAAGTTCAAGGCGAGTGGCTCAATCATGAGCGCCTCGAACGCCAAGCTGACATCGATCGCCTTCGCATGGAGCTCGAAGCGATTCGCCAGGCCCTCTCACAACTGACCCCTGAATTTGCGCTTCAATTTCAGCGTGAGTTCGAGCGCGCGCGACAGGAGTACAACCCCGAAGGCTAAGCCCTCTTGCGACTTCATAGTGGAAATCTGAGGCCACTCCTGAAACAACGCTTACTATGAAGACGCTCATCTTAGGGATTCTTCTCATCGAATTTGCGCTCGACGCCGTCGTCGAGCGACTCAACTGGAAGGCGCTGCCTCAAGACGAAGCGTTTCGTCGACAACGAAGCTACTTTCGCGAAAACCTTCGACTGCGATGGCTTGAGCACGCTTGTGAGTTGGCATTTTGGATTTTATTGATTCAATCGAATCTTCCTGCCGTCCTCGAGCAACAGACTCAGATGATCTCAGAACACGCTCTTTTTCAGGGCACTCTCTGGCTCTTCATGATCTCAGCCCTCCGATCCCTGATTGGAGTTCCCTTTCAAGCCTATGCCACCTTCTCGATCGAGGCTCGTTATGGCTTCAACCAAACCACGCTTCGCACCTTTCTTGGAGATCGCGTGAAAGGAATCCTTCTCAGCCTCATCCTGGGCCTACCCGCTTTCATGGGTATCTTGTTTCTTTTTGAAAAAATGGGCGTTCAGGCCTGGTGGATGACCTGGCTTGCAGCAACTCTCCTCTCGCTGGGCTTGGGCTACCTGGCCCCCTCATTGATCCTGCCGCTGTTTAACCGGTTTGAACCCCTTGCTAATGGCGAGCTTCGAAACGCGATTGAGGACTATGCACGAAAAGAGCAGTTTCCGATTCAAGGCACTTTTGTGATGGACGGCTCAAAGCGCTCCACCAAACGAAACGCCTTTTTTACCGGATTCGGGCGCCTTCGCAGATTGGTCCTCTTCGATACGTTACTTCAAAACCATACCCACTCCGAAATTCTTGCCATCGTGGCGCACGAAATGGGGCACTTCAAGCTGGGCCATATTCCAAAATCAATCGCGATCTCGATCCTAACCCAAGGCGCTCTTTTCTGGACGATCGGCCGTTTTCTCGCAAGCCCGCTCGCGGTAGCTGGCGTTCAAGAAACCCTGGGCCTTCAAGAGATCACGACTGCAGGCTCACTACTGGTCATCGCCCTACTTTATTCTCCAATTTCTAGGGTCCTATCAGTGGGAATGCTGGCGTTCTCGCGCAAAAACGAATTCGAGGCCGATGCCTACTCTCGTCGCACGTTTGGCGATGCTGAAGCGTTGATTTCAGCTCTTCAGAAAATGGAAAAGGACCACCTCTCTCACCCCAGTCCCCATCCGCTTAAGGTGATTTTAGAGTATTCGCATCCACCGGTTGAGAAGCGAGCTCAGGCCCTTCGTTGCCAAACTCTCGGCGAATCTCAAGACTTCTCAGTTTTAAAATAATCCCGCCGTGAACAAAAACGGCAAGCCCAGTAAAGGCTAGCGCGACCCAATAGAGCAGTGAGCTGACCCCTGCAGGCGAGGTGAAAGCCGAAACGCCCATTCCGAGCGTTAAGATTACCAGAAGAAAAATCGCCCCAGAACGCGCCCAAGAGCGCCGCAAGAGTAATCCCCAACCCATGATCACCCCTGCAACCGAAGCTCCAGTCGTTGAGACGCCATGGCGTAAAAGCACACTCGAAATCTCTTCAAGAGACATCGAAACACCGAACTGCTCACGAAGCTGATCGGTTAAAACCGGGGCGAGATCGGGTGCCCGCTCTAGGCCCCACCAGCTCAGAAGCTGAATCGCTCCTGCAAACAATCCGAAGGCGCTGCCGATGATTCCAAAAACCCCTAACCACGTCACGAACCGGCTTTTCTTCATGAACTCGAGCCCTCGGCCTGGGCACGAGCCTGCATTTCGGGGTGAACCGGGCGTCTGGGACGAGAGGGACGCGTCAACACGAACAGGGTCGTATAGGCGCCGATGGCCAGCATCGAGACCTTTCCATAAATAGGAATTCGCAGGAAACCAGCAGTGTATCCCATGGTCGCGACCATCAACCCCACACACATGAACTTGGCACGAGGACGAATCACTCCGTGTTCGTTCCAATCGCGAATGGCTTTCCCCAAATAAGGCTGATTCAAAAGCCAAGCATGCCAGCGATCTGATCCTTTAGAAAAACAATACGCCGCCAAAAGCAAAAACGGGGTCGTAGGAAGCAAGGGCAGAAAAATACCCAGCACCCCCAAAACCACGCTCGTCCATCCGGCTGCGACCAAAAGGCCTTTTCTAAAACGCTGAAGCACGACGGTAAGGTAACACTTCTTCCCGAGAGGGGGCCAGTTGAAAACAGGGATGAGATGCATCTTCTGGCTACCTGGGATACGATCGCTCGCGAAAGCTTCAGCATGTCAGCACCTCTCACCCGATTACCCATCGATGATCACCTTCCTCGAATCCTGAAAGCACTGGAGCAGCACTCTTCGCTCTTGCTTCAAGCGTCGCCCGGTTCTGGAAAAACCACCCGAGTTCCCGTGAGCCTTCTAAAAGCCTCCTGGGACCAGGCGCCTGCAGAAGAACCCTCACGACAAGAAATCTGGGTTCTTGAACCCAGGCGGCTAGCCGCGAAGTGGGCCGCCGTTCGGGTCGCTGCCGAGTATGGCGAAGCCGTTGGTGAAACCATCGGCTATCAGTTTCGTTTTGAAACTCGAGAAAGTCCGCGCACTCGGCTTCGGTTCTTGACCGAAGGCGTTCTCTTGCAAAAACTTAAGGCTGACCCCCTCCTCTCTCGTGTACGCGCAGTGATCCTCGATGAATTTCATGAGCGGCACCTGACCACTGACCTGGCTTTCACTTGCCTTCGGCGGCTTCAATGCGAAAAGAGGCCCGAGCTTCGTCTGGTGATCATGTCGGCTACGCTCGACATCCAGGGGCTGCGAGCCCTTTTGCCGAACGCTCCTGAAATCGTCGTGGAGGCGCCACGATTTCCAGTCGAGATCCGCCATAGTTCAGGCCCCCTTTCTCGACGTCTCGAAGACGAGGTTGCCCATGGCGTTCAACAGCTCGTTAACGAAACCCCAGGAGACTTCCTCGTTTTTCTTCCTGGAATGAGAGAGATCCTCCGCGCAAAACAAGCTCTTGAATCGGTTCCCTCACGGGAGTCGCTCGATATCCTGGCGCTTCATGGAGAACTCTCACGCGAAGAACAAGATCGCGCGCTCGTTCCCAGCACCCGTCGCAAGATTGTTCTTGCCACCAACGTGGCTGAGTCGTCTCTCACGATTCCCGGAGTTACCGCAGTGATCGATAGCGGTCTCCACCGGCAAGCGTCTCACTCGCATTGGAGCGGAATTCCAGCCCTCAGAACTCGACCCATTTCAAAAGCTTCCGCGATCCAGCGCAGTGGCCGCGCTGGACGCACTCAGCCTGGAATCGCTCTTCGCTTGTACACACGCGCCGATTTCGAGGGCCGAGCCGCGTTCGATACGGCAGAAATCCTTCGCACAGATCTTGCCCCTGTGCTCTTGCATCTTCGTGCCCTGGGAATATCGGATCACCGCGGGTTACCGTGGATTGAGTCGCCGCCGCAGACGCAGTGGGATGCCGCTTCACGACTGCTGTGGATGCTTGGCTTTTTTGTTTCTCCGAAAAGCGATTCAGCCCTAAAACCCGTGGCTGAACGCTTAGCTTCGCTGTCGCCGCACCCGCGAATCATTCGCCTGCTCGAAACAGCAAGAAGCCTATCGCCTGAAGTATTTTCGGCAGCACTGGGGCTGGCTGTGGGACTTACCGAAGGACTGCTCGAGTCGCGTCTCCCCCTTGAAGACCGCAAGAAGCTCGAAGCCCTCACCGACTCGGGCTTTGCCGAGCGTCGTCTCTCAGAACTGTGGCGTCGAGAGTTTCGAATGATGGCTTCTGAGCTACCCACATCTTCACTTCCCCGATCGCCTTTATCGGGGTCTGCTCCCAAAATCGTCTCTGAACTGCCTGAGAATGGCTTAGCCTGGTCGATTCTTAAGGCTTTTCCCGACCGAGTGGTGCGCCCTCTGGGTCAAGGAACCCTCGTCGAAAGCGCCAGCTCGGGAGCTCTCGAGCTGCACCCTGAGCTTCGAGACCCCCGCCTTCCCGAGCGATTTGTTGCCGTGGCCATCGATGCCCGAGAGCAAAGTGGGACCTCTAGCCTTTTTACTGGAAACAGTCGCACGGGGGTGCGCTCTTCGAGCCCGGGGTCGAGCCGATTGCCCTTGGGCCCCAGTGATCGACGCACCTTTCCTGTGATCGAGAGTTGGTGTCCGATTCCGGAGGATTGGCTTTTAGAGCTCGAGCCCTCCTTGCTGGAAGACCTCGAGTTTCCAACCTGGGACGACACTCTGAAGCGGGTACGATGGGTTTCGGAACTCGCTTATGGCGAACTCACCCTCTCGCACGAGCAGCGCCTTCCCCGCACTGACCAAGAATGGCGCGAAGCGAAGCGCCTCTTGCTCAAAAACACTTGGAGAAAAGAGCTTCCTGACTCTGAACTTTCAATCGGCACGGCAGGCGAGCTGGTTCATCACTTGAGAAATCAAGGTGAGTCAGTCTTGGCCGATGCTCTCGAACAACTTTTAGCGAGACTCTTTTTGATTCAAGAAAATGGCCTGCTTGCAGATCGCCTTCCCCGCTGGGATGACCTTTTCTCATCTGCTTTAACCGAGAAAACATCGGCGGCCGAATTGCAGGAGCTGGCATGGCAAGAGGAGCTTCTTCGATCGCTGCAGGAGCTCTGCCCGAACGCCCGCTGGGAAGAGCGCACGCCCCAGTTCGTCACGCTGGCAAGTGGTCGCCGGACACGAATTCAATACCGCCTCGGGCAGGAACCCTGGATCGAATCACGCCTTCAAGATTTTATCGGAATGAAACAAGGCCCGCGGATTCTCGAGGGACGGCTACCACTGACCTTACATTTGCTCGCTCCGAACCACCGAGCCGTACAAGTCACCCGCGATCTGGCAGGATTTTGGAGCCGTGCTTACCCCGAGCTTCGAACCGCGCTGATGCGCCGGTACCCCCGCCATTCTTGGCCGGAACCATAATTCATAAAACGAATCTTAAAATCGTTATTATGCATCGAATAAACCCTAACGCTCCACGACAATTTTCGATAGGGTGCGGCCTCGAATAAGAGGAACAGCCCGATGAACGTGCTCAGTGTGAATTACCAGTCTCCAGAAGCGCCCCAGCAATTTGCCCGATCTCTTCACGAAACGGGCTTCGCGGTACTCAAGAATCATCCGATTCCCGAATCTCTGATTTTCGATACTTTTAAGGACTGGGAAAACTTCTTCAGTCTCCCCACTGAAACCAAGTTAAAGCATCGCTTCGATCCGAAAAAACAATCCGGATATTTTCCTTTTCGAACCGAGAACGCCAAGGGATTTAGCCAAAAAGACTTAAAAGAGTTCTACCATCTTTATGTTTGGGACCAGCTTCCTGCCAGTGTTCCAGAGCGCACGTGGACGATGTTTCACTCGCTCTCGCAACTTGCTGGCGAGCTCTTGAAATGGATTGAGACCGAAAGCCCCGCAGAAGTGAAGCGCGGGTTTTCGATGCCTCTGGATCAAATGATTCAAGACAGCAAAGAAGTGCTCTTGCGTCCGATTCACTACCCCCCACTTTCCGGCGGCGAAGAAGAAGGAGCGATTCGGGCGGCCGCTCATGAGGACATCAACCTTATTACGCTGCTTCCGGCAGCAACGGCTCCGGGGCTGCAAGTCAAAGATGCGAGTGGAAAGTGGCTCGATGTTCCGTGCGATCCGGGCCAACTCGTCATTAACTCAGGCGATATGCTTCAAATGGCAAGCCAGGGGTACTACGTGTCGACCACTCACCAAGTGGTGAACCCACGAGGAGAGCTCGCGCGCCTTCCCCGGTTTTCGATGCCCTTGTTTTTGCACCCACGGCCCGAGGTTCAATTGAGTGCGAAATATACGGCCAGGGGATACCTCGAAGAACGTCTGCGCGAAATTGGTCTCCTCTGAACTGGCGGATCCCTAAAACCACGGATGCAATTAGAAATCCGGACCACCCTCTCCGCATCATACTGACCGGGGCCAGGGACAAGAATTGCTGAGTCATTCTCTTTAAGATAGGAACGCTTCCCATGAAACTGCTGTCCCGCCCCTTGATGTTCGCATTTCTTCTGCTAAGTGCCCCAACCGCTTGGGCCATGCCCAACTCGGTTAGCGTGCTCTCGCTGTGGAATCCGCGGAGTGCCTTCGTCACTGCGAGTGGCGCTGCAGACTACCAACTGGGCGATGAATGGGGAAAAAAGCCTGTAACGGCAGAGCAGCTTGCGCAAGAGACCCCGGGCTTCGTGAGAATGGCCAAGGCCACGGCGTCTTATGCGGGAGGGGGCACCGCTTTTTATTTGGGTAAATTTGCGGGAAAGCACTTGATGGGCACGAACCACCATGTGCAGCCGTCGATGAGCTGCCAGGGAAGCGCTCGCTTTCAGGTTCTTGAAAAAAGCTTTCCCTGCAAGCAAGTCATCGGACATTGGCCGGCGATCGATTTTGCGCTTTTTGAAATTTCGGTTTCAGCCCTGGACGAACCCTTAATGCTCGCGATTGGACAGAGCTTTCAGTTCGACCGCCCCTTAGTGGCCGGCCAGGCGCTGCTGACTATGGGCTTTGGAGTCGCTCAAAACCCTGGGCGGCGACTCGTCTTCAATCAAGACCACGACTGCAAAGTCTTCTCAGGCGATTTTCGATTCATGAGCGACCCCGATGAATTCAATCCGGGCTCGTATCAAGCGTGGTCCTTCGCCAATGGTTGCGACGTCTCGCATGGCGATTCGGGCTCAGCCATGGTGGATCGCGATACAGGCGAAATCATCGGAATCATTTGGACCGGCAGGATTCCGAAGTCTCGTGAAGCTCAGAGTTCGGCAATCTTAGGCGAATGGCTCAGAACTCAAGACCCTCAGATTTGGACTCAGATGAGCTATGCAGTTCCCGCCTCAAAGATTCGCGAGGTTCTGCAGGAGTTCCTCGATCGGTCTTCGAATGTGCCTAGCGAAACTGCCGAAGTGATCGGCGCTTTTCTGCATCTTTAACGCTGAGAGGGAGGGCGCGGAGCGGACTCCTCAATCAGATCGCTAAAGAAGCCATTATAAATATCGTTTGATCCCGGTCCGTAAAGATCGATCTGTCGATACTTTCCCGGCAAAGGACCAAAGCGCTCTGCTTCGCTAATAAAGAACATCAGAGGTTCGCGCTCATTTTCTTGCTCGCCCCGAAGCCAACGAATCCAATCGGTGGCTCGTACTACTCGCTTGACCTCAGGATCGATGGCCCACCAACCCCCATCCTCAGCTGCAACCAGACCAGCAACGTGATGACCCCATCCGCCTTTCATCGGCCCGACTCCCCAAATTTTCATCACTCGAGTTCGGGCCAAACCTCGCCGCAAGGCTTCGAGGTGAACAGCCGTGGCTCTGCCGAAACAAAATCCGAAATTTTTTTGGGGGTCATAAACAGGCAAATGCCTCATCGAGGCAACGGGATGACAAACCAAGTACTGATAGAGCGCCTCGGCCTCCTCTCGACTCATTCCAGACCCGCGACCAGAAACGGGAGGAAGCTTGAGTTTCAAAGCTTCGATCAGTTCATCGTTCCACTGAGCAAGCTTTTGCGCCGAAAGAGGCGCACGAAGAGTCGCTGCCCTGAGATCAAAGAAGCTCTCGCTGCGCGATCGCGCCACTGCCGCCTCGACTCGCTCCTCTTCGGGAGATCGCCCCAGAGCCGCAAACCCCTGCACACAGGCAGACCGAGATGAACCTCCATCTTCTGAGGCTGGACTTCGGTCCTTTAACAACGACGCCCCGCTTGAAGCTGAAAACCCATCAGAACCAACGAAAAAAATTCCGAG
>JBDLQW010000113.1:0-18400 GCA_039800365.1 Pseudomonadota bacterium
CCGCTGGAGGGTTTTGTGAGAGACGCGCGAGAATGGTCAGCAGGGGAGCCCGAAGGTCTTCGCTGAGCTGGTTAAAGAAGTGATCTTTGATTTCGTTCGCTCGTCGAAGTTCTTCGGAGCTCTTGGTGAGCGAGCGTTCGAGAGTGTACCGATCTTCATCAGCATCATGATAGACCTGATTCACTCTTTCCAGGAGGTCTCGCCATTGGTTCAGGGTGGGCGGTGGAGCATCGTCTGAGATCCCAAGCTTCTTGAGCTGTCGTTGAAGGATTCGATGAACCATTATGTAGATTCGCAGAAAGTGGTGACGGTCATCGTCTGGTTATGGAGGTCACAGCTCTCACCAGAGACGTAGGGTGAGATTTCACCGTAGGAGTAAAATCCGATTAGCGATGTTCCGGCGGGAAGATTTTCTTTTGTTGCTTCAATTTCTTCTTCGGTTCTCTCGCCTAAGACTAAGCGTCTGCCAACGCAGCTGATCGCCAGGGCTAGGGTGGGGCCTCCTGTGTTATTTACCCCGACGCTGGTCATTTCCCCGGCCTGGGCTGCTCCATCGATCAAACGATCGAAGTTGGCCCTCATCAGTTGAACATAGCTGCCCTCGGGAATGTCTCCCGCAAAGGTGATCGATTGATGAACTTCATCGACTGCCAAAATTGTTCGAACGAGAGTCTTCGAATCGTCCTTGTGAGAGCGTAGCGCTAAAGGAAATAGGAGGCCGGTAGATGGAAGTCCGGAGGCGCGCTCACCCAGATATTCTTTGTAAAGTTTGAGCGCAGGAGTTCGGTCGATATCGTATAAAATATTGGCTTTTGATCGGGTAACGAGCCGCTCTGGTCCGAAGAGATCCCAGCCGCCTTTCGATCCGTGAGAGATTTGAATCGCATTTCCGTAAAAACCCAGTGCCATAACGACATCTGACGTAAAGCCCTCTTTCGAAAGGACCCACGTCTTCTCAAAGCGCTTTCCGTCGCCGGCAAGTCCTCCGGTGACTACGACCGACTTATCCAGGATCGATTTGATTCCCCTCAGTAATTCGGTTCCGTTCACCTTGAGGCCATTAGAGATAATGAAAACGCCGCGGAGCTCAGGCGAGTTGAGTTCGGCCGCCAAGAGTCGCCCCGCCTCAAATGATTCCTGCCCTGCGCCGGTCTGAGCCTGGGCGAGTTTCAGAGTCGTATGTTCAAATTGCATGACTGCAATCGAGAGAGACTCATCGAATACCTCGGTATTGAAGATCTCTCCTGCTGTAGAACATCCGAGGATCTTGGAGTTGGGGTAAGCCTTCACCAAAGCATCGATTTTGCCGGGGTTCTCAGCAAAGGAGGTCGACCCAAAAACAATGATCGCTGTTTTTTCAGAGTCCATTTCCGGGAAATCTGGTCGGGACCAGCCGAAATTCGCGCGGTAACTGAATGTTTCAAGCTTCATGATCGCTCTCTCGTTACGACCTCGGGATTTCGTGAGGGACTCTTTCGAGTGTCGCATGATTTAAGTGAGTTTCTAGTGGGCAAGTTTTGTCCCGCCGTGTGGCGGTGATGGCGAGATCTAGGGTAATTAACCGCGAGTGATTAGGTCTA
Organism: Pseudomonadota bacterium; assembly: GCA_039800365.1. Taxonomy (GTDB): domain Bacteria; phylum Bdellovibrionota; class UBA1018; order UBA1018; family UBA1018; genus CAIOHW01. The sequence goes on from JBDLQW010000113.1 coordinate 1,581, forward strand.
AGTTATTGAAATAAATAAAGTTATAGCCCCTAACGAAATCCTGATGGTCAGAAAAAGGAGACAATGCTACAACGCAATGCGTCAGATTTAATTCATGCCTCTGGAGGTTTCATGAAAGCTAAGATCTCATCGTTGTTCTCGATCCTCATTGCCGCTGGTACTGCTGGGCTCTCTTCGCCCGCTCACGGCGCGTCGACCTGTTTTCATGTTCAAGTCAATCAGATGAAATCGGTTGCCGAAGAGCTCAGTCTTCCATCCCTCATTTGCTTTGATTCCTTGCGAGTGAATGGCGACAAACTGGAAATCGTCGGAAGCGGAGTGCCCGCTGTAGCTACCTTGAAGCGCTCCACCTTTGAGGGACGCACGCGGGGATCAGTGGTTCTTTTCGATCGCTTGATGGGCAATGAGGTTTGCGGTCGTACGGCGCGAGCGAGAATCAATCTTTACTTCCCCATCGAGGCATCCGGCGAAGTTGGCTCGTCGATCCAGATTAACGGAATGATTTACGACACCTCGGATAACTGTCACCTGAGTGGTGAGAGCGAGTTCATCGAGTTTGTTCGCCAGTAACCCTAAATACGCTAGAAACTAACCGCAGCACTTTTTGAACTTTTTCCCGCTTCCACAGGGGCAAGGGTCATTACGGCCTTGTTTGGGCTCTTGCCTCCGGATCGTTTCTGTTTTGGCAGGTTGGGCATCGAGGAAGCGCCATTCGCCAGACTCTTTCTCGAAGAGGCTGTGTTCACGGTGGTCATGGATTTTTCCGTCGACTTCGTATTGAACGTGAAACGTTACAGTGCCCTGAAGGTCTTTCTCTAGACCCGCTTCGGTCTCAAGAATTTTGAGACCCAGCCATTTCGACTTTCGAGACCACTCTTCGATTCCGGCTCGATCGACTTCACCCACGGTTTGTGAGTGATGCGTTTTTAAAATGTAATCAATCTCTCCAAGTACGAACGCCGCGTACCGGGCGCGCATGAGCTGCTCTGCAGTTTTGGCGGCCCGCTTTCCTTGGATCAAAGCGAGACAGCATTCTGTTGAAACTAAATTCGAACCACAGACGCATGAAGGGTGAGCCATGCGATCAGTTCTACCTGCACCCTTGACGGAGCGCCAGAGGCTTGGTTTGCCTGATGCATGAATTCTAGCTCGTCGTCCTCTGTTCGTGTCTTGAACTCAGCCGTGATTGTCGCGGCCTTGGGCTATTTCGTCGACATCTATGACTTGATTTTGTTCAGTATCGTCAGGGTTTCGAGCCTCAAAGCATTAGGCGTCGAGGGTCAGGCGCTCTTCGATCAAGGGGTGCGTCTCTTGAATCTTCAGATGATGGGAATGCTTCTTGGCGGCGTACTTTGGGGTGTTCTTGGTGACAAACGGGGCCGGCTTTCGGTTCTTTTTGGCTCAATTCTGATGTATTCCGTCGCCAACTTGCTCAATGGCTTCGTTCAGAATGTTGAGCAGTACGGCTGGTTGCGGTTCGTTGCAGGAATTGGTTTGGCAGGCGAGTTGGGTGCCGGCATCACGTTGGTTTCTGAAGTCTTGCCCACCGCGAAGCGGGGTTATGGCACCACGCTGGTCGCAGCGGTCGGGATCTCAGGGGCAATTCTTGCGGCCAATGTTGCCGAGGTTTTTGATTGGAGAACCGCCTATCTTATTGGTGGCGGATTAGGGCTGGCGCTGCTTTTTCTTCGCGTCAGTGTTTTTGAGTCTCACCTGTTTTCTCAAGCTAAAGAGCAAGTTCAGAATCGCGGAAACTTCTTCGCGCTTTTTTCGTCTGCGCTCCGTTTTAGGCGCTATTTGGCCTGCATCTTCATCGGGGTTCCCATCTGGTTCGTGATTGGAATCTTGATCACATTTTCTCCTGAATTTGCTCGAGAGCAAGGCTTAGCAGAAGCGGTGTCTCCGGGGCGCGCCGTGATGTTCGCGTACTCGGGTTTAGCGATGGGGGACCTGGCAAGCGGTCTCGTGAGTCAGCTTTTGAGAAGTCGACGGCGGGTGGTTCTGGCCTTTCTTGGTATGACTGCAGTCTTTGTGGGTTGGTATCTCTTCGGAGGGTTTGCGTCGGCGGCCGCTCTCTATGCGTTGTGTTTGGCTTTGGGTTTTGGAGCAGGCTATTGGGCTGTTTTTGTCACGATTGGCGCTGAGCAGTTTGGAACAAATTTGCGCGCGACGGTAACAACTTCGGTTCCTAATTTCGTACGAGGGTCGGTGGTGCCGCTGACTCTGGCTTTCACGGCGCTGAAAGGCTCAATGGGAATGATTGGGGCAGCTGCTATGGTGGGCTTTTTCTCGTTAGTTGCGTCGTTAGTGGCGCTCTGGTCACTCGAAGAGACCTTTGCCAAAGATCTCTCTTACTTTGAGGAGCTGTGATTGGCTGAGGTACGTGATCGAGCGATCATCCTGCGCTCTGTTGCTTTCGAAGACCGACATCGGATCGTGACTGCAATTACGGAGGCTCACGGAAGAGTATCGGCTTTGGCGCGAAATTCAGTGCAGTCGCGGCGGTTCGGCGGCGCCTTAGAGCTATTTACGGCGGCCGACTGGATTTGGAATCAGCGTTTCGAGTCTTCCGAGCTTCTGCAGCTGCAAGAGGCGCAAGCCTTACGCTCGCACGAGGGAATTCGACTGGATTTCCAAAAAATGGCCATGGCGAGCTTGTTCAGCGAGCTCATGGTGCGGGTTTCGCCCGAGCGAGAAGCTTGTCTCGATCTTTTCAAGCTTCACGCGAATGCGTTGGCAGCGCTTGAGGAGGGCGTTTTTAGTCCCACCCCGCCGATCGCCTTATTGAACGGCTACTTGGCAAAATTACTTCAATGGAGTGGAAATCAGCCTCGTTTTCAGCACTGCCTTGACTGCGGAAAGACGCTTCAGTCGTACTGGGAGGCGGGTTCCTCGCAGGTGGCGGTTCTTACGATGGTCGTGCAAGCTGGGGGCTGGATCTGCTCTGAGTGTCGAATCCAGGGGTTAACCCATATTCAAGAGCGGTCAGAGATTCAAGGAATCGAGATTTTGGAAGTGGGAACGGATGCGATGGCGGACTGCTTGATGTCTTTGGTAACTCCCATTCGTCAAGTGCCACTGACTGCTCATGCTTCCGATTCCGCGCATCGAAGCCTATTTCGAGTGCTTGAAGCTTTCCTCGTTTTTCATTTGCCAGGCTTTGATCGGCTTCCGCTCAAGAGCTTGCAGTTTCTTGGCTTAGAATCCAGTTTGAGATCGCCTCTAGGTCCTTCCCGATAAAATGAGCAAGGTGACCCGAGCTGAGCGCTGTTTCAGATCCATAACCGGTGAGCACTAAAAGCGACGCACGCGTTCCCGCGTTTCGGCCTGCCTCAAGGTCCACTGGCTTGTCGCCAACCATATAGGAGCGAGATAGATCGATATTCAGTCGTCGAGCGCTGTCTTCCAGTAGCCAGGGCTTGGGCTTCCGGCAGGGGCAGCCGTCCTCGGGGCGGTGAGTGCAGCAGGCGTAGTAGTCGATTTTCACGTCCCAAGGCCGCAAGAGCTCATCCATGCGACGGTGAATTTCAATTAACTCCTGAGGATCGATGATGCCTCGGCCCACGCCCGATTGATTGGTAACCACGATCAATTGAAAGCCATTCAGTTTGAGTTTCTGTAAAGCTGGACCCACTGTTTCTAAAAGCCGTAGCTTGTCTCGATGGTCCAGGTAGCCCGGATCAATATTCAGGGTGCCATCTCGGTCTAAAAAAACAGCTTTGGCGGCTGCTGCGCCGATAGAGCTCGGATTCTGAGGTTTTGTGGTAGGGAAGTGAGTCATGAGTCGTCAGTTTAGCATCAAAGCCTATCTTTTTCCTTATCGCTTCTGGATTCTCTCGAGCGCTTTGCTTGCGATTCCGTTGGCGGCGCTTCGAGCATCCCCGGTCCCTTTGATCAAGTATTTGGTGGATGACCTTCTCGTGAGTCGTGATCAGTCTAAGCTCATCCTGTTTCCCTGTTTGTTCATGGGGCTTTACCTGGTGAATTTTTTTGTTCGCTTCTTTCACTATTTCTTGCTCCGCAAGGTGATCGCGAGAGTGAATCAGCAGGTAAAAAATGATCTCTTTGATCACTTGATGGGGCTCTCGGCCGATTATTATACGGCTCAGTCCTCGGGGGCCTTGGTGTCGCGGGCTGGACAGGATCCGAATCTCATCGATTCAGGTTTGGCGACGATCAATATGTTGGTGCGCGAGCCCCTCACGTTTTTGTCTCTTTTCGGCTATTCTCTGTATCTGAATTGGCGTCTGACTCTTCTGACATTCCTGATTTTCCCGCCGCTAGTTCTCATTTTTACCGCTACCTCTCGGAACTTGAAGCGGTACATTGCAACGATGCAGGAGCAAAACGCGAAGCTTTTTGCGATTCTTCAAGAAAGTTTCAGCGGCTTTCGGGTCATCAAGCTTTTTGGACTGGAGTCTTATTCTAGGAAAAAATTCTTCGAGCAATCAGAGCGATTTACCGACTACCATTTAAAAATGGCGCGGGTTGAAGAGCTTTCCCATCCTGCAGTGGAATTCGTGACCTCGTTCGCCATTGCACTAGTGATCTATTATGGTGGCAGCCAGGTTCTTGGCGGCAGCATGACCCCCGGCGACCTTCTAGCGTTTTTTGCCGCGTTTGCCATGATGATGAACCCTTTGCGCACGCTCAATGATGTGAACTTGAGGCTGACTCAGTTGCGAACGGCTTCAGATCGGATCGGCGAGGTTTTTTCTTGGAAGAGTCGATTGGTCGAGCATCATGACCCTGCCGCAGTTTCGGCATTTGCGAGCGATATTTCTTTCGATGATGTTCGCTTCAGTTATCCTGATGCGCCCGAGCGAGAAATCCTCAAAGGGGTGAGCTTTCGAGTGCGCTCTCGTCAGCGGGTGGCGATCGTGGGCGAGAGCGGAGCGGGAAAGAGCTCTTTGATTCAGTTGCTCCCTCGCATTTTTGATGTGACTGCGGGTCGGATTCTGATTGACGGAAAAGATATTCGCGAGCTCGAACTGCATTCATTAAGAAGCCTTTTTGCAGTGGTGAGTCAGGATATTTTTCTTTTCAACGATTCTGTGCTCGAGAATATTCGCTGCGGGCGGCCAGGGGCAAGCGAAGAAGAGGTCTATGAAGCTGCACGTCGGGCACATGCTCTAGAGTTCATCGAGCGCCTTCCGCAAAAATGGAATACGCTCATCGGTGAGCGTGGGCAGAAGCTCTCCGGCGGTGAGCGGCAGCGCCTCTCTATAGCGAGAGCATTCTTGAGGCATTCCCCGATCTTAATTCTGGATGAGGCGACCTCAAACTTAGATACGGGCTCGGAGCGAGCCGTTCAAGAAGCGCTCGATTCACTGATGCTCGATCGAACAACACTCGTGATTGCGCATCGTCTTTCGACGATTCGCGACGCTGATTTGATCTTGGTCTTGAAACAGGGGCAAGTGGTTGAGGCAGGAACTCATGAGGAACTCATGTCGAGTTCTGCGGCAGGAGAATATCTACGGTTCCACCGGATGGCCGAGACTTCTGGGAGGGCATGACTCTTGGGGCGTAACGGAGGTCGGGGGTTTTCAGGGGGTCGTGGCAAGGGCAGTTCTGCCTCGGATGAATGGATGGATGACGAGGAATCCGCGCGATTTCACGCGAGATCGCATCATCGAAAGGTGGCGGGCGCGACTTCCCGATCGAAAGGGGCGACACCGATTTCGCCCGAGGAAGCCAATGCCACAGTGACGGAGGTGTTTCCGCAGCTTTGCCGGGTTCGTTTTGATGGTGATGGGTCTGAGCGACTGTGTAGTTATCGTCGAGCTCAGGTTTATGAGCATGGATTAGGTGGCGACGGTACCCGTGAGCGTTCTCCTGTTGCAGTAGGCGATCGTGTCAGAGTGATGTCGGTTACTCCTCAAGCGGGAGTCGTCGAGGCTGTTGCGCAACGCCGGAACCAATTGATTCGTCCTGCCCCAGGTCGTGAGCGCGATGAGAATTCCGCAGTACAGCCGGTTCATGTCGTCGCTTCGAATATTGAAGTGCTTGTGATCGTGGCCTCTGCAGCTAATCCCGATTTTTCACCCGGTTTGATTGATCGATTCTTGATCGCCGCTCAGGTCTCTGGGGTGCAGCCTTTGCTTTGTATTTCCAAGGTCGACTTGATCGACTCGAATGCTTTCGCTCAGGTGCCGTGGGCTTTGTATGAGCAGCTTTCTGTTCCGGTTTTCGAGATCTCCTCTAAGACCGAGCAGGGCGTAGATTTACTGAGGCAGTCGCTAGTGGGTAAGCGAGTGGTTTTTTGCGGTCATTCGGGTGTGGGTAAGACCAGTCTTCTTCGGAAGCTGATTGGAAAAGAGATCGGCAGAGTTGGAGCTGTTAACGAAGCAACGGGAAAAGGGCGCCATACGACCACTTCAGCGGTTTTGCTGCCCGCGGAGGGAGGATCGTTTTGGATTGATACTCCGGGAATGCGGGCCTTTGGACTGTTGGGTGTTGAGGCCTCGACCTTGGCAAACTACTTTCCAGAGTTCTCGTCGGCTTCCTGCGCGACAAGTCCATGTTCTCATGGATCAGAAGAAGAAAGCCCCGGGTGTGCAGCCCGGGGCCTTCCTCGATACGAGAGTTTCTGCCGAATTCGGCAGTCGTTGTTAGATGGAGAGGGCTAACCGCGCTCAAAGATCTCCTTAGCGATGATCAATCTTTGAATCTGGCTGGTGCCTTCGTAGATTTGGTAAATTTTCGCGTCTCTCATGAGTTTCTCGACAGGGTACTCCGAAGAATAGCCGTACCCTCCGAAAACCTGAACCGCGTCGGTGGTGACCCTCATTGCCATGTCGGCACAGAAGGCTTTAGCCATCGCGGCCCACTTCGTGTTTCGTTGTCCTTGATCAATCATCCAGGCGGCTTTCTGAACCAGAAGTCTTCCCGCCTCAATGTCTTTGGCCATGTCGGCGATCATGAAGCTCACGGCTTGATAGCTGGCAATGGGCTGCCCGAAGGTCTTTCGAGTTTGAGCATATTGAATGGCTTCGTCCATGGCGCGACGGGCGAGCCCGACAGCGCCTGCGGCTACAGGAGGGCGAGTGTGATCGAAGGCGCTAATGGCGATCTTGAAGCCTTCACCCTCATTTCCAAGGCGATATCTCGCTGGAATCCTGACGTTCTCAAAAGTGATTCCTCGAGTATCGCTGGCCCGCTGGCCCATGTTCCACTCTTTTTTCCCCACTCCGATTCCTGCCGTATCGGCCGGAACCACAAAGCCACTCATTCCCTTATGCTTTGCTGAGGGGTCCTGTAAGCCAGAACGAAGTACCAGCTGGCGACTCCTCCGTTTGTGATCCACATTTTTGAGCCGTTGATGACGTAGTCATCGCCATCTTTCTTAGCCGTGGTGCGGATCCCACTCACATCTGAGCCTGCGCCGGGTTCGGTTACGCAATAGGCGGCAAATTTGGGCTCAGCGGTCAATTGCCCCAAGAATTCTTTTTTCTGCTCATCATTTCCAGCCACGATAATCGGAGCCGCAGCGAGGGTATTTGCCTCCATGGCCGTTGCGATACCCGTGCAGCCGTAGGCAAGCTCTTCGGTGATGATGCATCCTTCGAGCACACCTAGTCCGAGTCCGCCGTATTCCTGCGGAATATGGGTGTTCATTAGCCCGAGTTCCCAAGCTTTGCTGGCAATCTCTCGAGGGTACTCTCCCGATTCATCATGGTGCTCAGCCTTGGGAATGATTTCTTCTTTGGCGAATTTTCGCGCGAGTTCTTGAAGCTGCCTTTGGTCATCGTTAAGTGAGAAGTCGATCATAGTCTTTAGGGTAAGGCCGTGCCAGACCAGCAGGCAACAATGTTCGTGATCGGCGCCGTGTCGCTGTCCAATAACATCGATATCGACTATGCTTGAGACATCATGGATCGAGAGCGATTGAGTCAGCTGTTTGGCGGTGTTTGGTCGGACCTTATGCGAAGTCCGATTCATTTAGATTCTCTTCTCGCTAAGCAGACTCCGCGCGCCAAGTCGGTACTGGCGCAGGTCCTTCCTCAGATTTTAGCGCGCCCGATTTCTTTAGCAGAGGCGCTGGGCGTGGGGGTTCCTGATGGCCAGCCCTGGAACCTTGATCCCGCAGCACTTGCTGCTTGGCCTGCGGCAAGGCAGATGGCCCTTGAGCTTCATGCCCAGCTTCAGATGGGCGGGGTTCCAAAGTTCGACGCACTTCCTGAGGACTTTCCCCCTGCGATGCGTTCGGAATTCTCATCTGACTGGCAAAATGAAGGGGCCGCTAGAATTTTTCAGCGACTGACAACAGCTGCGCCGCTCAGTCTTCGATTCAGTCGAAGAGTTGACCGCGATGAGCTTGTGTCTCGTTGGAGAAGCTCAGGAAAATTTCCCGTTCGGATTACCCTGTCGTCACTCTCTCCCTGGGGCGTTCTTTTAGAAGGCTATACTCCGGTATTTCGAACACCGGAGTATGAGCGGGGCGATTTTGAAATTCAGGACGAGGGCTCGCAGGTCATGGCAGCGTTTACGCTTTGGCCCGAGGAGGTCGCTCCTTTGCTTTCGGACTCTCCAGCTGAATTGAAGGTTCAAGGGGGGGCTCTAGCTCTTCTAAAGGCTTCCGTTCCTGCATCGTGGAAAGTGGTGGATGCCTGTGCTGGTGCGGGAGGTAAGTCTTTGGCTCTGGCCGATTTGATGAAAGGCCAGGGCCGGATTTTCAGTTATGATATTTCAGCAACCAAGCTTCAGGCCTTACGGCGACGAGCCTCACACGCGGGTGTCACGAATATTCAAGCGATTCCTGTTACGGAGGGACAAGAATCGGAGTCCTTGATGAGATTCGAGAAGACCGCTGATCGCGTCTTAGTTGATGCCCCCTGCAGTGGATGGGGGGTACTCAGAAGAAATCCGGATATCAAATGGCGCCAGTCCAGCGCCGCCCTCAGCCGATTTCCAGAAATTCAGCTTCGACTCCTCGAAGCGTACTCTCAGCTGACCAAGCCAGGTGGGGTGCTGGTTTACGGGACTTGCACGTTTCGAAAGGCTGAAACAACGGCCGTCGTACATCAGTTTCTCGAGCGAAATGGCGCTCAGTTTTCTAAGGGACCCGGTGGTTTTCTCGGTCCAGGTTCCTCTGACGGATTTTTCATGCAGAGCTTTACGAGGACTTGATGGGTCGGGGTTGGGAATTCCTTCGAACGGCCCTGTTTCAGTTTGATGCCGAGAGCATTCACGAAGCCACGGTCAACGGGCTAGAACGAATCGCCGGCGTTGGGTGGGGGAGAGCCTTGCTCCGCAGGATGAGTCGACAAGATCTCCTCACTCCTGCTCTTCGCACTCGCATCTGGGACCTTGATTTTCGCTCTGTGGTTGGTCTGGCAGCAGGATTTGATAAGAACGGCAGGTTGCTCAGGGCTCTGCCTCATCTCGGTTTTGGTTTTGCTGAGATTGGAAGCGTTACACCGCTTCCGCAGTCAGGCAATACGCGTCCTCGTCTTGCCCGCAATCCCGCCGAACAAGCGATTTGGAATGCGATGGGCTTTAATAATGATGGAGTTGAGGCGGTAGCTCGGCGTTTAGAGCACGCTCGTCATTCGGGATGGATTCCGGTCGATTTTCCGGTTGGGGTCAATCTTGGCAAAAATAAAGACACCTCGAACGAGGAAGCCTTTCGCGATTACCTCGCTGGGGCGTCACGGTTTTTGGGGTTAGCCGACTACCTCGTGGTCAACGTCAGTTCGCCGAATACCGCAGGTCTTCGAGCGCTTCAGCAACCCTCTGAATTAATCAAAATCTTAGAGCCCGTACTGAGTGTTAGGGCTTCTAAGGCGCCACGAACCCCCGTGCTGTTGAAGTTGGCTCCAGAAATCGCCGGAGAGGCTCTTGCGGAGCTCATTCATGCTCTCGATCCTCTTTTGGATGGATGGATTTTCACAAATACCCTTCAGGCCAGCCCCGGAGGAATAAGTGGAGGCCCATTAGCGCTCCTTTCTCGAGAAAGGACCTTTCAAGCCATCGCACTGACTCGTAAGCCCATCGTTTCTTGCGGAGGAATTTTAACTCCTGACGAGGCGCGGGTTCGCGTGAATGGGGGGGCTCGTTTGGTTCAGACCTATTCAGGTTACGTTTATGGAGGGCCGGAGTTTCCGGTTCGCTGCGGATTAATTGCTACTTCTGAGCGTGGGGCAAGTTCCTGAGCTCTGGCGCTCGAATTTTTCCGGGCGCTGTTTTCCTCGCCCTGCTTTTTTTTGGAGAGCGAGGTCGCTAGGTTGATGGGCAAAAAAAAAGCCCCAGGTTTCCCCGGGGCCTTCATTAAAACTCCGCAAAAAGACTTACTTCTTCTTCTTAGCGGTTTTTTTCTTAGCAGCGGTCTTCTTCTTTGCAGTTTTCTTCTTAGCCATTTTTTTCTCCTCCGTTGAAGCTTGGTCATTGACAACCAAAACTCTAGATAATTGTTACCTTGAACTTTTTGGATAGCAAGCAGCAATCCTAGATTTTTTATTTTTTTTTCGCCGAGTGATTCAGTGAAAGTGCGAGCGTCCGTTCTGTTTTTCTCGTTCGTTTCACTTTTGTTAAAAAAACACTTAAAAAAAGCCTCGTTTTTAAATTTTTCGAAGTCATGAACTTCCTTGCGATCAAGCAGTGCCTGCGGCATGACCGAGTTATGGAAGATCAAAAAAACGATTCTCGCCAGCTCGTTGAGCCCCGATGGGGTGCGCTTGAGCCTCACGAGGCTCGTAAGAGACGGCGGGAACGCGCGCTGATCCTCGTTCTGACGCTTGCTTTCGTTGCCCTCACAGCCGTCGAGTTCAAGCTTTCGCGGGTTTCGAATGCTCTTCCGCTAGTGAATAGCATCTTCTTCTTCGGGTTATTGAACATCAACTTGATCATCCTGATGGCTTTGGTTTGGTTGGTGTTCAGGAATATCGGCAAACTTTTCCTTGAAAGACGTCGAAGGGTCCTGGGGTCACGGCTCAAGACGAAGTTGGTGGTTTCTTTTCTGGCGTTCTCTTTGGTCCCCACCATCCTGCTCTTCATTATTTCCGCCCTCTACATCAACACAAGCTTCGATAAGTGGTTCTCTCTGAAGGTTCAAAATACGCTGCAGTCTTCACTAGAAATTAGCCGCGTCTTTTTTCGGAATGCCGAGGAACAGTCGTTCCGTTTCGGAGAGCATTTAGCGCGAGGGGTTCGGGTTCGTTCTGCTTCTGGACGAAGCGTGGGAGAGTACCTTGAAGCTCAGCGGGGCCTGATGGGCGCTGATGCCATCGAATTCTATCCTGATCCCTTAGAAGAGCGCCTTTTTTTTCGTCATCCCGCCCGCTCCGGGATTCCTGAGTTCGTGCCGCGAATGCCTCTCGATATCTTGACTCAGGCTTTCTCAGGAGAGCGGCTTTCCACCGTCCAGCATTTGGGCATGGGAGACCTGATTCGCTGCCTGGTTCCGGTGAAGGGCGGGGATGGTGCGGGAGAGGGCGTGGTAGTCGTTAATACCTTCGTTCCTGTCAGCGTGATCAACAAAGTCGACGAGATCTCGAATGTGATTGACGATTACCGTGACGTGAACCCTCTCCGGTATCCTATCAAGTCGACCTACCTGCTGATCTTGGTGATGATTACCCTGGTGATTCTGTTTGTGGCGATCTGGCTGGGGCTTTACTTAGCTCGACAGCTCACTGTTCCCCTAGAACAATTGGTACAAGGCGCTCAGGAGGTTGGCTCAGGCAATTTAGATGTCTCGGTCCAGCTGGTAGGTCATGACGAGATCGCTACGTTGATTCAGTCGTTCAACCGAATGACCTATGATCTTAGAGAGAGCAGGAAGCGGCTGCTAGAAACCGGGGCAGACCTTGAGCGTCGGCGCCGACAGTTAGAAACCATCTTGTCGAGCGTTGGAACGGGTGTTTTGGTTGTCGACCCCCACGGAAAAGTCGTTCAGTGCAATCAAGCGGCCGCGCAGCTCCTTGAGGTCGATCGAGAGCGGATTCTTGGGGCCTCGGCAGCGAATTTTTTACGAGAGAAGCACCCAACTTTGGTGGATGCTGTCGATCGGGGCCTATCATCAGTCAAAACAGGAGCAGAATCAGAAGATTTCGAGCCTTCCGCTCCGTGGATGGATCAGTGGACCTTTCAGAGCGACCGAGATGAGCCACACAAGACCCTGGCCGCGATTTCCACCCAGCTTCATGATGTCGATAGTATCGGAGGCTTGGTAGTCGCTATCGACGATTTGACCCCGATCTTGAAGATGCAGCGTGAGACGGCCTGGCGAGAAGTCGCTCGTCGCATTGCCCATGAGATCAAGAACCCTCTCACTCCCATTAAGCTCTCAGCTCAGAGGCTTCAGCGTCGTCTTGGTCATGTTGGGGGTCGGGATGGAGAATTGCTTCTGGAGTGTACCGAAACCATCATTCGCCACACCGATGAGCTGAAGGAAATGGTGAACGAGTTTTCCAATTTTGCTCGGTTGCCCCAGGTTACTCCCTCACCCAATGACCTTAATGCAGCAGTGAGAGAAGTGGTGTCGCTCTATCAGCAAGCACACCCATCGATCAGATTTCAATTTATGCCAGATCCCGTTCTTCCGATTTTTGACTTCGATCGTGATCAGATGAAGCGGGTTCTGATCAATCTGATGGATAACGCCGTATCTGCCTTGAGCGACCGTAAGGTTCGGCACACCCCAGGGCACGTCGACTCCATTGAAATCGAGACAGGGTTCGAAGAAGAGCTAAAGATCGCTCGGTTGCGGTTCCGCGATTCTGGGCCTGGAATGAGCGAGGAGGTACGAAGCCGAATTTTCGAGCCGTATTTTTCGACGAAAAAGGAGGGTACTGGTCTCGGACTCGCCATTGTGAAGCGGATCGTTAACGATCACCATGGGGTAATCCGCGTCGAGAGTGAGTTGGGACAGGGGTCTCAGTTCCTGATTGAGTTGCCGATCTCGATCTGGCAAGGCTTGAGCGAAGGCTAGGCCATGGCAAGAACCATTTTAGTCATTGATGATGAACCTGCAATCCGCCAGACGCTCTCCGGCGCCCTATCTGATGAAGGATACCAGGTACGAACTGCTGAGTCTGGACCTGCTGGCCTTGATTCGATTCGAACGGGGGGGCCAGACGTTGTTCTTCTCGATATTTGGATGCCCGAGCAAGATGGCGTCGACACTCTGAAGGCAATCAAAACGGAGTTTCCGGATTTGCCGGTCGTGATGATGTCCGGGCACGGTACCATTGAGACGGCAGTGAAGGCCACGAAGCTGGGCGCTTTTGATTTCATCGAGAAGCCGTTGTCCTTAGACCGGCTCTTAGTTGTCCTTCAGAACGCTTTCGTCATGCAGGAAATGGTTCGCGAAAATCGTGCCCTGCGAAGGCAGGTCGATCATCAGAAAGTGATCGTTGGCGAATCGCCAGCGGTTCGGCATCTACAAGAGCTGATTCGTCGAGTGGCGCCCACCACTGGATCTGTTTTGATTACCGGCGAGAATGGCACCGGAAAAGAGCTGGTGGCCCATGCGCTCCATCAGCTTTCATCTCGGTTCCAGAAACCTTTTGTCGCCGTTAACTGCGCCGCCATCCCTGAAGAGTTGATCGAAAGTGAGCTCTTTGGCCATGAGCGTGGGGCCTTCACTGGGGCTACTCAGCTCAAGCGAGGGAAGTTTGACTTAGCTCACGGCGGAACCTTGTTTCTCGATGAAATCGCCGACATGTCCCTGAAGACGCAAGCCAAGGTGCTACGAATTCTTCAGGAGCAAAGATTTGAACGTGTTGGCGGCACTCATACCATTGAGGTCGACGTTCGAGTGGTCGCAGCGACGAATAAGGATTTACGGGCGGAGATTCAGAAGGGGCACTTTCGAGAGGATCTTTTTTACCGGTTGAATGTGATTCCATTTCAGATTCCCCCTCTTCGGGATCGGATCGGGGACATTCCCTTGTTGGCGGAGCATTTTTTGCGTGAGTTTTCCCATACTCATGTCCGCCCCTTGCGGCCGCTTTCGGACGAGGCGCGAAAAGTTCTCGAGGCCTATTCATGGCCCGGGAACGTGCGTGAGCTCAGAAACTTCATCGAGCGAGTGGTAATTTTGTCCTCAGAAGTCGAGGCGGGTGCGGTTCTGAGTGCTAGTGAGCTCTTGATGCATTTTAAAAATGAAGTCGCCTCGCCCGCCATGGCCGATCTGTCAGGTATGCTGGGGCGTGCAGATGATCCGCTGGCTGCTGACGGTGTCCGAAAGCTTCGGGATGCCCGACAAGAGTTCGAGAAGGACTTTATTTTGAAGGTCTTAAAAGACCAGGATTGGAATATTTCGCGAACGGCGGCGCTTCTCGGAATTGAACGTAGCCACCTCCACCGCAAGATCAAATCTTTCGGTATTCGTATTCCAGAAACGTCCTGACTGCGGCGACATTGCGGCGATTCGGTCTCTGTGCGATGACAGTGCCATGGCTGAAAAGATTACGCCCAGATCCCAGGATTTCTCGCAGTGGTATCAAGACATCGTCCTACAGGCCCGCTTGGCCGATTACTCGCCTGTAAAAGGATGTATGGTCATTCGTCCGAATGGCTATTCCATCTGGGAGCGAATTCAGCAGGATCTCGATCGTCGGATTAAGAAAACGGGCGCGAGAAACGCTTATTTCCCGGTTTTTATTCCTGAGAGCTTCCTAAAAAAGGAAGCTGAGCACGTCGAGGGCTTCGCCCCTCAATGCGCCGTGGTTACTTACGCGGGAGCGAAAGACCTCGAAGAGAAGCTCGTCGTACGGCCCACCTCCGAGACCATTATTAACAGCATGTTTGCCAAGTGGATCCAGTCGTATCGAGACCTTCCCTTGATGATCAACCAGTGGGCAAACGTCGTGCGCTGGGAAATGCGCACTCGGCTTTTCCTTCGAACCACGGAGTTCCTCTGGCAGGAGGGGCACACCTGCCATGCCACTGCCGAAGAAGCCGAAGCTGAGGCGAGGCAGATGTTGACCGTTTATCAGCAATTTGCCGAGGAAGTGCTGGCCATGCCGGTTTTTCCAGGAATGAAATCAGAAAGCGAGAAGTTCGCTGGAGCCCTGCGTACGTTTTCAATTGAGGCGATGATGCAGGATAAGAAGGCGCTTCAGGCGGGAACATCCCATAATCTGTCCACGAATTTCGCTCAGGCCTTCGAGACTAAATTCCTCGACAGCGATGGGAAGCAGAAGCTGGTGCACCAAACGAGCTGGGGGGTCTCTACCCGTTTGATCGGTGGGATGATTATGACTCATTCCGATGATAAGGGGTTGGTCTTGCCGCCACGCCTTGCCGCCACGCACGTCGTGATTGTCCCAATCATGGCCAATGCCGCGACACGGGTACAAGTCCTCGAGGCCTCTGATCGTTTGGCTGGCGCGATTGCCGACTGCTCCGAGGCTCAGTCATTGCCCTATGACGTGGGTGTTTTGGTCGACAAAGACGACACCAAACAGCCAGGCTGGAAGTTTTTCGAGCATGAGATGACCGGAACTCCAATCCGCATTGAGCTTGGTCCTCGCGATTTAGAGAAGGGGGCGGCTCTGGTGGTACGGCGAGACATCGGAAAGAAGGAGTCGATCCCCCTTGAAGCGATTCCTGCGTGGGTCGCAAAGAATCTTGCCGAAATGCAAAAAGATCTTTTGGAAAAGGCTCGGGCATTTCGCGAGGCGAATACCTTCGAGCTTCCCGAAGGTCGTGCGGGATACTCCGAGTTTAAGTCGAGAATTGAAGCTGGAGGCTTTTTCTTGGCCCCGTGGTGTCAGAGTAAAGATTGCGAAGCGACCGTCAAAGAAGAGACCAAGGCGACCATTCGTTGTTTGCCGCTAGATTCATCCTATCAGCCGATTCCGATGAACGGAAAAGGCTGCATGGTTTGCGGAGGAACACAGAATACCGTACGCACTGTCTTTGCACGGGCGTATTGAATGTCCCAAATGGCATCGGCAGATCTTGGTTCCTTGGTAAAAACGGGGTCACTGCGAGAACCCGCTCCTACCCAGCTGATCGTTGCGTTAGATTTTCCGCGCGAAGATGCGGCATGGAATGTGGTGGAGCAGCTCGAAGGGCTTGACTTGGTTTTTAAGGTGGGGCTCGAGCTCTTTTCAGCTGCTGGGCCTCAGTTGGTTCGTGAGCTCGTCCATCGAAAGAAGCGCGTCTTCCTCGACCTCAAGTTTTACGACATCCCGAACACGGTTGCTAAAGCGGCCCTTCAGGCTGCTCTGATGCACGTCGAAATGTTCACTCTGCATCTGTCAGGTGGACAGGCCATGATTCAGGCTGTTTCGAAGGCTTTAGGCGAGATTGAAAGCTTGCGGCCACGCGTGCTCGGAGTCAGCGTTCTAACCTCCTTCGACGATCTTCGGTGGGCTGAAGTTTCTCGTGCAGTTTCCGGTCATAGCAGCACTGTTCAGGACTCGGTCGGACGACTCGTTGATGAGTTTTCATCCTCAGGGCTTGATGGAGTCGTGTGCTCTGCTCACGAACTCGCATCGATCCGCCAAAATCATCCCGGCCTTTATACGGTGGTTCCCGGTATTCGTTTAGAGCGGGTTGAAGGCGATGATCAAGCTCGCACCATGACTCCAGAAGAGGCTGCTCGTGCTGGCGCTTCTGCAATTGTCATGGGCCGACCCCTGACTCAGTCGCCTGATCCTCGTGCCGCCACCGAGCAAGTGCTTGAGGTTTTATCACGAGCGCTTGTACGTCAGGCTGGGTCTTAAAACAGTGATTCAAAACAAAGGTGCGAACCATGCTTCATGTCAAGAATCCCCATAGTGTTCTGGCTGCCCTAAAAAGTCGCCCGCAAGATGTTCTAGAAATTCGTCTTTCGTCCGTCAGAGAGAGCAAAGATTTTAAGT
>JBDLQW010000114.1:0-19142 GCA_039800365.1 Pseudomonadota bacterium
TCTCCAGGCATCAGTGCCCCCAGAACCGGAGCCTGAGTAAATGCCGTCAAAAGCGGCACATTCAAATCATCGTTACCACTCAAAGCGCTTGAAAAAACCCCATTTGCTACCGGAACTGAAGCGATGACTTTATTCCAAACCACCACTCCTGAATTCACGTCTTTGATTTTAAAGCGCATCGAGTAGCTGCCATCAGGAATCTTCGTTCCCGCACTCGAGCGTAAAAGCCCTTGCAGTACAAATCCCTGATCGGCCCGAGCGATCGAGCCCAAACAAAAAAGTCCAAGAGCACCAAGAGCAGCCACCACGCACACAGCTCGCGCAGACCCCGCGAACCCGAGCGAAAGCTTCCTTCGAATTTGGTACAACAAGCCCACATTTCGAAGCATGAACCGAGGCGCTCCCTTCTCTCCTGCTGACTCTCTTCTACTAACGGAAAGTCTTTGCCGGCCCTGAAGCGGCTTTACCCGCAAAAAACCGCCCTCAGTAAAGAAGGTCTCAAAATGACATCAGGAAAAAAACTGCGTCTCTGCCGACACATTGTAGGCCGTCAAAATTTCGTTCAGCCTAGTCAGAGGAACCTGTTGGCGGGGGACGTGAAATCTTATGAGCAAATGCGTAAGCACTCTTGAAACCGAGAAGCGGCAAAGCAGCCGGACCACCTCGACGAACGCGTATCGAGGAGCGCTTACCGCTGCCTTGATCATCCCTCTATTTCTCGCATCGGGATGTCGAGTCGGAGGTGAAGTTCGCGGCAAAGCAAGTAGTACTGCCAGCGCCATACAAACCGGCTCGTTTTCCATTTCTCAGTTTCAAGGCGCGCCACCGGCGCAGTGGCGCCTCGACCCCGATGATCGCGTCTACTCGAAATCGCGAAATCTGGTTTTCTCAGGAACCTGCTCTGCCACTGTTTCGAAGCTTCAAGTTTTCCAGGGTGCCAGCGCACTCAGCGGCCCGGCGCCCTGTACCGCTGGAGCGTTTTCGCTCTCACTGACCACCGCCAGCGATGACGCCTTTTCGCTAGACATTCGCGCTCGCGACCTGAGCGATCAATTGACACTCGATTCGAAATCTCTAGTAGTTGTGGTTGATACTATCCCCCCTGCCGCACCAGTGCTCACCAGCCACGTCAGCCCGACGATTGCCTTGACGACCGAGAACGAACCCATCGAAGGCGCCCTCGCAACCGACACGGTTTCGATCACCGCCTCCGATAACCGCTCGATCACAGTCAATCTCGGTACCCACGAATTCTCGTATACGGCTGGACTTTCCTCGGGAGGTACGAAGCTCGTTCAGCTTTATGCCTTTGACTTTGCCGGCAATTCCTCGGCGCCACTGTCGCTTGATCTTTCATTCAATGCGACCATGAAGCTTTTGGCGCTTCAATTTGGAGCCGTTCACTCTGGAGCGCCTCTCGCTTCTACAGGCGCCTCTTCGGGAAGCCTAGAATCAGTCAGCCTTCACCCTTGGTCAAAGCCCGGCACAGCCCCCAAAGTCTCGCAATCAGGCACAGCATGGCTCACCACGGGAATCACACGAATGGCGGCAGATGGCCAATTTGACGAGTAAAGAGTTAAAAAAGAGAATAGCTGACTCCGAGAGCAAGAATGATGGATCGAAATTGTCGATCCCCTTTCGAGCTCAGGAGAGTATTGGAATAATCGACCGCTGGCACCAGCTGATGGCCATTGCTGAGCTGCCGAAACCACGACAAGCCAAACGCGATCTCGCGGTCAGTAAATGATAAGAGCGAAGACGAAAGGGGAACGTATTTCAAATAAAACGTCGCGCTATCGTGCGCCCCCAAAGCCCGTGAAATGGTGGGATAGACTTGAGGATACAAAGTTGGGGTAAAGCCGAAGTCTGCATCGGTAGAAAAAATTTGCGCGTAATTAATGCCCACAGAAACAGCAGCAGCCCATGGGGCTGGCACGGAAGAAAAAACGTAGCCGTAGCGTAAGTTCGCCCCTAAAAATCGCACCGACAGATCTTTTTGATTCGACTGAAGCGGCGGCAAATTGAAAAAGACGTTTCCTGATGCAAGCCAGCGGGATCCTGGCCGTCGGTAGTTTCCAATCGCTTTAAACGTCAAGGCCTTGGCAGAGTAGCGGGCATACCCGGTCTGGGTTGTTTCAAGCGATGCCAGACCCAAACCGACTAGACTCGACCAACGAGGTGCCTCGGTTTGCTTGGCAACCACGGGTGCCTCAACGCGAATCTCTCGAAGCTTCGCCATCTCAGCCCAACGAGGCGCTTCGATAAAAATGGGCTCGCGACGCACTTCACCTCCCGCGCTGATCAAGCGCGCGGGAATCATCATCCGTTCCGCAGTGAGCCCCACCTCGACTTCATATTCGCTGGGCTTTACCCTCCGAATCCGAAGGTTCGGAAGACTTAAAGAGGCAAGACTCCACTTCTTTCGACTCAAGCGCACGCGAAACCGCGCGACATACTGAAGTTCTTCGGTATCTTTACCCTTCTGAAGCACCGCCGTGGTGCTCGAGTCGACTTTAAACCCCCCATTCTCTCGAGAAGGCGGGTTTTCTTGTCGAATCGCAATTGGAAATGGAATCTTGAGTTCCAACTCACCTGCCTGAGCGCAATAACCCAGGAGAACGACTGCTGCCAGCCATCGTCCGCAACCAATGGAAAGCCCTCGCCGTTTCATTCGTATCCAAGATAAGCGCATTCATCTCGAATTCTCTCAGAAGCGGCCCCATTCACGCAACAAGTCAGCACACCACTCGGCAGTTTTTACCGCTTCAACTCGGGATGGGCCGAAAGCAGAAGACGATTCATGATCTCAAGGTTCGAGAACAGCAAACCACGCTCAGAGTCGTTCGAGTAAGAACTCACCAACACCTTGAAGAACTCACTCATGCCCGGTGCATCGGCAACCGCCAAAAGCAGCTCTGCAAGCACAGGGTTTTGTCTCATCATTGTGACAATCTGGCTGCGCCGCTGCTCTACGGCAAGCTGCAAGGCATGACCTTCGTAGTCCTTGGCAGCCTGCTCCAAAGCACTAGCAGCCGAGGTGACCTGATCTAAAGCGCCCAGCATCACCTCCAGCTTTCGAACACCAGCGGCTGCCGGCAGCTTGGCAAGTTCTTCGTTAGCGGAAACCAGAAGCTGCATCAGCTCGCCCTTCAATTGGTCTAGCCTTGCTGGATCGACCGGCTGAGCCGACCTCGCCTGCGCGAGCTCGGTCATTTTTCCAGAAACTTGCTCGACCGATTTCATCAAAGATCCTCGAAGTCCTTGGATCTGCTCCAGCAATTGCATCCGATCGATCAAGGACTTCGCCACCAGAGCTCCCTCTGGCGCCCAATACTTTAACTGATCTCCATCCGTCTTCGAGGCTCCTGGCCGTAGCACCGCCGCCGCGCTGGCAGGCTGTGAAAAGGCCGAGAAAACCTGAAACAAACGCGAACCATTGCTAGAAACATCCAGGCCATCAACATCCTGAAAAACCACTCCGCCCATGATCGCGTACATTCTCATCATTTCGGTTACTTCAGAGGAGAATCGCGAATCTAATGGAATCATACCCGCAGATTTTCCGTTCTCAGCAAGCACCACGCCATAAGGGGTCACCTGGTTCGAAAGCACCTCAGCGAGCAAACCGTAGGTCGGCAACTCCAGCGGCGACTTGACCTTGCCGCCAAAAACCATTCGTTCAAACTCTGGATAAGAGAACCGGAGATTTGCTTCCTCATACCGGCTGAATCCCAGCTGCCTTTCTGTCAGCATCATCAGTGAGATGACCTTGTCGAACTCAATGCCACGAATTCGAAGACGATCACTCTCACGGTCAAAGCGAACGTCCTTGAGCCATTTTCTCTCGACCTTTACGGTGCGATTATCCTCGAGTTGAGCCGCCATCACGCGCTCGCTCTCGTTCAACAGCGGAGACGCATCCGGCGTGCGAACGACAGAGTGAAAGAACTCCATCCCGGCGATGGCCGCTTCGGCGTACCCATTGACCTCATCCGAGCCCTGAATGGCTTGATAGATCGTTTCTTCGAGGAACTGACGAATCGGCATAAAACGAGCCATGGTCCGACCCACGTACTCACCTGAGCCAAGAACGCTGAAATTCAGCTTGTTTCCAGCGAAATTTCGCATCCGATAAAGCTCTCGATAATCATCGATCGAGGCTTGAACGATCTCTGCTGGCGTGGTGCCACGATCAAACCGATTACAAATCGGCGTCTGACCCGCATCCTCATCCGAGCAGAACTGGTAGGGCTTAACCTCAGCGGCGCGAACGCCATCTGACGTCAATTGATTCCAACTCGATGCTTTGGCGCGAGCCAAAACTTGGTCGAGAGAGAGCTTCTCGCCTTTAATCGACTCAAGCACTCCTGCATAGGCGGCCCGAATCGCTGCCACGTCCTGAGGACCCATCCCATCGTAGTGATCATCCTCAGAAAGGTAATCCATCACGGACGAATAATCGCGCTTCGAACTGTCAGATGTAGCGAACTTCCAGTTCGCGCGGTCATAAGAGGAAATGAAGTTATGGCGAAGCCCCAGATTGTGGCCAATCTCATGGGCTAACGTGGGCTTGTAAACCCCAATCACCAAGTCGAGATCGGACTGTTCTTGGTCACTCTCGATCATGCTTCGAGACAACTCAGGAGCCTCGTGCACGCACACATGGGCTCTCGTGAGACGGTCTACCAACGTGGCCAGAGTATTCGAACGCTTCGCGGTCGCTCTCAACGACTCCAGCCCGTCTCGTGCCCCTCGTGCCGACAGCACTCGTAAGAGCTTCTCACTAATCAAGCCGCTCATACGAGGCACATTCGACAGCGCACCCTCTTGGGCTCCCTGCATAAACGCCTCATAAAAGGCGAGTTCAGAAGGTCGCCCCTTCAGTCGCGAGAGCATTTCGCGACGCTCTTCAATCGACGTACCAAACGAGCGCCCGCTTCGAGCCTTGAGGGCCGCCGCTTGTCGCCCACCCAGGGGCGCTAGCGATGGGGTTGAGCGAGAACCCAGCCCCGCCTGCGACGAGGCTCGAGACGCCGCCGGAGTCATGAGGTTTCCGGGCGCCTGAGGCATCTGAACGAGGGGTGAGGCTAACTCCTTTCGAAACTGCTCGCGAGCCGCCCGCATCTCCTTCATCCTCTCTACAAAAGAGAGGATATTTCCGCCGTAAATAAAGACCGAAGCCGCCTCAACCTTGCCTGAGCGAGGATTTGAATGCGCCCCACCCAAGCCAATCACACCAGAACTCGTGCGCTTGGGAATGTAGTAAATGTGATTCACATCGAGGTCACCCAGGGCCGCAACTGGCGCCCCAGCCTCTCCTTCCACCTGAAGCTCAAGGACATCACCCGAGCGCTCGAACGAGGTTCCGACAAAGGCCCGGCGAAAGGCCTCGTTCCAGTCAGCAATCACTTCACGGGTGGCGGCAATCAACCGAGCGCGAAGCTCCGGATCCTCGTTCGCGCCTGGAAGTCCAGCAAGGACATATCGAATCTTCTTTCCGCCCCGCAAATCAAAGAGCGCCGGAAGCGGAGTGACGGTGCCGTCTGTGCCCACGTTGCCATAGGAGTTCGGAGTTTTTTTACTGTAAGTGAAAATCCCAAAACCCAGCTTCTTTTGAGCTTCATACGGAATCGCCAGAAGAGGAACCTCTGCTGACTTTTGGGATGCGGTTCCAATGAGTGCATACTTTTTAAAAGAATACCGCTCTTGAAACGTAAAAGTGGACTGTACCTGATCGAAGTAGCCTGCCGATAAAACGCCGCCGCAATCGGTGCCTGGTGCGTTCAAATAAGTCGTGCTGAGCGAAAAGCTCAGCAGTCCGTCTTTTTCAAAACGATTATCAACCGAAGACGCCGTGACGTCTGTAGATCCTGCGAAGCACTGGCCTAGTTCATAGTAATTCAACGCCGAGGAAATGGGCGGAATCGAATTCCCCTCCCAACTCACTGACGCCACCGCATCGGGGTGGCCGGGCTCACACGGAATCAATCGTGGGCTTGCCAGCAGATGCCCCTGCGAATCGCGAGGGTCTTCCCGAAAATACTGCACAGGAAGCGACATCAAATCAGTCAGGTCGTTCCGATTGCCTCCACGAGTGGGAATCATCGGATCGGCGCGTACCACTCGAAGGCGATCTTTTTCGAAGATCAACCGGACAATCTCGAGCGGCCCTGAAGAGCCGGCAAACGTAAAATCAAACGAGTTCGGACTATCCTCGAGCGTTCGACGGAAAAGGAATTCCCACTTTGAAGCTTCAGCAACCCGCAGTGATCGCCTTGGGTCGAGACTGCTCGTTCCCACTTCAACTGCCAATGCATCTTTTTCAAGTCGAACTAACTGAGCTTGTTCCCGTCGTGCAGGCTTGAACTGAAGATCCGCCGAGACATGACCCTCAGAATCGATCACCTTAAGGCTTGCCTGAACGTACGAAACCGGCACGCGATATCGGGCAACCTTCACGCAGTCTTTTACGCCTGATCGCCGAGCCTCAGACTCCGTACAACGAGCAATATCGCGCGATTTTCCAGTGCCCCGATCGACGGCGCGAATCTGCTCACGTTGGCTGGCACTCACAGATGCGTCGTCGAGAGAAAGCAGCTCCTGCAAGAGCAGCTCGGCGCCATCAAGAGTGGCTGTAAAACGCCCCTCTCGCGCAACGCGTACATCCAGCTCAGACTCTAACTCTGCCTTAGAGAAAACCTCGCCCTCGAGCACTGTTTTAGAGAAAATCCGCTCGCCTTGCTCGATCTCTGCGGGGGCAACAGCCACACGATCTTCAAGGAGCGTTGAGAGCTGAACATGGGTCGCCTCGCTCCAAGACGTCGCCTTCAGCTCTAGGGTCGAGGTCTCCTCACCAAGGTCATTCTTGGCGCGTACAACTCTGCCATAGGACTTCACTGGATATTGAAAGAGCGGGAGCAGCGCCTCGCCAGTTGCCGATCTCTGAATCAGCTCTTGTTCCGGAGGCGAAAGCTCCTCGACTTGCTCGACGACTCGAAAGGCCGTCACGAATTTCCGATTTACTCGAAAACGAAGTCCATAGGTTTTCTCGCCCATTCCCGAAATTTCAAGCTCCTTGAACATGGGCTGAAGGCCCGCTGGTGCTTTAGCCGCGCGAACCTGTGTCTTCGAAGCGTAAAGAACGGGTCGAAGCTTTCGCGCTCGCGACTCTTTGGCGCTGTCAGAGGCGCGATCGACCCGCGTCTCGGTTTCGAGGCTCATATCGGTCTTCGAAAAGAGCGCCACCTCGAAAATGTTCTCGCCAGAGCCGTTAGGGAACGACGGCGTTCGAACTTTCGCGCACCCCGCGCCAGTAGCCGAAACAAGAAGCAGGACTACGAATGGCTTTCGAAACAACGAAGAAATCAGCGGCATCATGAGCATTCCCTTCATCTAAAAACTGTACAAAACAGACGTGAAAAATCGCGACCCTACCGAGTCGAAAATCTGGATATTCGACGACAAACCATTAGCGCGCAAAACGTCACCCTCGTTGGTATGCCCAACAGATAACGAGCATGCGGGAGTCACTTGGTAACTCAGTGTCTCGCCGAGCGAGAACGAGTGACGAGCCTGCCCTTCGTAGCTCCAGCCGGCGTTCCGAATGAAGTCGATTGAAAAAGACCACTTCGAGCTCCACGAGTATCCAGCATTCAACCAGTTAGAGAGGCGCCAGGAGGTGTTGGGCGCTCCACCCAGCGAAGTGCGATACACATGAAAAGCTTTTGAGAGCCCCACCTCATGAGACACAAAAACCTGCTTCCAAAACTCACCGCGAAGCCGAGAGAAATTTCCGCTGAAGCGAAGAACCGGCCTGAAAGCGGTTACCAAGGTTTCAGAGCGAAGAGATCTTTCTGAAACAGGAATCACTGCCCAGAACGAGGGAGAAACGGAAAGATAGGGATTTAACGATAAGGGCGCGTGCATCACGCGAACCGACGGATCAAACAGCGAAAACTCTCGCCAACCCGAAAGGTTCTTGAGCGCCGCGACGATCGCTCCAGCACTCCACGTCTCTGAAATCTGATAGGAAGGAATCAACAACAGGCTAGACGACACCGACTGAGCGCTGGCTTCCCCAGCTAGAAGGTTCGAGCCCAAATCGACAATGGCGGTGGCTCGAAATCGAGGAGCGTTATTTTTTCCCTGGGCGGCTTGAAGCGGCTGAGGCAAGGCGCAAAGGCTCAAAAGCATGAGGCCAAGACCCCCCGTTCGAAAGCTCGCTCTGCCCTGAAAACTCAAATCCAACAAAAACGCCCCCAAAATTATGACTTAGCGCGTTACGTCGACGGCAAGGTATGCCACGGTGAGTCAAATCTGTAAAGTCCTGACTTTTTGTATGAGATTTCAACACTTTATACCGAGTACCAAGCAAGACCCTGCCAAGCAGGGGCTGTAGGGCTGTTGATTTCAGCACTTCGCCCTCAGTACCGCCTTGGGTGGCCCCAGTGCCTTCAACGCCTCACGCCGCTCTCGAGCGCTCGACTCGGGTACACCGATTCGCTCGATCTCCAGCAAAACACCGCCCGAAACCTCCCCGAAACCGTCCGGATCAACTCCATCGAACCACTTTTTTTGACCCTAAGTCATTAATTTCACGGGTGAAAAAAAATTGTCGCCTCAGACACATTATGGAACGTTCCCGACTGAACTAATCTGATTTTCATGGATGAACGGAGGACGTGAATGGAAAAAAGAACAGCTCAGAGAGAGAGCGTCCCATTAACGGATCGCGTGCAGATCGAAAGTCATGAAACCGGCCCTCCGAAGTTAAGGTAGCGTGGGCCAAACCGCCAACACGTGTGCGGAGCCCGCGGACTGCCTGGATCGCCTCTGGCCGGAGGCGACCGCGACAGCCACAGCAAAAAGAAAATTAAATCTACTTAAGGTCTTCCGACCCAGTCGGCGTAAATGGCCGAACTGAAAGGAGGTTCCGATGTCAGGGTTCTGGCCCAACTATCGAGGACTCGCGGAAGGAAGACTCTCCAGAGAATCTGAATAGATCTCAGACAGAAGCGGAGCCTGGTCGGGTCGCCCCCGGCCAGGCTCGCGTGTTTTTCTAGCTTCAGTTTCCACCCCCACCCCAGCGTCAAAAAGCTGCCTTGCCTTTTCATTCTTGGTTGCTAGAGTCGGGCATTCTAGAGTGGGGAGAAGATCGATGCGCGTTAAACGCTTGGAAATTCAAGGCTTTAAGTCATTCAAAGACAAAACCGTTATTCATTTCGATAAGGGCATTACCGGAATCGTGGGCCCGAATGGCTGCGGAAAGTCCAATATTGTCGACGCGTTCTTCTGGGTCATGGGCGAGCAGTCCTACAAGCATATGCGAGGAACAGGTTCTGAAGACCTGATTTTCAATGGCAGCTCGCGCTACTCACCCCTCGGCCTCGCCGAAGCCACCATGGTTCTCGAAACCGATGCTGTAGATGTCGATCCCGCCTCAGGAGCTACAACTCAAGACATCCCGCTTCATTTGCGCTCGAAGGAGATTGCCGTTACCCGTCGAGTCTACCGCTCCGGTGAGGGCGAATATTTCATCAATGGCTCGCCAGCGCGTTTAAAAGACATCCAAGAGCTGTTCATGGACACCGGGGTTGGTGCCAAAGGTTACTCGGTCATTGAGCAGGGCCAAATCGGCAAAATCGTGAACGCCAAGCCCGAAGAGCGCCGCTTGCTGATCGAAGAGGCTGCGGGAATTGCAAAGTACAAAGCCCGAAAGAAGGAATCTCTTCGAAAGATGGAGGCGACCCAGTCGAATCTTTCGCGCCTTCAAGATGTCGTACAAGAAATTGAGCGCAACCTCGGTTCTCTCGAGCGCCAGGCTCAGAAAGCCCGCCAGTACAATAAGCTTCGGTCTGAGCTCACAGAAAAAGAGCTCACCTGGGGTCGCCGCAAAGCTCGCGTGATTCAACAAAAACTCACCGAGCTCCACGGCTCTAAGAATACCCTAGATGAAGAACTCACCATTCTTCGTTCTGAGCTGCAAACAGTAGAAAACTCGATTGAAGTCGATCGCATCTCGCAACTCACCGACTCAAAGTCTGTGGAAGAACTTCAATCGACTCTTCAGAACGCGAGAACTGAACTCACTCGTGAGCAGAGCGCGCTGGATCTCTCGCGTCGTCGTCAAGGCGACTTAGAGCAACAACTCCAGAATCTCGATCGCGAACGCTCTGAACTCAGCCAAAGCGTTGAAACCGATCGATCGCGGCTTGCCGAACAGAGGCAAGAGCTAGAAGAAAGCCAAGAACTTCTGCAAGCCGCTCAGCTGCGAGCGCAAGACCATGAAGAACAAGTTCGAGCAAAACGCCAGTCTACTGAGGGCGCACGTCGATCTCTCGAGCAATCCCAACGAGCCCTTTTACAAGGACTCGAACAAGCGAATGAACTCCATGCGCGTTCGGCCGGTCTATCTAGCCGAATCGAAAGCTTAACAGAACAACTCCAGCGCCTTTCGGAAGAGTCTGAGAACGCCAAGCTGCGCCTCGAGGAAGACCAAACCCGTCTTTCCGAAACCCGAGCGGAACTCGAACGCCAATCCTCTGAACGCGATCACTACCGTGAGGCTAGAAATCAGCAGCAACTTGCCATTCGCGATCTTGAAGGCACCCTCCGGCAACAAGAACGAGCAGAAGACGAAAGCCTTCGTGAGCTGACCCGCCAGCGCGCCAAGCTTCAAAGCATGCGGGAGCTACTCGAGTCGCATGAAGGAATGGCTGACGGACCCAAAGCCATTCTCAACTGGGCAAGTGAGCACGGCAAAGCGGGCCTGACGGCTCTAACCGACCTGATTGATGTCGATGCAGGGTTCGAAACAGCAATGGAAGGCTGGCTCGAAGGCCAGCTTGAAGGACTTCTTTCGAAAGACGCCTCCCTCGCCGTCGAAGCACTTCGAGAGCTGGCGCTTCTCAACCAGGGCCGTGCCTGCGTGAGACTGGCCGGAATTTGGCCTCAAAAATCGGGCAACACGAGCGTCACTCCATCTGAAGTCGAAGCGCTCCTTCAGCAGGCGGGATTCGATTTTGTAGGAACTCTGGCTCAACACGTGCGAGCGAACTCTAAAGCGAACACGCCGCTTGCCGAGTCTGCTTTGAATGCTTGCCATCAGGTCGCTCTTGTTCGTGACTCAGCCCCCTTGGGTTCTTTTATTTCCAGCGATAGCTTTCAGCGCTTTATTGAGCTGGGTTGGTCGCTTGTTTCTCTCGACGGAATCGCTCTCGACCTTCATTCTGCTGGCACCGCGGAACTTCGCGGGGGAAGCCTAAACTCGAACAAAGCCTCGAGCATCTTAGGCCGCAAGCGCGCAGTAGCTGAGCTCGAGTCAAGCGTCGAGGGCGCCCAAGCGCTACACGATGAGCACCAGGCTCAAACCGAAAAAACCAGGCTCGCCCTGGAAACTGCTCGCGGCACCCTTTCGAGCAACGAAGAGCGCCTTCGCGAACTCGAGATCTCCTGCGGCACCATCGAGCGTGAAACCAAGCAGCTTGAGCGCACAGTGCAAGATGCTCAGCAGAATCTCGAGCGCTTTTCGGCACAAGAACACCGTGCCCAAGAAGAAAGCACCCGTAGTCAATCGGAGATGGAGGAGCTTTCGCAACGCTTAAGCGAGCTGCTCACCGACCGCTCAGAGCTGGAGGCGTCTCTCAAGACCCGTGAAGCGGAAGTGCATCAGTTTGATCTCGAGCTTCGCGCCCTAGAGAGCGAACTGCAAAACCTCAAAGTGGGTGAGGCCTCTGTTCGAGAGCGAGCCCAGAGTCTCCGCCGCGAATACCTCTCTCTCGAGGGGGTGGTTGCTGATCGCGACCGCCGGATCACCGAGATTCAACGCCTTTTGGAACGCGCCACCCAAGAACGATCGCAGCACAGCGGAGGCGACGACCGCAGCGAAGCTAAGATCGAAGAGCTCGTTCATCTCGTGGCAGATCTCGAGACCAAGCTTTCCGAAACCAAGAACCAACTCGAAATCGTCTCGGCCCGAGTGAATGAAGGCCTTGAGCGCATCAAGAGCCTTCATAAAAAAGGCGAAGCGAAAAACCAAAATAGCATGTCGCTGGCTCTCGAAATCGAAAAGCTCAACGGCGATTTCGCGCATCTCAATCAAAACCTCGAAGAGAAATATGGCGTCGATTGCCTGATCACGCCCGCTTCAGCTGCCATTCAGGAAGAGATGGAAGCGCCGGTCGTCACTGCAGAGATGACGGCTGAGGAAGAGAAGCTCCTGAACGAGGAGGTCGAACGCATTCGCGAACGCATTCGGCGCTTGGGTGAAGTCAACCCCATGGCAGAGCAAGAGTTCAACGACCTTCAACGTCGATTTGAGCACCTCTGCGCCGAGAAGCGCGACCTTGAGCGCTCGCTTGAAAATCTTCAAGAAGCTATCGAGCACATCAATAAAACCTCGGAAGAGCGCTTTAGAAAGGCCTTTGAGGCGATTGCAGATCGCTTTGAGAAGCTCTTTCCGATCATCTTCGGAGGAGGCCAAGCCAAGCTCTCACTCGTTTACCCCGAAGGCTCAACCGAGATTCTCGACGCCGGAGTCGACATCTTGGCGCAACCTCCTGGCAAGAAGATCGTCAACATGCAGGCCCTATCCGGCGGAGAAAAGGCTCTCACAGCCGTTTCGATGATCTTTGCCATCTTCATGGTTAAGCCCTCGCCCTTCTGCGTTCTCGATGAAGTCGATGCCCCGCTGGATGACGCCAACGTCGGAAAGTTCAACGCGCTACTTCGAGAAATGTCGGTGAAGAGCCAGTTCATCTTGATCACGCATAACAAGAAGACCATGGAGCTCAATGACACGCTTTACGGAGTGACGATGGAAGAGCCGGGCGTCTCCAAGATGGTGTCGGTAAGGATGCACTGAGATGCGGACGTGGCTCAAGCCCACCAGCCTGCTTTCTACCAGCGCGATCTTCGCTTGGTCATGCCTCGTCGCTGGCACCCCAATTTCAGCAGCAGGCCAGGAGCATCCGGCCGAAGCAAAGAAGCGCTCCGGCGCCGAGCTGGTCCCCGCGTTGCTAGCGGAAGTGGAGCGCCACTATGCTCGAGCGGGGTCACTGACTGCAGAGTTCTCTCAAGAAGAGACCTCTGCCACTTTCGGTGATCGCAAGCTCAGCACGGGAACGCTGTCGTGGAAGGCGCCCAACCTCTTACGCTGGGAAACGACAAAACCCGAACCAGGGCTAGTCGTCAGCAACGGAAAGACGCTCTGGATCTACACGCCACCTTTTGACGAAACCGAGAACGGACAAGTGATCGTCAAGAAGGCTTCACAAGTAA
This sequence comes from Pseudomonadota bacterium, assembly GCA_039800365.1. Classification (GTDB taxonomy): domain Bacteria; phylum Bdellovibrionota; class UBA1018; order UBA1018; family UBA1018; genus CAIOHW01. The sequence goes on from JBDLQW010000114.1 coordinate 13,279, forward strand.
AAAGCAAACTACTGGATGCATTACTTGCGGGAAAATTTTCTCAAGCCCAGAAACAAGGGCTTCGGATTAAGAGCGTGGGGCCTCGTGAATTTCTTTTAGCTCCCAAAAAAGACTCTGCTTTAAAACAAGCACGAGTCTCGATCACTGAAGCCGATCCGATCATCTCAAAACTGGCTCTCGACTACCAAGACGGTAATCGCGCCACCATCGAGCTCTCGAACATTAAAATGGGAAATGCTGCCGCCCGTGAGCCCTTTGAGTTCAAGGTCCCCCCAAAAACTGATGTGGTCAAAGAGTAGCTTTTTTGATCGCGCTCTGTTTTTGCTGATCGCGTTTTTGCTGGCGTGGATGTTTCAAATTCACATGAGGCTGACTCATGTCGATTACAATACGTTTCACCGGGCGGGGCTGAGTTTTTTGCAGGGCAACTGGAGCAGCCTGTACTCGCCCGAACGCTCCTCGATGGGAGGGTTTCTATACCCCTTAGGAGCAGCAAGCTTCTTCGCACTTTTCTCTTGGATTGGTGAATTTCACGGAAGAGTGGGATTTTATTTGATTCTGGCTTTTGCTCTCTGGGGCTCGATGCTCTGGTGCGTGAAGCGCTGGCCCAAGACCCGTCAGCCCCTGCGACCGATCTGGATCACGCTCTTGCTAGCGAGTCGCTCGATTAATGACTCCTGGATCAGTGGAAATCTGAGCCTCCTGCTTTTGGGGCTGGCCCTAGTAGCCCTGGCTCAAGATGGAATTGAGCTCCATGACCCCGCTCGAAGCCCAACCATCCGACCCGCGATTCGAAAACACCTCTCGGCTGGAGCGCTTGCACTAGCCATTAGCTTCAAGATTTTTCCAGCGCTCCTGGGCGCCTTCTGGATTTGGAAACGCGACTGGAGGCAGGTTCTCAGGATCACGGCGTGGACGCTCGTGTTTTACTTCGCTCCTTACGTCTGCCTCGGTATCTTTCAGGGGTCTTTCGCGCTAGCAGGCGATCTTTTTCAAAAATGGCTCTTCGCCCTGAAAGACCCCGCTAATTTTGGCTCAGCCGAGATGATTCACTTTCAAAACCTATCGGCAGCCCTTCACGGCTGGAGCTCCAGGCTGGGCGTTTCTTCGCGAATCGTACCAGTGATCCTCGCGCTGCTGACAGCCCTTCTTGCGTTTCTGCCAACCCTTCGGCGGTCTTCAAGCGGGTCTTCATCTGAGACTCTATCCGCCGCCTCAGAATCGACCTCTGCGCTTGCCACGAAAGCAGCGATTCTTCTGGCCTGGGTGCCCCTTCTGACCCCCGTGACTTGGCATCACTTAGGGGTTTTTTATCTGCCGCTCCTGTACGCGACAGCCTGCCAGGCGCTTGACCCCCATGCGACGCCCTCCGAGCAACGCCAAGCCTCGGTTTCGCTCTGGGCCTTTTTCCTTTTCTATACTTTGACCGGACGAAACGTCTGGGGTGTCGAGCGACATGCGTGGATCTCGCTCCATCGCATCCCCCTCATTGGAATCCTGGCATTAGTGCTTCCAAGCACCCTGAAACTCTTGAGGAAATCGCCCCCTTGCCTTTAGTGGACTCTTTTTGTATGGATTCGACCCACTATGCCCTCATTTGATATCTCTTCGGAAGTGAACTGGCAGGAAGTCGACAATGCGATCAACCAAGCTTCGAAAGAATTGGGACAGCGCTTTGACTTCAAAGGCGTGAAGTCTGAGATCAAGCTCGACCAAAAGGCCAAGACCATCACACTGTGGTGCTCTGAGGAAGGAAAGCTCGAAGCCGTAAACGATATCTTGCAAAGCAAGCTCGTGAAACGGGGAATCTCGCTATTGTCACTGGAGTACAAGGACGTTGAAGTCGCTTTCGGCCAAAGCTCGCGACAAACGATCATCGTTCAAGCAGGGATTTCAAAAGAAAAAGGAAAAGAAATCATCGCGTCGATCAAAGACAGCAAGTTGAAGGTCACCGCTCAAATTCAAGACGAACAAGTGCGCGTTTCAGGCAAGAGCCGAGATGACCTTCAAACAGCAATTGCCCACCTTCGAAGTCAGCAAGACCAGCTGAAAGTTCCGATGCAATTTGGAAATTTTCGCGATTAAGGTCGCCAATCACTAACGCCCGGAAAGTCTCTTCAACCCAGCCCCGATCTCTACAGAACGACAGAAAGAACTGAAGTATGAGCAGTACCCCTACCCCTTCGAAAAACAGCGTCTATTTCGTGAGTCTTGGATGTCCTAAAAACCTCGTCGACTCTCAGGTCATGTTGGGTCTGCTCGAAAAAGACAAATATCAAGTCGTTCAAGCTCCGGAACAAGCCGAAGTCATCATCGTCAACACGTGTTCCTTCATTCAAGCTTCGAAGGAAGAATCGATTGAAACGATTCTCGAGATGGCTCAGCACAAGGACGATGGAAAATGCAAAGTACTCGTGGCCTCGGGCTGCCTACCTCAACGCTACTCGAAAGAACTTGAGCGCGAGATGCCCGAAGTCGATCTGTTCATTGGAACCGGTCAATACCATCGAATCACTGAGCTTCTAAAAGAGAGCGAGAAGGCGCGCGAGATGGGCGCCCCCCTTCCTAAACGCTCCTACATCGACCAGCCAGCCTTCATTCACACCGAGAAAGACCCCCGAATTCATACTGGTCCGCTCTACACCGCTTATTTAAAGCTTTCTGAAGGCTGCAACCGACGCTGCGCTTTCTGCATCATCCCGAAGCTACGAGGCAACGTTCGCTCACGAACGGTGGCCTCACTAGTCGAGGAGGCTCGGCAGCTGGCCGCCAGAGGTGTTCGAGAACTCAACCTCGTCGCACAAGACCTGACCGAATATGGAATGGAGTGGAAATACCGCGAGCGACTCGAAACTCTTTTGCCCGAGCTCGCGAAAGTCGATGGCATCGAATGGATTCGACTACACTACGTGTACCCTGATCAGTTCTCCGATGAGCTCGTCGAGATCATCGCTCGAGAGCCTAAAATCGTGAAGTACCTCGACATGCCCATCCAGCACACCAACGATCGAGTGCTCCAGTCGATGAACCGTCGGCTCACCAAAGCAAAGCTCTTTGATCTGGTGACCAAGCTTCGCGAGAAGATCCCCGGAATTGTTTTTAGAACCTCCATCATCGTGGGTTTCCCAGGTGAAACCGAGGAAGAATTCCAAGAACTGTGCGCTGATCTCGAAACGCTGGCCCTCGATCATGTCGGGGTCTTTCGCTACTCGAAGGAAGAGGGAACCAAGGCCGCAGAGATGGATGGCCAGATTCACGCCAATACGAAGCGACGACGAGCAAAGAAGCTCATTGAGCTTTTGCAGAAACAATCCCTCGCTCGAAACGAGCGTTATTTAGGAAGCCGAGTCGCTCTGCTCGTCGAAGGTGCCAGCGAGGAAAGCGAGCTTTTGCTTCAAGGTCGTATGCCCACGCAAGCGCAAGAAATCGACGGGCATGTGCTGATCAATGACCTAGGCGAGCTTGAAGAAGCGCTGACGGAAAATCCGCTCAGGCCCGGCGATCTCATCGAGGCCGAGATCACGGAAGCCATGCCGCATGACTTGGTAGGCAAAGTCTTGAAAGTCATCAGACGCGCTCCCGTCATGACTGAGGCTGCCCCGGGGCTCACGCTGCCAGCGAAAGAATTTAGCCCAGCCCAAGAATGGCGAGGAGCGCACTAATCATGCAAGAATGGCTGATTTCAGCGTCGCAACTGAAAGAAGAACTCGGAAGCGTCGTTCTCGTCGATGTTCGCGAGCCTGAGGAATATGAAGAGAGCCGAATTGAGGGCTGCAAGCTGATTCCCCTGGGCGAAATTTCTTTCCGCGGACCACGTGAACTGAATCCAGACGACGCCATTGTTCTTTACTGTGCCCATGGCGTTCGAAGCTTGCATGCGCTGATGGCACTCAGACAACTCGGGTTCGAGAACCTGCGCTCATTGGAAGGTGGAATCTGCGCGTGGCAGGAGCAGGGCTACTGACTGAGCACGACCTCCTTGAAGCGCTGAAAACTGCTGCCCTCAACGCAGGTTTTGTTGCCGCGGGAGGGGTTGATCTCGCGCCCGCGTGGCAGCTGTATCAAGATCAAGTGAAACTCTATGATGCCTGGTTAGAGCGGGGCAACGCAGGTGAAATGCAATACCTGGTGCGGGGCCGCGACCGTCGCGCCGATCCTCGGCTTGTGTTCCCTGAAACCCAGTCCATTTTTTGCGTTCTTTTACCCTATCGCAAGCGCCCCGCTGGGCAGCTCGACCCACGCGTGGGCCCGCGATACGCGCGCTACCTCGACGGAGACGACTATCACGAGCGGCTATCGATTAGGCTCGACGCCATTTTAAGAGAAACGGCCGGTAAAAATCAGAGCATGGGACTGAGTTGGAAAGTTTGTGTCGACACGAGCGCTGTTCTCGAGCGCACTTGGGCCGCACTCTGTGGCTTGGGCTGGATCGGAAAGAACTCGATGCTCATTCATCCTCAAGAAGGTAGCTACACGTTTATCGGCGTCGCGCTCCTCAACCGATCGCTTCACTCAAATCCCAAGGTGCTTCCTGATTATTGCGGGAACTGCAGTCGTTGTCTTCAGGGCTGTCCTACCAATGCGATCGAGCCCAATCGATCGGTAGATTCGCGCAGATGCATCGCCTACCTCACTCTAGAAAAACGTGGCTCTCTTGAGCTCACCCCTGAACAAGAGCGCGCAATGGGAACCTGGATCGCAGGGTGCGATCTCTGCCAAGAGGTCTGCCCCTTCAATAGCAAACCCGTACGCCGCGAAATTGCGACTGAAGGCACGGCACCAACAAGCGCCATTGCTCTAGATCGATGGGAGCTCCTGGAAAGAGAATCAGAGACCGAGTACCGCAACCGCGTTCGCTCATCGGCTCTCGCTCGTGTAAAACCGGCAATGTTTCGTAGAAACCTTGAGTTGACTCGACGAAATGCGCTTACCCTGGGGTCTGGCGACGAGCAAATGACACCAACACAGCAAACAACGCCACTCCCGCCGCGATCAATAAAGTGAAATGATACGCTTCAGTAAGATCGCCCGCAGTTCCTAGACGCCAAGAAAACACTGCTGTCGACACTCCAGTTCCGATGACCAAACCTAAATTTCTAAAGGTAGCCAAAAGCGCCGACGCCAAACTCAATTTCTCGGGCGGAACGGCATTCATGATCGCGCTGTTATTCGGAGACTGAAACAAACCCGTTGCTACACCCACGGAGCCTAGTCCCAGAATCAGCCGAAGCGCACTGCTGTCGGCGAGAATTCCCGCGCCGAGCAATCCCCCGTTTGCCAGCAAACTCAAAACACCCACCACACCGCCAGCCACACTGAGCCATACGCTTCCGATGCGATCCGAAAGCCAACCGCTAACCGGAGCCACCACGAAAATCGTCAACGGAATCGCCGTCATGAAAAGGCCGGCGCGAGAAGGGGCGAACCCCATCGCATCTTCTAGAAAAAATGGCGTTAATACCGAAACAGTCGAATAAGCGACAAAAGTCAGAAAACCCGCAAGATTGGGCATCCAGAACGCCCGAATCCGCAACAGGTTCAGGTCGAGCAAGGGAAACCGCGCCCGTGCCTCAACCCAGAGAAATGCCAAAAAGAACAGGGCAGCGACGCTGATGGTGTACCAGCTCAAGCCCGGATGCTGCTCGAGCAGCCTTCGAATCCAAGGGGTCATCGGCGGATCAACGCTAAAAAGGAGTAAGGTTAATGCGACCGCCTGCAAAAGTGCACCCAGCCAATCAAAACGAAACGAACTGACCGAATGGCGGGTGCTTTCAATGTTTTTGGCCGCGAGATAGAGGCCCAAGATTGCAACGGGAATATTCACCCAAAAAATGCTTCTCCAGCCGAGATGGGAAATCAAAAGC
>JBDLQW010000115.1:0-5841 GCA_039800365.1 Pseudomonadota bacterium
CAGCTAACACAGCGATATTGCGTGACTCTGACTCGGTCGCACTTCCTGAGGTAAGACGAGTTACGACCCCCATGCCTTCCACAACGCTCACAAGTAGGATTCATTTGCTCGGATAGAGCAAAACCGAAACCCAAATCGACACTTAGCGTTTTTTGGTCATAATGGGCGGGCCCAGTTCACTGTGCAAGCCGATCGAGATCGAGCTTCCGAAGGCGAGGCGCCAACCTCCAAGTCGTCCCCACGACCACTAACGTCATCATCCCCCCGAAAACCACGGCGGGAACCGCTCCCAGAAGACGAGCTGCGAGACCCGACTCAAAAGCCCCTAATTCATTCGAAGAGCCGATAAAAATCGAATTCACCGACGCAATTCGTCCCCGCATCGAATCGGGCGAACAAAGTGAAACGATCGCCCCCCGCACCACCATGCTAATGCTATCTAAAGCTCCGCTCAGGGCCAGTACCACCACAGAGAGCCAGAACTCCCTCGAAAGGCCAAACGCGATGATGCAAAGACCAAATCCGGCTACTGCCAAAAGTAAGGCCACACCCGCGTTTCGAGCGATCGGCCGACGAATCAAGAGCACACTGATGATCAATGCGCCCAAAGCCGGAGCAGCACGCAACCAGCCTAATCCCGAGGGCCCCACCTTCAGAATCTCTGATGCGAAAATCGGCAAAAGCGCTGTGGCTCCTCCAAAAAGAACGGCGAACATATCGAGTGCCAGTGCTGAAAGCAGCAGTTCGTGCCCAAAAACATACTTGAGGCCCACGAGCAGATCCTCTCGAAAACGTCCCCGCTCAGACACCGGGGCAGGCCGAATAGGAATGGCCACCGTTATCAACACGAGCTGAGAAGCTAAGAGAAGAGCAACTTCCACTCCAAATGCCAGCGCACCTCCTCCCCATGCGAACAGAGCGCCCCCAATGGCAGGTCCTCCGATCGCAGCCACTTGAAAGGCCGAAGTCATCCAAGCCGACGAGGCCGCGAGCGCCTCTCGAGGAACCACCTGAGGCATCAACGCAAACATCGCGGGCGCCGCGAAGCCACGAGCTAAGCCCGTCAAAAACGCTGACGAATACAATGCGATCAATTGTGATCCTGCCGACCACTCAGCGCCTCGGATAGCCTGAAAGAGCAGAATTCCCGCCGACAGCATACTCACAAAAATGACTCGACGATAAACTTTCAGAGGATTGCTGCGATCGACGACATAACCTGCGTAAAGAGCCAAACCCAGAGCAGGAACAGCCTCAACAAGTCCGATCAGCCCCAGATCGAGCGGGTCTCTCTTGATGGCGAAAACCATCCACCCCATGACAACGGCCTGAAGTTGTACGGAAACAGAAAAAAGAAAGCGGGCCGAAACCAGCTTTCGAAAGGCCAGAGACTGAAACGCAGAGGAAGGCATGACGCTTCTCTAGCAAAAAGCTTTCATACCCTCCATCCTTCTGAGGGCGCTGAGGTTCAATCTCAGCGCCCTCACGACTCTGGCAACGAATTACTGCAAGCGAAGGCGGCGTCCCCGATCTCCGAGTTGAGTCATGTATTGATTCAGTCGATAGGCTTGAGTGTTTGACAGCGAAGCGCCCTTCGAAAACTGCACTTCTGAAGCGCTCGCCGATGCTTTCGCCACTTGAGCCAACGATTGAGTCATCACCTTTGACGGCAGGGTCTTCAGCACCGAGCCCACATCAACGAAAACTCCTAGGCCGCTCTGACTTCCAGCAGTCGAGGTGAAAATTCCTGCAGCTCCGCGAACCCCGTTACTTCCAAGAAACGGAAAAAACACATCTAATCCGCCGATTGCGCCACTCAGGCGATCGAGCTCCGGAATCACCAGTGCAACCCCGATCATGGCCGCACCGTCTCCGAATGCGAAATAGACGCGACTTTTTGAAGTAACTTGAACGGCCACCGGACGAGCGGCAGCACTCAAGGCAACAGGAATCGGTCGACCATTAGGAAGAGCGGCGCCATCGATTCCATCGACGCCAGGGATCAGGCCAAGATGCACCCGAATCGCCAGCTCGGTTCCCTGTGACGGCAAATCCCGCATCGCGATACTGCCGAGTAAACTCCCGGATCGGGGATTAAGAATCGGAAGCTCAAACGAAGGAAGAAACACATTTCCTGTACGCAGCACCACTTTCAAGTTGCCGAAGAGCTCTCCGTTTTCCTCAACCGTCGTGAACTCAGCTCCTGAAACAAACGCTCCAGTTCCCTTTTTTCCGCAACCGCTACCGACCAGCGCTAACACCAGAACGCCCGAAGTCATGACCACACTCCAAGCTCTTTGACTGCGACCAGCACGTTTCGATGGCACTTCTTGAGACTGATTCACGGGGGGCTCCTTTCAAACGGACCAGGGTCCTCGAAATAACTGTTAATTTATATTAACAGTGAGATCAGTCTTTAATAATTGACACTAAAAGTCAACTACTACTTTCCTGCCTGTTTTCAAAAGGTTGAGATGGCAAGCTCGGGCACCCCACGTTACTCACTGGTCCCATGCCGATCCAAAAAGACCCCCATAACCCCTTCTTTCGCTGCGTTGAAGACTCTAGCGAAGCCATCATGATCAGCGATCCCAAGGGCGTCCTGCTTTACGTGAATCCGGCTTGGCAACGGATCTATGGATTTTCAGAATCGGAGGCAGTCGGACAAACGCCAGCCTTGCTCCACTCTGGCCTGCAATCTCGATCTTTTTATCTCGAAATGTGGAACCGAATCCGTGACCCCCAAGTGGGACACTGGAAAGGCGAACTCATCAATCGATGTAAGGACGGCAGCCTCGTTCCCGTTCTGCTGACCATCACTCCGATGCGCTCTCCATCGTCCCAAATCTCGGGATACATGGGGGTTGCCGTTGACATTCGGTTTCGCAAGGAACTGGAAGCCAAAGTAGCTCATCAAGATCGCCTAGCCTCAGTGGGTCTCCTGGCAAGTGGCATCGCTCATGAGATTGGAACACCGCTGGGCGTGATTCGCGGCCGAGCCGAAATGATCGCACAACAGCTTCCATCATTCGCGCTCGAGGCGCAGCCGGCTGCGCGCGTACAAAAGAGCTTAGAAGTCATTGTCGGACAAACCGATCGCATCTCGCGATTGATTCAGAGCTTACTTGGAGTGAGTCGCAGCTTCGGCGAACTTCAGCTCGAAAACACCGAACCCAAACGCATCATCGACGACGTGCTCGCCCTCATCGGGCAGAACCTCCGCACCGATCGAGTCCACATTTTCCTGGATATCGAGCCGGGAATCGAAGTGATCGCTGACCCCTTTCGCCTCCAACACATCCTACTGAACTTGATTACCAACTCGATTCACGCGATTCGAAAGGCGATTCAAGACCAAAAAAAAGAAGGGCATCAACTCACGATTGCCTTGCGACGCCAAGGCCCCAGCCACGTCTTACTCTCGATAACAGATACGGGCTGCGGCATCCCGCGCTCCCTGCTCCATGAAATCTTCAAACCCTTTTTCACCACCAAGGACGTGGGAGAAGGAACAGGACTTGGACTCTCCATCGTCTCGCAATTAATTCAAGAAATCGAAGGCTCGATCGAAGTCGAAAGCCAAGAAGGAGTGGGAAGCACCTTCACATTGACTCTCAAAGCAACGGCAGACGACCGTTAAGCCATCTCAGTTCCTGCTGCTGACTGCCTCAATCCCTCTAAGAGCCGAGGAATAAACCCACCAAAACCCCCGTTCGAAAGCACGGCGACCACATCGCCCGCCTTCGAGAATCGAGCAACCTGCGCCACACCTTCATCCACTGAAGGCATCACTTGCGCCATATGCCCCCCATGCACGAGGTCCTGAACCAACTGATCGCTCGAAAACTGCTCCGACTGAGAAAGTCGAGAGAGGTCATAAGGCTGAGCGATGAAAATTGCATCGGCACGCGAAAAGGCGAGCGCATAGTCCTTCTGAAAAACTTTTCGGCGAGACGTAGCGCTACGAGGCTCAAAAACTGCTAAAAGTCTTCGTCCCGGGTATTTTAAACGCAGAGCCGCTAGGGTCTCTCTCACGGCGGTAGGATGGTGCGCAAAATCATCAATCACTAGCACCCCGCCTACTTCGCCTCGTTCTTCTTGCCTGCGCTTCACACCTCGAAAGGCGCCCAAAGCCTCACGAACCCGCGCCGGGTCAAGACCTAGATGCCGCGCCTCAATCCAGACCGCCAAGGCGTTCAAGGCGTTGTGCTTGCCGGGTATTCGAAGACTCAACGTTTCGCACACCTGATGCGAACCCCGCTCGAGAATATCGAACTCCATCATTCCGCCATGAGTGGCGCGAATGGCTCCAATCCTGAAATCTGCATCGACTCCTGATGAATAGGTCACGACAGGTACCGAAACCAACTGAGCCATTCGCGCGACCGCTGGCTCATCCACGCACAAGATGAGACGCCCCTTCGAGCGAATCCGGCTCATTAATCCAGAAAAGGCACGCTCAACCGCAGCAAAATCTGGGTAAATATCAGCGTGATCATATTCCATCGAAGTTAAGATCACATCATCCGGGAGGTAATGATTAAACTTCGGAACCTTGTCCCAAAAAGCGGTATCGTACTCGTCGCCCTCTAAAACGAACGGCGTACCAGCCTCGAGAGATTCTACATGAAAACTAAAAGGCAAATCCTGCGGAACCCCGCCAATAAAAAAATTGGGCTTCTGCTTCAGATGACTCAACACAAAGGCCATCAAGCTCGAAGTGGTCGTCTTTCCGTGAGTGCCCGCCACAACGATATTTCGCGTGTTCACGAGTAGCAGCTTCTCCATCGCTTCGGGCAAGGAAGTGTAAGAGTATCCGCCATTCATTGCGGCAACGGCCTCAGGATTATCTGATCGAATCACGTTTCCGATCACGACAAGATCAGGCCTGCTTCCAGACGCGGTGAGATTTTCGGCACGGTATCCCGAAAAAAGGGTCACACCGGCAGCTGCCAGTACATCACTCATGGGCGGGTAGACATTTTGATCGCTCCCCGTGACTCGAATTCCACGACGACGTAAAAACGCTGCGAAAGAACCCATCAGCGTCCCGCAAACTCCCACCACATGCACATGCTCTAATTGATCAAACCGAGGCAACATGCCCTTTAGCGTCGCTCGAAAGTCGAAAGACGGTCAATTCCCAAATCAGCTACGGCGGCTTCATGAAACGCGGGCCGAAACGCCCGAATCCCGAGCGACTCTCGTCCCAAGTGAACTCGATTGGTCAAAAGAAGAAAGACCCACCCCGACTGGCGATCCACCCATAACGAGGTGCCTGTGAACCCTAGATGACCCACCACTCCTGCTCGCAAAGCCAAGGTCCGCCCTGCAGACGAGCCCTCGCCGGTTGGAATATCCCAGCCCAAAGACCTAGGACTGCCTCGAGCAGGCGTGATGCGCGCAAAAAGCAGATCAGCGACTGCCGCTGAGAACAGCTCGCCCCGAAAAATCGCATTCACGATCGCAACGACTTGGGCACAAGATCCAAAAAGCCCTGCATGTCCACCCACTCCACCCATCGCCCAGCAGTTCTCGTCGTGCACTTCGCCCTGAAGATAGCCCCCTCGCCACTCGCTCAGCTCAGTCGCTGCCACTTGCTCGTCAATCGGTTGTCGACGAGTCGCTTGGCGATGCACGCGACGAAAACCCGCCTCGAAACCTAAAGAGTTCCACGCACGATCGAGCGGCTGGCCCAAAACCTCTTCAATCACAAAGCCCAAGAGCAAAAACGATAGATCAGAGTAAAGCGTACTCGCCCCGGGCTCTCCCTCGGGATGCTGCGAAAACACGTCATCGCGAACGAAGCTCGCACGAGAACGAATGGACACCTCGGGAAGC
>JBDLQW010000116.1:0-12861 GCA_039800365.1 Pseudomonadota bacterium
ACATTGGATCGCCTGAGCTTTGGTGGAGCACGCACTTGGCCTTGATCGACGGTTTAGAGCAGGGCTCTCTTCCGGTACAGTGGAGTCAGAGGCTACGAAAAAGCGTGATTCAGCTTCAGCCGGGAGTGTGGCAAGGACGGTTTCCGGCAGCTCCTGTGAAAGAGATCTCGCAGTGGCGCGGGCCGGTTTTTTGGGATGGCCGAGGTCGACCCCCTCAATCCTTAGGACCAGAGGCGATTGTTTACGGCGAGCTCGAGTCCGGAGTTGATGAGTTTCAGAGCGGAGCAGTTTTCTATGGTCAGTCCTTTCCTTCACTGAGTCGCTGAAAACTGAGTGAGCTTCTGAACGAGCAACGGCCAGTTTTCTGCCGGAGAGATCTTTCCTGGTGGGCCAAAAGCCCTAGCTCCAGTCCAGGAGCCTCCGAGCGCGTTTCCCGCTAATGATTCTCTCGTGAGGAACGCGAAGGCTGCCGCTTCCATGTCTTGAGGATCGACGCCCAACGAGCGGGTTGTATCGACGATGATCTGGGTTCGGCCTGGATTGAGAAGGTCTTCGATTTGCCCCAAAAGAACAGGATTATTTGCACCCCCACCGCAGAAGAAAATCCTGCGCAGAGGAAGACGGCGTTCTAGAATCTGCTTCTTATAGGCTCTTGCAATGCTCATGGCAGTAGCGAAGGTGGCGGTAGCGGCAGCGTCTTCTGGCGAGAGATCGTCTAAGATGGTTTCGAGCTTCTCAATTCGAAAGTGGTCTCGGCCTGTTGACTTCGGCGGGGGTAGATCGAAGTAGGGATCTCGAAGTAGTTTTTCTACTCGCGATAAATCAACCGAGCCCGCAGCCGCAAGACGCCCTCCTCGGTCAAACTTCATTCGACCGCTGGATTTCATTGCGACCGCAGCGTCGATCCACAGATTGGCAGGGCCGGTGTCCCAAGCCAAGACTCGATGGGTGCGATGAGCGTAAGTCAGATTGCTAATCCCCCCGAGATTATGAATCGAGCAGCCTTCAGAGAGCAGGCTGCGTTCGCGCATGAGAAGCACGTGAAAGCGCGGCACTAGCGGAGCGCCTTGCCCGCCCGCCGCAAAATCACCCGAGCGAAAATCAGAAACCACCGTTTTGCCGGTTGCTGCCGCGATCCAAGATGGTTCTCCGAGCTGAAGTGTGCCCAGCCCTGGAAAATGGGCTACAGTTTGACCATGATTGCCGATCACATCCACTGGACAAGCGAAGGTTTTCAGAAAACGCTGAGCACACTTAGCATACCAAACGCCTAGGTCCTTCTGAAGCTTGAGCAGCGTCGCCATGTCATGTGCACTGCCCTGAGCCTGAAATTCTAATACTCTTTCGCGAAGCGAGCGGGGATAAGCCAGCGAACCTGATCGAATGAGCGAGAAGTTTTCTTTCTCAAAACGAACGACAACGGCGTCAATGGCATCGCACGACGTGCCGGTCATCATGCCCATGATGGAGAGTTGGTGTCGTGAAGACCTGGTCATGATTTTCTCCGTTGTTGAGAGAGTTAGCGAGGCTCTTAGTATCTCTTTCGGTGCCGTCGATTGACAAGGGTGTCGCCTGAAGCAAGAGTGAGGGGATGAAGGTCATTGTCCCCACGCGTGCCTTACTAGCATCGGCTGCTGCTCTTTTTCTTTTGGTTCCTGCATCGGTGCTCATGACGGCGATCTTCTCGGCTGAGGTGTGGTGGAATCCCCCAATTCGCGATGCGCAGGTGGTTGGCGGCCTGACCTTAGTGGTGATCGCGCCATTATCTTGGCTCTTGATGATGGGAAGGCCCGGAGCCTGGCGCGCACTTGTTGGACTTTTGACGTTAAGTTGCGTCGGACTTTTTTTAAAGGCGCTCTCAGGTCTCAATGCCGGGCAAGCTATTGCCGCAACGTCTTTTTCGGCCTTCTGTTGGGTATTAGGATCATGGGCGCTTCGAGAACAGCGACGCAGCTATTTTTATTCAGGCGTTCAATGGTTTGAGGGAACCCCTCAAGCAATTCCGGGCCTAAGAGCTGCTATATCGACCGTAGATTCTTCACAGCAAGAGCTTTCGGTTTGCCGAATCGACTCGGAAGGCCTCTTTGCCGTGAGTCAGTCGGGGCGCTTGGTGCCCTGGGCCGACGTCGATGTCGAGCTTCGGTTTGGGGTCCAGCACGAGGAGCGAAAAATTCGCGTCCGAGGGATCGTTGTGCGACAATTTGAGGGTCGGAGTTGGCATCGGAACGGGTCAGATTGGGGCATTGGTGTTCGATTCGTTTCGCTAACGCCGGATTGCAAAAAGGATTTGGTCGAATTTCTCGAGGTGCTTCGTGGTGAAGGCTATATCGACTAGACAGGTCTTAATGGTTCTTGGGGTCCTGGTCTTCGGACTCAGTGCCGGATCGGGCTGTGTCGCTCGTCGTGGGGGGGGAAATGACCCTAAGACACGTCTTCAAGACTATATTTCGCTGAGCTTCTCCGTCGCTAGCCCAGAGGACCGAGAGGCCTTATCTCGATTTTTGATTGGCCCGGCCAAAACGCGATTGGCGGCCTGGAGTGATGATCAATTTCGGGCCGCATTTTTGGCGAACAAGCGACAATTCGTGAATTTGGTTTTTTCTGAAGTCAAAACCGTGTCGCCACGCGAAGTGAATATTACCTATGAGCTCACCTATCTCGATCAGAGCAAGGGACATGACGCTAAGGTAACCCATCGCAAACAAGCCGAAATGAAGCAGGACCAGAATCAGTGGTACATTACTGAGGTTCGGAATTTAAAAGAGCTGATCGAATATAAGAATGAGATGGCCTTACCTTAGGCGCAGCTGGTGTGGGCTGAGCTGAGTTTTTGATGACAGCTCAAATGTAGTAAACTTCTTCGCCTTTTCTCCCGAAAAGCTGTCGGGAGGGCTCGCGATGCAAGGCAACGATTCTCAGTCGGATTCGGGTTTTGAACTCGAGATCCCTGCGCTTGAAAAGCCCCCTGAGGCCGATAATTCGCCCGAGGCGCAGGTCGGACTTCTTCTTGAGGCCGACAGTCTGGCGACAATCTCGACTCGTCTCACGACGGCAGAGAATCTCCTCAGTTTATTGATCAAGAATCAATCCTTTGCTGATTTCATGCGGGAGGTATTGCTCTCGTTTTTGAAAGCCATCAAGTGCGAAGCAGGATCAATCCTAGAGGCTGACCCCGACAAGAAGTTTCTTTTTTTTCGGGCCAGCTCGGGCCAAAGCTCTGACCGCCTGAGTGACTTCGTGATCCCTTGGGGTACCGGAATTGTGGGACATGTCGCTGAGTCACGGCGCCCCTTGCTTTTGCAGGACACTCAAAAAGATCCTCGCTACTTGCGCGCCGTAAGCTCGACGGTCGGATTTGAGGGCAGGAATTTAATGGCAACGCCCGTGGTTGTTCGAGATCGAGTTTTTTGCGTGATTGAGCTTTTCAATCGGGTGGGAAAGCCGACCTTCGATGAGCAGGACCTTGAGCTCATGATTCAGCTATCGGAGATGGCGGGAAAAGCGATTGAGGCCCGGCTCATGATCAATGGTGCTCGAAAATCCGGCACAAACTCATCGGAAAGCGCAGCGGCCGCATGAGCGCATCACCCATTCGGCAGGTAGGCTCTGAGCGAGAGCTGACCATGGAGTACCTCGTTCAGGCTCTCGTCAAGTTTGGCGCCTCTGATCTGCACTTGAAAGTGGGGCGACCGCCTTGTTTTCGAATCAATGGTAAGCTGGTCTCGGCAAAAGTCCCGCCCCTATCAGCGGCCGAAGTCGAACGCCTGATTCAATCGGTTTTAACCGATCGCCAGGTCGAGGAGCTTGAACGTCAGTGGCAGGTTGATTCTTCGTTTCGAATTTCGGGTATGGGCCGATTCCGGTGCAACGCCTTTCGACAGCGAAGTACACTTTCGGCGGCCATTCGGATGATCCCATTTGAGATTCCCCGATTTGACGACCTGGGCATTCCCGCCGTCTTAAAAGAACTTGGCCGGCGTGAGCATGGTCTGCTTCTAGTGACCGGACCCACGGGATCAGGCAAGTCTACCACTTTAGCGGCCATGATTCAGGAAATGAATGAAACTCAGCCCATTCATATCTTGATGATCGAGGATCCGATTGAATATGTCTTTAAAGACATCAAAGCATCGGTAACCCAGCGGGAAGTCGGTTCAGATACTCGAAGTGTCGAAGAGGCTCTGTATGCGGGATTGCGGCAAGATCCCGATGTGATTGTCGTGGGTGAGATGCGTGATTACGAAACGATTCGCGTTGCCATGACTGCAGCCGAAACAGGGCACCTCGTACTTTCGACGCTGCACACCCCCGATGCGAAGGGGTCAATCGAGCGGATCTTGGATGTCGTTCCTCCTGATAGTCAAAATCAGGTGCGGTTACAGCTTGCTGATTGCTTGGTGGGGGTCGTCGCTCAGAAACTGGTCTTAAGGGCCGATGGCAAGGGACGAACCCTAGCTGCTGAAGTCTTGGTGAAGTCGCCTGCGATTCAAACGGCGATTGCCGATAATCAGCTCGATCTCATTCACGACCTGATGGCCTCATCAAACGACTATTATCAAATGCAGACGTTCAATCAGGCTCTGCAGCGCTTGGTCGAAGCGGGAACCATTACCATGAGCGAAGCAAAAAGTGCTTCGCCCCGCCCAGAAGAGTTAGAGCAGCTCTTTTCTGGCATTGTCCGAGAGTGAGGCTCTCGGTTAGCATCAGCATTCTATGTGGCTTGGTCGATGGTGGATCGCTGGTATTCCTGGGCTGATTCTAGTCGCTGGATTCTTCGGGGGCTTAGGCCTGCTCGTTGCTGGTCCGACGTGGGGCTTGATCCTTGCCCTGGTCACGGGCTTTGGTTGGACGATCTTGTGGCTCGGTCTTGCGTTCGTTCCAGGTGCCTTTCTTGAGCGAGTCTGGGATGCCCAGCCTCATTCCGCTTTAGTTGAAAGTTGGCAGCGAGCCGTTCGGGCGAGTGCCGAGTCCTTCTCCAGAGCGACGCCACCGCAGTTCCTGGTTTTCTCTTCTGTCGAGCCCCTTGGTGCTGTTTATCGCTCAGCAGGCGGCGCCCTCACGTTCTTATTAAGCGATGCATGGATTCGGCAACGAACTGAAAGCGAGCTCAGAGAGAGCTTTGGTCGAGCCGCATTCAGGGCCTCTCGATCAGAATGGCCTTGGCGCTGTGCGCTTGCCTGGGTGTTGTTTTTGCTTTCCAATTCGATTTCTCCGAGAGCGTTAGGGCTGTTTTTTGAAATCGAGTCTGACCGGGGCAGGCAATCACTGGCGTCTTGGCTCATCGCTCTGCCTTTCTTGGCATGGATTTACTGGATGGGTCGCTGGATGGGGTGGCAAGGCGAGGCGAGTCGGGCGGGGAGAACGCTCGGCCACAAAATTTTTCAGGGAATTCTCGGCCTTTCGGAGAGCGCGCCTTCCTAAAAAGAGTCTTGTCGTAAGTGCAGCCTGATGGCTAATTCTAAGGTGTGGAAACGAACTCATTTAAAAAAATCGATTTTACGACTTTTGTTCTTTCGATCTCATCAGCGGCATTTATGTCTTTGAGGGGTGAGGGCGGGTCGAAGCCCGATTTGCTTCTCGCACGCCAAAACATCGATCTTCTCGAGTTGATGTTGGAAAAGACCCGGGGAAATCTCAGTTCTGAGGAGGCTACTCTCTTAGAGCGCCTCTTGTTCGAGACCCGGATGCAGTTTGTTGAGGCACAGGGCCAGACCCGGTCTTAATGAGGAGGAGTCATGCAGACGGTCGCTATTCGCTTTCGCTGGTTCGCTTTAAGTTTGGCTGTTTTTACGGCCTCGCTGAGCGGTTGTCGTTCTGAGGCGGTCACTCTTCCTGCGGCAGTGGCTCAGGATACGCGCATTGGCGCTGTGGATACGGTTCAGGGGCAAAATGTTTATGTCGAGCTCGCTCGACGGGTCGTGCCTTCGGTAGTGAATATTTCGACGCTCACCAGTGTGCGCTCCTCGGGTTGGGATGGTGAGGCGGACGATCCGATGCGAAGATTTTTCGAAGAGTTTTTCAGAAATCATGGCGGCGGCGGTTTTCCTTCGCCGCGCGGACGCGAAGGGGAAGGGCCTGGCTCACCTCCAGGACCTGGGGGGAAAGGACCTCAGGCGATGTCCTTAGGAACGGGCTTCATCATTGATTCCTCGGGACTGATTTTAACAAACAACCACGTGGTTGCTGGTGCTGATGAAATCAAGATCACCTTTACTGAAGAAGCGGATGAAAAGCCCACAGATGGCGAAGTGGTGGGGCGCGACCCTGAGCTCGATGTTGCCCTGATTAAGGTCAAGAGCAAACGAGAGATGATTCCTTTAACTCTCGGAGACTCAGAAAAACTGGCTGTGGGTGAATATGTCGCCGCCGTTGGAAATCCCTTCGGACAGGGGCACTCGGTGACTCACGGAATTATCTCGGCAAAAGGACGCATAGCCCCCGACTTTCCGCTGGCTCGCTATATTCAAACCGACGCTCCGATCAACCCTGGGAATTCAGGCGGACCGCTGGTGAATCTCAAAGGTGAAGTCATCGGCATTAACAACGCCATCGATCAGCGCGCTCAGGGCATCGGCTTTGCGATCCCGATCAACTCGGTCAAAGCCATTCTTGAGCAGCTTCGAACCAAAGGAAACGTGGCTCGCGGTTATATCGGTGTTTTGGTAAACGAGTTGACCGCCGACATTGCGAAGCAGATCGAAGCTCCGAAAGACCTCAAGGCGCCTTTTGTGACCCATGTTTATCCGGGTGAGCCTGCTGATCGAGCCGGCGTTCAAGCTTATGACGTGATTTTGGAATTCGCAGGGAAGAAGATTTCGAGTTTCGGAGATCTCATCGCTGCAGTGACTTCGGTTTCGGTTGGTCAAAGTGCTGAAATGAAGATCCTGCGGCAAGGAAAAGAGAAGACTCTGAAGGTGTTGGTCTCAGAGCGCCCTGGTTCTAAGCCCGAGAAGCGTCCTTCTGGAAAGCCAGGAAAAAAAGAAAAAGAGGCCGTTCCTTCGGTCGACGTTGGAATGACTCTCAGGAACCTCAGCGAAGAAGATGCCCGTGAATGGGGTCTGGCCAAAGGAATGACGGGCGTCTTGGTTGAGTCGGTGGCCTATGGCAGTGCGGCTGATCAGGCCGGCATGATGCGCGGTGATTTGATCGTGGAAGCCGATCGTAAGCCAATCACGAGTCTCGAGGCGTTCTACTCGATCGTTCGCAATAAGAAGAGCTATTTGCTGCGCGTGCGGCGGCTAGACCCTCAGGGCCGCGATGCGTTTACGGTAGTGGTATTAGATCTCAAGTAAGTTGCGCTCCAGCCTCGAGGGGCATCTTGACGGCCTTGGGTTTGCTCTCATCGTTTTTTAGAGAGGGACCAGATTATGGCGCGGACGATGTCACAAAGGGCACAGGATATTCTTCAAGCAGCTCAGGCATGGGCGATTCGAAGCGATCACCAAGAGTTGCATCCTGAGCACTTGCTCGCGGCGATCCTTGATGAATCAGAGGGCGTAAGTGCGCAAGGCGTTCGTGATTGGATGGCTGCAGGCTCGGTGAGGCTTGTCGAGCTGCGTTTGGCAGTCTCTCAATCGCTGGAGCGATTGCCTCGGGTTACTGGAGGATCAGGGCAGATTTATCCCTCTCCTGTCTTTCAAAAAGTTTTGGTGCTCGCGGAGGATGAGGCCAAGGCGCTTGCAGATCAGTTTATCGTTCCTGAGCATTGGATTTTGGCACTTCTCTCGAAGTCGCTGCAACAGGCTACCGCACAGCGCTTGCTTTTCGGCGCTGGCGCTCAGCATTCCTCGCTCAAAGAGGCGCTGCTTCGGATTCGGGGAGGAAAGCCCGTCGAAAGTGAGAGCGGAGAAATGTCACAAGCGCTACAGAAGTATTGCCGAGATCTCACCAGCCTCGCCAAGCAGCAGAAACTCGACCCGGTCATTGGGCGCGATGAGGAGATTCGACGAGTCGTTCAAGTGCTTTCGCGTCGAACCAAGAATAATCCTGTACTGATTGGTGAGCCTGGCGTTGGAAAGACAGCGATTGCCGAAGGGCTAGCAACCCGAATGGTTCAAGGCGATGTGCCTGAGAGCCTCAAAGATAAGCAGCTTTTAGTCTTAGACTTAGGTGCACTCATCGCCGGGGCGAAATTTCGAGGCGAGTTCGAGGAGCGGTTAAAATCTCTGTTGAAAGAAGTGACTGCTGCCGAGGGTCGAATCATTCTCTTTATCGATGAATTGCACACTTTAGTCGGAGCAGGAAAAGCCGATGGGGCGATGGACGCCTCAAATATGTTGAAGCCTGCTCTGGCTCGTGGAGAGCTTCGATGCATTGGCGCAACCACCCTAGATGAGTATCGAAAGTATATTGAGAAAGATGCTGCGCTCGAGCGACGATTTCAGCCCGTTTATGTCGGCGAGCCCAGCGTTGAGGACGCGATCAGCATCCTGCGCGGATTACGCGAGCGTTATGAGGTACATCACGGTGTGCGGATTCGTGATGGCGCTCTAGTGGCTGCGGCGACCCTTTCTCATCGCTACATTTCGGATCGCTTTCTCCCTGATAAGGCGATCGATTTAGTCGATGAGGCCTCGGCTCGCCTTCGAACCCAAATGGACTCTCGACCTGAGGCGGTAGATCAGTTGGAGCGAAAAATCCTGCGACTGGAAGTCGAGCGCCAGGCGCTAAAAAAAGAACAAGATTCGTCTTCGGTGCAAAGACTCAAGGCGCTCGAAGAAGAGGTTACGAAACTTAAGGATGAGGCGGGCTCTTTGCGCGCTAGGTGGGAGCGTGAGAAAACCGAGGTCGATTCGGTGAAGCGGCTCAAGTCCGAGATCGAGCGTGTTCGAAACGAGAGTGAGCTTGCTGAACGTCAGGGTGACTTAGAGAGGGCAGCAGAGTTGCGTTATGGACGCCTCTTGGCCTTGCAGAAGGAGCTCGATCTGAAAGTTCAAGAGAGTTCAGGCGAGGATTCATCTCGTATCCTGAGGCAAGAGGTCACCGAGTCGGATATTGCTGAAGTTGTTGCGCGTTGGACTGGCATTCCGGTTTCGAGGATGCTGGAGGGCGAGCAAGAAAAACTGCTGAAGATGGAGGATCGACTAGCCAAGCGCGTGATCGGTCAGTCCGCTGCTCTGCATGCCGTTTCGAACGCGGTTCGGCGCTCTCGCGTTGGGCTGAAAGAGGCGCATCGCCCGATGGGGTCATTTCTTTTTCTTGGTCCCACTGGAGTGGGAAAAACAGAAACCGCGAAGGCTTTGGCAGAGTTTCTGTTTGATCAAGAGCAGGCGATGGTTCGCATCGATATGAGCGAGTTCATGGAACAGCACTCGGTCGCGCGGCTGATTGGAGCTCCTCCGGGATACGTCGGGTATGAGGAAGGCGGAGTGCTCACCGAGGCCGTGCGGCGGCGACCGTATTCCGTCATTCTGCTGGATGAGATCGAGAAGGCACATCCTGAGGTGTTTAACCTGTTTCTTCAAATTCTTGATGATGGCCGCGCCACTGACGGCCAAGGTCGCACCGTTGATTTTTCGAACACGCTTTTGATCATGACCTCGAATTTAGGGAGCCATTTGATTCTTCAAGAGCAGGATCCTGAACGGCGCGAACGCGCCATTCAGGATCTCTTAAGAAAGACCCTTCGGCCCGAGTTCTTGAATCGAATTGATGAGATGGTGGTTTATTCCAGTCTGGGACGATCTGAGGTTCGCAGTATCGTGAATCAGCTGGTAGATCGGCTGAATCATTTATTAAAGCCTCGCGAGATTTTGATTCGATTCACCGATCGGGCCCTGGATTGGCTCGCTGAAAAGGGGTTTGATGCCGACTTTGGAGCACGTCCCCTAAAGCGAGTGTTTCAGCGAGAGGTGCACGATGCCCTGGCAGCGGCGCTTCTTCAGGGAACGATCCGCTCGGGCCAGGCCGTTTTGGTCGATCAGAAGGGGCCAGGTTTGGTCTTTTCTCAGGATGCTGCACATTAAATTGAGGGTGCTTGACGGGTTGAGAGGAACGCGGTTAAGACGGAGGTCTGCTAGCTCAGTAAGGTTGGGGCGTCGGCAAGTGGTAAGCTAGCGGATTTTGATTCCGCCATTCGAAGGTTCGAGTCCTTCCGCCCCAACCAATCTCCTTCACACGCGATGGGCGTTCCTCCATCACCTCAATCACCATGACGATTCAGATCCAACCTTTAATTCTTGGACGGGGTATGGCGGGACAAGCCATGGCTAAAGCCTCGGCGGTTCTTTCTGTCGACCGATCTCTGGGTTTTGAAGTTTTACCCCCGCAGTTCATCGAGCGAGGAGCCTTAAAAAACGCAGCAGCTTACGGGGCGTTTCCTTTGTTGATGATTGCCAATCCCCATGGGCTTCATGCCAAGACCTTGGTTCAGGCTCAGAGCCTGGGCTTTTCTCATGCGGTTTTAGACAAACCTGTTTGCACAACGCCAGCCGAGCTTGCTGAGCTCTCGAGGCTTTCGATTAGCGCGTGGATTTGTCATGGCTATCGGCAGTTCTGGGGCCCTCAGCGATTAAAAGCTTTGGTGGAAGCGGGAGATTTGGGGCGTCTCTTCGCGATTGAGGGTCGCTATTGGCAGTCGTCGGCAGCACAACGGGCTACCGGAACCCGGCCTGCGAAGTCGAGCTGGAAGAATGATCTGGCGCTTTCGGGTGGGTCAGATGTTGCCTTGGATCTTCTTCCGCACTGGATGGATATGGTTTTGTTTCTCGCAGGCGATGTGCCCCGAGGGCTGTCAGGATGGAAGAGTTTTGTTCATGCCGAGGCCCCTCACCGCGATACGCACCTTCACTTGTCGATGCAATTTAGCTCGGGATTGAGATCGTTTGGTTCGATTTCGAAGACGGCACATGGCAGTGGTAATTTTCTTGAGATTCATCTTCTGGGCGAACGAGCATCGGCAAGCTGGTCGATCGAACGCGCTGATGAAATTTTAATGGGCTTTGGTGGGGAACAGAGGCGAGTTTCTAGAGCCGAACCTGACGTCTTGGGGCTGGCGCCTTTTCATGGAGCGGGATGGCTTGCTGGGTACACGAGCGTGATTCGTGCGGCTATGAGTGCGGTGGCAGGAAACCCCTCAGAAAAGGCTCCCGTTTTGTCAGAGTCGCTTACCTTGATGAAGTCTTTCTTCGAGATTCATTGGGAGACGGCAAGCGACCAACAGTAACCTAGCAAACGGTATCAGGCGGAAGGCCCCGTTTCTGAGCCTTCCGCACTGAAGCGCCTCGTTAAGCGACTTTTTCGCTGGTTTTTACTTTTCCCGCTTCTTCCTTTTTATGACCCAGAAGCTTTTGAAAAAGCCCGGGTCGCGCTTCACCGATGGGAATTCGTTGGGCTTTGCTGGATTCGACTTTAGGAACAGCAATTCGAAGGACGCCATCGGCGTACTCAGTTTCGATTTGGTCGGCCTTGATGGTTTCGGGAAGAGTGAACGAGCGCGAGAAGCTCCCGTAGGAGCGTTCGATTTGGGTGCGTTGCCGTCCCTTTTCTTCGTGCTCTTCATGGCGCTCGCCTGAAACGCGAAGGGTGTGGTTGCTGAGCTCGATTCGAATGTCCTCTTTTTTGATTCCTGGAAGGTCAAAGCTCATCACGTAATGATGATCGGTTTCTTCAACATCACAAGCCGGAGTGAACCCTGCGGAACGCGGGCTCACTAGGGCCTCCTCACGCCAATTTGAACCCATTTCATCAAAAACGCGCTCCATTTCGCGTTGAAGTCGATTGAGCTCTCGAAAGGGGTTCTCGCTACGGGACCAGAAAGCACTAGGACGAAACAGGCTTGGGAAATTTGCCATAAGAAGCTCCTTTGAAACGATGAGTTTACAAAGAAGAGCTGCAAGAACCGGTACATTCAGACAGCAAGCTACTGATGGCGTCAGTCGACTTTAAGATCCTGGAGCGGCCTTTGGGGCTTTGAAATAGACCTCTTGGTGAATGGAGTCTTTTTCAACACCTAGAGCCGAAAGGATCTGTTTGACTTCATCGATCATGGCTCCGCTTCCGCAAAGGTAGAACTCGGTTTCCTTCCAGGGAAAGTCAGTGCCGAGTGAGCGCAGGTAATCCGTAACTCTTCCCCGAAAGCCGCTCCAAGTGCCCTTAGGACGGGACACGCAGGGCACCCATCGAAGGTGCGGAATCGACCTCATTTCCTCATCATAGAGGACTTCGCTTTCGTCGCTGACCCCGAGCAAGCAGGTCATACTCAAGGGGGGCGTCAAGCGGAGAGCCTCAGATTGGATCATCGAGCGAAAAGGAGCGATACCGGTGCCTGTAGAAATGAAGCAAGCGTGCCGCCCGGGTTTACTTTCGAAAGTAAAATCACCATAGGGAGCAAAGCCTCGGAAGGTGTTTCCCGGGCGAAGTCGATGAAGATAGTTCGTTCCTGGACCGCCTTCGACGAGCTTGACACAAAGCTCGATGGGATCGACCTCGGGTGCAGACGCAATGGAGTAGGCTCGGCGCAAATCGCGCCCGTTCGGTCCAGCCCCAGGGATGACGACGCTGATGAATTGTCCGGCGACAAAGCTGATGGGCGCCGTCGGCTTGAACTTCAGTTCAAAGACCGTCGGAGTGAGTTGTCGAAAGCCGGTGACATCACAATGAAATTCTTGGGCAGCCATGCGCCCGGGGTTTAACCCAAAACTGCACCTACTGCACCTTGAAATTCCGAGTCTTCGAGAGATCGCTTTGAATCGAGGAGGCCTTCGACTGCACTCTCCAGTAATACGTGCCCTTGGTCTCAGGCTGAAAGGCGTAGAAATTCTCTTCAGTGTCCTCGCTTACGAGCTTTTCTTTGAAGGACGCATCCTTGGCAATTTCGATAAAGTAATTTTCGGTAAAATTGGTGTGGCTCCAGGTTAGCAG
>JBDLQW010000117.1:0-11637 GCA_039800365.1 Pseudomonadota bacterium
GTTGAAGCGCAGATGGCGCTCTTCAAGAATACTTTGGTGGGGAAACTTCATGCCGAAGTCTCGGGATCGGGAGCGAGCTTCAATCCTGAAAAAGCCGTTCAAGGCCTCAATCTGAAAGGCAGCTTCGATGTCAAGAAAGCTCGCTTTGCCACCTTAGACGTCGCAAAGATGGCCGTTGCTGGGATCAACCAGGCAGTCGCCAAAGCCGCCGAGAAGATTCCTGCGCTTCGTGGGCGACAAGTTGGTCTTCACTCGGCTCCAGAGTCGGTCTACGAAGTGATCCGTTCCTCGTTTCAAATGAGCCAGGGAAAGTTCAGTGCTCCTGATTTCCAAGCGAAGGCCGAACCTCAGCGCGGCATTGATCTTAGCGGTCGACTCGAGCTTGAGCTCAAGAGCCTGGGCCTGAAAGCGCAGTTCGAGCTGGTCGATACTTACAATTTAACGAAAGCCCAGGATTTATCGGTAGATGTGGCTGGGGTTACGGTTCCACATGTCTTAGCTGAGAAGGGAAAGCCCGTTCGAATTCCAGTAAGCGTGGGTTGTCAGCTGAATCAGCCGTGTCCAAACTATGGTGAGTTGCCAGAGCACTTCGCCAAAGTTGCTCTGGCCAATCTTTCTGGGGTCGCTCAACAAAAAGTGAAAGATGAGGCCGCGAAGAAAGTGGGCGAGGCTTTGAAGAAAGCACTGCCAGGTGGGTTGAATCGTTTCTTTCGTTAGAAGAGGTGAGGGGGCGTCGAGGCTAGCTTTGGCTGAGCTCGCGTAGCCGATCTAAAAAGCGAATGAGCTGCAGGGGCTTGGCAAACGCTTCGATTTTTCCCGGGATCGAGAGCTTCTGAAGCACCTCAACATGCGTCGGATCGTGTTGATGAGGATCGAAAAAGACCAGTGCTGGTCGATGTCTTGGCGCTTGATTGAGCGACTTCAGGAAATTTGCCCAAATCGCTGGGCTCACCCCATCAAGATCAAGCAAAAAGAGCGAGGTCTCTGGAAGGTTTTCTGGACGCAGGTCTGCTGAAAACTCTGCTCGAACGACTTCGAGTTTTCCCCCAAGGCTGAGGACACTTCGAAGATCTTCGTTAGCGTGGTTCGAGGTCAGCCAAAGAAGAGGCGACTGAACTTTCTTCGTGCTGCTGCGGCTTTTCTTCTTTTGTCGGACAGCGTTAGCGAGAAGGTCTCGCATCGAAACGATTCCGATCACGGCTTTTGATGATTCTGAGCTGGTTACCGGCAAATGACGGAAATGACCCTCGAGCATGATCTCGGCGGCTTGTTCGAGCTGATCCATCGGCAGTGTTTTTACCGGGCGGCTCATCAGATGTGCGACTGGCTTTTCCCAATGTCCGCCGTGCTGGATCTCGTCGATCCATTTCAGAAGGTCTCGCTCGGTGAAGATTCCTACGAGTTCACCCGGGTGAGCGTACGACATAATGAGTAGCGATCCCACTTGGTGTTCTCTCATTTTTCGAACGCACTCGCTGACTGAAGTATTGGACGAAACCATCAGAGCGGTCGATGGCTGAATGGCCTCGGTCACGGTTTTAGTCCCGCTGAGGCATGAAGGACGCCATAGCGCAGGCCACGAGTACTGATGGTCACTCTTTGAAAGTTTAAAAGCTCCAAGGATCGCCAGAGAATGAGCGCTCCGGCAAGCAGCACATCCGCTCGGCCTTCTTCGACTCCTGCGAGTGCCTTGCGTTCGGCAATCGTTCTCCATTTCAGCTCTTCGACTTGGCGGTGAATATCGCCCCGAGACAGAGTGAGGCCATCGATTTTCGAAGCTTCAAATCGTTCGAGTCCCAAAAACCAAGAGGCCAGGGTGGTGGCGGTACCGGCTACCGCACAAAGTTCGATGGGGTGAGTGAACGACGCTCTCCATTCCACAAGTCCTGAGCGTTGAATGGCTTGATCAATGGCATTCTGACAGGTCCAGAACTCCTCATCCGAAACAGGGTCGTTTTTCAGATACCTTTCAGTGAACCGCACGCTGCCGATGTCAACACTTTGGCCGCCAGACTGAGTTTTGATTTCGGTGCTGCCGCCGCCGATGTCGATCACTGCAGTCGTTTCGGGTGACATTCCCTCGAGGAGTCCTCCAAGGTGAGTAAGTCGAGCCTCTTGGGCGCCCGAGATTCTCTGAAAGCGAAAGCCTGTTTGAGCTTCAACCTCTTTGAAAAAAGCTTCACTGTTCGTTGCGTCGCGAGAGCCGCTCGTGGCCACGGCAACGGTTTCCCGTGGCGATCCTCCCAGGGCCTGAAGTCGTTCGGCGTAGCGCCTGAGGCAGGCCAACGTTCTCTCCATGGCATCGGGATGAAAGCGTCGTGCTTGGTCAACGCCTTGGCCTAAACGCACCACGGTCGCCAGATCTTCTTGAACGTGAAACCCTGGATCGCCGGGTCTCTGCGAGCAGACCAGCATCAGGCAAGTATTGGTGCCAAGGTCAATCGAGCTCAGAGTAGCCACGAATTCTCCTGCTCGATCTTATGAACCCAGTCGCTCACGAAGTGCTTTCACGAGCTTCGGGTCTCGGCGCGAGAGGCGCGCAAGAAGCGAGTCCCGAAAAGAGGGGTCTGCGGCAAGAAGCATCTGCACCACTGGATTGAAGCCGTCGATCTGAACGGGGGCTTCGCCACTTTCTTCTGGGGGCTGAGAGACTTCGATCTTCGGGGGATTTGAAAGCTCGCGAGTAATAGCCATGTCCTCACTCCTTGGGTTCTCGACTCAAGCCTTATCAGGAGCCTCATCATGAGGCTTGCTCGGGCTTCGTCAGAGTTTCTCAGATGAATGGCATCACGCCAAGGCGGCAGTTTTTTCCAAGTTGCGATTCGTTAAATTGTGCTGCTTAATCAAGGAGATGCCTAAAACGCGCTCCCATTTGCCGATACGCCGTTGGCTGCTTCAGTGGGCGGTGGCGCTTGGGGCTCTGTGCGTCGGGGCCATGGCCTCTGCGGCGCCGGGGGTCGTGCTTCATGAGCAGGATGCCGCTTTTTCGCGGGTTCGACTTTATTGGGTGATACGCGCAGGAAGTTTGTTCGATCCTCCTTCTCGAAAAGGGTTGGCCTCATTTACGGCTCGAGCCCTGATGCGTGGTACGACGACTCGTCCTTATGCCGACCTTCAGCGGGCCTTTCAGGCTCTCTCGGCCACTTGGAAAGTAGAGACCTCGTACGAGTTCACCACTTTTGAATTCGAAGCTCCCGCTCCACGTTTTGAGGCCTTGCTTTACCTCTTGCGAGACCTCTTCTCGAATCCTGAGTTCGACCCAATTGAGGCAGATCGTCTTCGTTCTGAGCTTTTTACTGAGCTTCAGTCGATTCAAGACGATCCCGTGCAATGGAGCCGAAATGTGGCCTCATCGCTTTTTTTTCGAGGTACTCCTGCGCAATTCCAGCCTCGTGGCGATTTTGCGGGATTAAGAAGGATCACGGCGCCAGAGGTCCGACGATTTTTTACCAGTTTTTACGGCGATTCGAACATGATCTTAGCGCTTGCCTCACCTTACGATGAGAGCTGGGTTCGAGCTCGTGTCCATCAGATCCTGCAGGGCCTTCCACAAACAGCGGCAACAACTACCAGCTTACCTGCGGGTCTTTTAAAAGGCTGGGAGGGCGTCGTCATCTCAGATTTAAACGCCACCGAGGTGCCTTTTCATTTGTTGTTGCCCGGAGTGGCGCGCGCTGATGCCGATCGATTGGGCCTGGAAATCGCAAATCGATCATTAGGGGTGGGTACTCACTCCTGGTTTGGTCAGGTTCAGGAGCGCCTTGGAGGAGCACTGACGACGGTGAGTACCAGCTTTTCTGAGCTGGTTCCTGTTTCGACGGGTGATGCCATCTTCAGTGTTTTCGGAACTGCCCAATCCTCTCGAACGGAAGAAGTGGTGTCATTGCTCTTGGCGCGATTGCGTGAATTTATTCAAATCGGCAGTTCTGAGCTCGAGTTTTTGCGGGCCCGTGATGAGCAGTTGGCCTCTGCCAGTTCGCTTTGGGGTTCGGCGAATGAGCGGGTTCTGAATCGTCTCGAAGCGGTGCTTGCCGGAGCAAAGGCTTTCGACCCTCCGTCGTTGCAGTCAGAGGTGGCACTTTGGAATGCCACTCGTGTTGCTGATCGATTTCGCGCGAGGTTTCCGCTTGATTCCGGTGTTTTAGTCGTCACTGGAGATCCAAGCCGTCTCGTTCCTTTCTTACAGGCGATCCCGGGGATGGGACCGGTGCACGTCTTCACTCGATAAGACGATGCGCGCAGTCGTTCATGCTCTCTGGGGCGAAGTTTGACTCGATCTTCCATCGGGAAGTCGCTACCTTGGGATCATGATCAAGACACCGCTTTCAAGCTCATCACGATCGGAGAATCCCGCGGAGGTTGAGGTCGATATTTTAGGAGAGCGTCTGAAGCTCCGCGCTTCTGAAGATCCTTCTTTGGTGTCTGAAGTGGCTGAAATCGTGAGATGTCGGCTGCACGAGGCGAATCGTCGCTTGTCGGGCTCGCCCAACAAAAATCGGGTTTTATTGTTGGCTCTAATTGATCTGGCTGAGGAATACGTAAAAGCGAAGCAGCGTACGGTGGCTCACCGAATGAAGGTCAATGCCAAGCTTTCAGAGGTGCGAGCGTCGCTTCAGAGAGCTCAAGGAAAGGTCGATCTGTCGGTCCCAGCTGAAGGCGGCGATGATTCCCTCTGAGACTTCAGCGCAGCTTCGGGCTCGCGTTCAGCAGAAGCGCCGGGGGCTGAGTAGTCTCGAGCGAGCTCGAATTGAGACGATTTTGGATGCGAAATTTCTCGAGTTTTTGCGAGCAACCCCCGCGCTGCGACCCGGAGGAGTATGGGCAATCCATCGTCCGCTTCCTTGGGAGTGGCGGCTTCCGCGATCTCTAGAGTTTCTTCGTCAGTCACACATTCGACTGGCCTATCCCCGGATGCGGGATCTGGCCAATCGGCAGATGGGAATGGCGTGGAGCGTGGTCGATGAGCGCCATGCTCAAGACTGGCGACCTTGCCCCGGAATGAAGGCACTTCTCGAGCCTCATGAGCTTTTGCCGGAGGTTGACCCGGCGACCTTCGACGGCGTATGGGTTCCCGGCGTTGCCTTTAGTGAGCGCGGCGAGCGAATCGGAGCAGGTGGTGGCTTTTACGATACCTTTCTCGGTCAGTTTCCCGCGCTTTTCAGGGTGGCCGTGGCGGCAGAGTTTCAGGTGTTTTCGTCGCTTCCCGATCAGCGACCCGATGAGCCGCGAATGTCAGTGATTGTTAGTGAGAGCAGCGTGCGATTTTTTGATACGACTTGCGAGAGATCATGAAGATTTTATTTTTTGGAGACGTGTACGGAAAGCCTGGTCGAGAGGCCCTTAAGGTCGCACTCAAGAAATGGGTGGGCCCCGAGCAAGTCGATTTCGTGATTGTGAACGGCGAAAATATGGCTCACGGTCACGGAATTCTTCCAGATCAGGCCCAGGAGTTCTTCGATCTCGGGGTGGATGTTATTACCACTGGAAACCACGCGTGGGATCAGAAGCAAATCATTCCCTATATGGGAACCAGTACCAGGCTTCTCCGTCCTGCAAACTACCCCGATCACCCCGTGCACCGAGTGCCAGGAAGAGGCTCAACCGTCGTGCAGTCTCGGCGGAATCCTCACCGGCAACTGGGAGTGATTCAGGTTATGGGACGGGTATTTATGCCCGCGCTCGATTGCCCCTTTCGCGCTGCCGATTCAGAACTCGCTCGGCTTGAGTCGGTTGGTGTTGAATGCGTTCTGGTTGATTTCCACGGCGAGGCCACCTCTGAGAAGCAAGCTTTTGCTCATTACCTAGACGGCAGAGTGGGGGCAGTGGTTGGAACCCACTCGCATGTCCAGACGGCAGACGAGCGCATTTTACCGGGGGGGACCGCCGCGATTACGGATGTTGGGATGTGCGGCTGCTTTGATTCGGTGATTGGCGTGAAAAAAGAGTTGTCGATTCAGAAGTTTCTGACGCAAAGGCCTTTGAAATACGAGCCAGCCGACGGGCCTGGAGGCTATGGTTTGGTTCTTATCGACCTTGATGATTCCACGGGCAAAGCCCGCTCGATTCGGCGAGTTCGAGAGCCGGTAGCGGAAGCCTAGTGGCTGCAGGTCGCTCCCAGCTGGGCAAGCACCTTCTTACATGATCCGGTACCGCAGGCGCCCTCTTGGCAGGCGCCGCCACCGCACTCTGAAGCGGATTCATATTTCCACTGCCGTTGAACCGCATTGATCGTGTCGAGGGCGTCCGAAAGAGACTGAAAAACTTGGCTTCCCAGGTACTCACCCGTGGTGTGACGAAGAATGAAGGCGAGATGCCCCTCTTCGCTGGAGCTGACCCCTCCCATGAGTTCATCATCGATTAGAAAGCCTTTGAGATAGTTCTCAGTAGTGAGTTGATTCATGTTTTGGGTCTTCTTGGTGCAGCTTGAGATTCCGACTCCAGTTTAAAGTGAACTTTCTCTGAAAGCGAGCTTGCAAAGCGTCTCGTTTTTGTCTATTCCACGAATTCTCTTGTGGGTGGGCCTGTAGCTCAGTTGGTAGAGCGCGTGCTTTGCAAGCACGATGTCATCGGTTCGACTCCGTTCAGGTCCACCATTTTTCAAATTCTCGTTTTTCTTCAATAAAATCAGACAACCTAAACGGACGCATCGAACCTTTTGATTTCGATGAGTTACTGCGTTCAGACCCGAGCGGCATCGAACTAGGACCCTGATCGTTCGATATACTAAGTTTTAGTATATTCTATCAATAGAATACGGCACGTAGGACTCTCCAATAAAGCGGCAAAGCAACTCAAGAAGTTCCCGTCGGAGCATACGGGCGGCGATGGCATTCTTGATCGAAGATTTGAAGCTGCGAGGTCCGATGCTCCCGGATTGGAAACATTTCGGGAAACTTCGCTCACAAGGAGAACGGTTTCATTGTCACATTCAGTCCGGTCGCCCCACTTACGTTGCGTGTTGGGAAGTGATCGATAAACGAGTTCGGATTTTGGAGGTTTACTATGTCGGCACCCATGAAAACGCCCCGTACTAATCAGGTGAAGATCATTATCGAGGGAAAGAAACCTGAGCTTTTCTTGGTCACGCCTGAAAAGGCGAAACGCATTCGTACCCTTCTGGACGCTGACCGGCTGGAAGATTTCATTCCTGCAGACGAGGTTCTTCGTGAGCTTGACGCCAAGACCGGAAAATCCGGAACCGTCCTTCGCGGGCTTCGTGTTCGGGAAGGACTGACGCAGGAGCAGTTTGCCGAGAAGATCGACTGCCCTCAGTCTTGGGTGTCAGGCTGGGAAACGGGCAAACGCGCGCTGGGCAAGAAGATGGCGCAGAAGATCGCCAAGGTCTTCAAGACTGACTACCGAGTTTTTCTCTGAACGATCAGTCGCTTTGCCGACTCAGCCCGCTTCTCATGTCTTGATCGAATCCAAGACCGCGCACGCAAGAACCGACGTATTCAGGAAGTCGTGATGGATTGTTTGAGCCGAGAAACTCAGTCCTCGACTTGCGGTGAAGTGATGAATCAGAATAGGCATAATCAAATGAAGCTCGCTCTTCTTGCCATCCTGATGACTCTTGGTTTGGGGGCAAGTGCCCATTCAATGGAGGCTTTGAAGTACGAGCCATCCGTCGTCACGCTGCGAGGGACGTTGTCGCTTCAAGACTTCGCGGGTCCCCCAAACTACGAAGACGTCAAACAAGGGGACCGATTGGAGCGAGCCTGGGTCTTGGTTTTGAGCAGCCCTGTCAGAGTCGTCGCCTCCCCTGACGACGAGCTTTTTTACACGCAGGAAAACGTGAAAGAGATTCAGCTTGTTTGTTTCACGGGATGCGGCGAACGGTTTTCATTTTCTTCCGGAGAAACCGTCACGCTTTCCGGCACATTATTCTCGGCGCATTCGGGGCATCACCACAAAGGTGTGCTCATGACCGTCAACAAACGAAAGAAATAACTGAATGTTTGTTCGAGCCGTGAAAGACAAAGGGCTTAGGATCATCTAGCATCGCAATGACGGCGCCAAGCTTATCCGGACAGGAGATCAGCAAGCCACCAAACCTTTGAAATCATTGACCCTGCAATCAGGTTCTTGGATCAAGAGATTCCGATACTCGGCTGCCAAGGTCCACCATTTTTCCCCTCATCACACATGACAGTTTCTCGGCAGAAGGCGACCAGCGGATGGGGTTGCTCAGTAGTAGGTGTACCTCTCGGCTTCTCGAGTCGTGCGAGTGAGCTACTGCTTCACGCAATATTCGCGATACCAAAAATAAGGTTGATAGACGGCGATAGTTCTTAGGCTGCCGTCCTGATTCCGCTGTTGAGTTTGAAGCACGTCAGTCTGGCAACGAACATAGGGCTTCATGTCGTTGTTCGAGCGAAAGCCGTCATAATGATCGATGATATCCAGTTTTGAACGGCACCCCGAAGCACATTGAAGGCGGGGTGACAGACCGCCCAGTCGTCTCAGGTATTTCTCCTTGGTATTGTTTTTAAAGTAAAACTCGTAGCAGCGATGCTCCAAAGAGGGAAACCACTTTCCCTCTTTGAGCAGAGCCAGTTGCTGCCGGCTTACGTCGCCCTCAACAGTCGAGGGACCATTCGAAGAGGCGACTTGGCGCCAGTGGTCTAGCCCTTGGTTTCCGCAGGCCTCCACGCCTTCGTCGCGAAGGCAACCGTAAGTGTTTTTAAAAGAGCACGCAAACGAGGTGCTGCCATGGTGAGCGTCCGCATCCATCCACATGGCGGGACGGCACCCTTGTGGACACTTGATGCCTCCACCCTTGCTGTCGTAAAAAACCGCAGCCGCCGCTTCACGAGCGCCTTCAGAGCATCGAATCACCTGAGCATGCATTGACTTCGAATCCAAGCGTACGGCCGTATTGCTTGAGCGATACCAAGTTCCTGAGGTCGGCGTCACGTTACATGCAGGATCAATTTGATTTCTGGCAGTTAAGAGGGGAATCGCTGCGATCGAGTTTTGATTCAGCAGCCGATACGCTGCCATCCCAACTGTTGGAAAAAACACCACGTCATCCGGAATGGTTTTTGGCTTTTCAAGCACGGCCTCGGGCTTCTCAGGCCAAGTAACCGGTTCGAGTAGCCGAAGAAGACTAGGGTCAGCGATGGGCTTGTTTTGGGCTGCGCAGGCCGTTGAAGCAGAGGGCTCTTCTTGACTCTTCGAACTCGAAACTCCGGAAGGTGCGGGGCGTTTTTCCAAAGGGTAGTTCTCTGGAAAACTTGCCAGGTGAGGGTGTTGGTTGCTGAGCCAGGATAAAACTCCTTTGCTGATCTCCCTCGTTTGCTCCGGTGGCTTACGCCTGAGGTTGAGAATTTGAATTCGAACGAACTCTGGCCATTTTTCTTGGGTTGCCAGCTCTTCCAGCTCCGCGACTGAAAAAGCACTAATATGGTTTTCGTTGAGTTCTACGGCAAGCCCACGCCATTTTGGTCCACCTGCCAAGTCACGCACACTTTGAGCGGCAACGGGCTGCTCAAGACTGGCGATCAAAAGGAACACTCCGAGAGCTCGAGCTGCCCTTCCGGTGACTGGGGGAGACTTGAAAACGAAGGCCATGCGCGAAGGCTCCTTTTCTCTCCTTGATGATCCGCTGGGGCTGGTTTTCTTGTAAATCTCAATTTTCCCCTTTCGGGTCTTATCGCTTCAACTGGTGATTCTTGATTGAGTTTCTGGGCTGTCCTCGTAAACTTCCTGGCATGGAAAAAAAGGGCAGAGTGGGCCTCAGGTTCGGCAGTCTTCTGGTTCTGATCGTGCTTGGAAGCAGCCCCAAGCTCTGGGCTGAGTCATTCTCTCCGGCTGCGAGCCTGTCGGAGGAAATCTTATCCGAGTCAGTACCGATGGCTTTTTCGGTCGCCCCAATCTCAGAGCGAGATTACGACATTCACTGGGTTTCTTCAGCCCCTGATTCCGTCCAGTTGAGTTGGGTTCCGGGAAGCTTCACGTGGGTGAGAGCTTCACGCTACTTGGTGCTTCCGCGAGCCCGCCTTGCGATTCAGTCAAACGCAGACTCTCTGGTTGAGTTTCGAATGGCAGGAAAACGTCAAATACTTGCTCCTGGCGTGGGGACGTTTCCAGTTTCATTGTTTCAAGCAAACTTTGCAGGCCGGCATGAGGATTCGGCCGAATTGGTGGTTTCCCGTAACGGAAGGACCTCGACCCATCGACTGGCCTTTCGATATCGTCCGCGGTCTGAGGCGCCGATTCGTTCGCTTTTGTCGAGAATCGTGATCGACGTGAGTTGCTCAAGCCAAAGTCTCGAAATTGAAGATGAGCGCGCGCTTCCATTAGATCATTGGGTCTACTTGGGGTGCCGCATGATTCATTCGCAAGGTGATTCAGGGATCGAGCCTCAGTCTGAAGTTTTTGTGGCTTGGACTGGGGCAAAAGGGCCCGTTTCGCTCTCGGGCATTCGAGGTGCCGAAAGCGGCGAATCTCAGACGGCGGCACTCACGGCATTGATGTCTCATCATGCTCAGAGCATTGAATTCCATGATGCTTCAGGAGCTGGCTTTAAGATTCGCGCGCGCTTGCCATCGCGCCTGCGAGCCAATTTCCTAGGCCTGGGAATTGGGCCTTACGCGTACTCGCTTCGAGTCCCGGGGGCCGACACCGTTCAAGAAGGGGCAGCCCTAGTCACGGTCTATGGTTCCTACGTTTTATCAGAGGGCGCACGGCTCGTTTTTTTCGACGCCTTTCCACTTCACAAGAGATCTTACAATGATTTCGGCCTTTACTTTAATAACGAGTCAGCACGAGCGCTCGATGAGCGTATTCAGTTTAACTTGCTCTTAGGGTTTCATCTGATCAGCTTTTCATCTCCCTTAGGTCTTCAGCACCGCCTTGGGGCCCCTCAGGGCTTTGAGATGATTTGGCGCGATGCCTTTGGGAGGAGAAAGAACCTCAGCTTGGGAGGCTTTTTTTACCCTCCCATCGATGGAAAAGCGTACACGAATTCTTGGCTTCGAGTCGGCACGGGGCGATTTTTTGGAGAACTCAATTACCTCTCCTGGACCGAGAAGTCGGGTGACGGAGGAAGCGCAAGTTCTCGTAGCGTCGGACTGAGCTTTGGAGCACCGATTTGGTTTCTCTAAACCATTAAGTTCAGCTTCCGCTTCCAGGTTTTTGAGGTTTAAGACCATATTGCTTGAGCTTGGTGTAAAGGTGCGATCGATCCATGCCCAGTCGTTCGGCAAGTTCCGAAACCGAGCGATAAGGCTCGGTCAGGGCTTCTTGAAGGATCTTCAGCTCGAAATCTAAGACTTTCGAATAAAACGAGCCCGTCGTGGCCCCGGTTGGAGAGATTTTCGTGGAGGCCGAAACGCCCGATCGTAATCGCTCCGGGAGATCGCCAACTTCAAGCTCGGGGCCCTCCGACATCGTCACCACATAAGAAATGACATTTTGAAGCTCCCGGATATTTCCAGGCCATGAATATTGCCTCATGCACTCGAGCGCTTCTTCAGCCCAGTTCCATGAGGGCTGCGAACGACTCAGAAACTCTCGTGCGAGAAGCGGAATGTCTTCTTGCCGTTCGCGTAGTGGAGGCAGTCGAATAGGAAGCACGTTAAGGCGTTGGTAGAGGTCAGGTTGAAATCGACCCTCAGCAACCAGCTTCTCGAG
>JBDLQW010000118.1:0-8871 GCA_039800365.1 Pseudomonadota bacterium
AACGGGGTGGCATCGAATGGTCGGTGCCATTTCGAAGTAATGCAGTGAAGGAGAAAAGTATGTTCTCGAAAAAGTTGTTAGTTGCAGCTGCGATGCTCGTCGCAGCAGTGTCGCCAGAAGCTCACGCTCGCGGCGTTCGTTTCACGTTCAAGACCTTTAGCTCGGGTCCAAGCATTTATGCTTGTAACGCTGGCATTCGTTCACCTGGTCAGTACAAGTCGGTTTGTTATTTCGAAGGCACCACCGATGTGTGTAGCTCGGGTCAGACCCGTTGTACCTGCTCGGGCGGAGTCGCTGACTTCGTTGGAAACTTCATTGAAGTGACCCATCAGGATTGGAAGGATAATGGCGCTTCGACGGCAACGAACGTCACCCGCGTTGCTACGGCAAGCCGTGGTGCATGGAATATGGCTGTTGCCGATTCCACCGCTTGGGGCAAAACCATTAAGGAATTGACCTTCAACTTGGGTTCTGAGCTCTACGGCGCTCAGTACTTCGTGGATATCTGCTATCGTGGTCCGCAGATCGAGTACTTCGAAGAAGGTATCAATGCTGCGTTCGCACTTCGTGCTCAGACCTCGACGACTGATTTCTCGGCTTGGGGAGCTAACCCCGGCGACAACAGCACCGCCGGCCTTTCGATTCCTGGAACGGTGGATGGCAAGAAGTACAGCGAACTGGCTGGCTTGAAAGTTCAGAGCTTCGTGGTTTGCGATCAGCAAGGCCTCGGAACCTACCAGTACGCTCGCAATAACTCGGGCCACTACAATTATGCGTCGACTTCAGCTGCTTTCAAATACGGAACCGATGGACTTCCTTCGGGCGCCAACGAAGCTGCTGACCTTTTCGCAAGCTCCACGGCAGCTGCAGTGACCGCTTCTGCGATGGATATCTTCGGTGGAACCGCTGGAACCTATTACCTGAATTCGGGTAATTCCTACGCTCCTCGTTTCTGCAAGGTGCGTTACGTGTTCTCTGAGACGAACGCATTTCAAACCACTGGCGTGAACATCCGCAAGTGGCAGCGTCACGGTGCTCAGATCACCACCTGGACCGGTATCGACCAGCTCTAATTGAGCTTTAAGGGGAGGGGTATGGAAGAGCCTAAGAGTGCCTTCTATACCCCTCGCTTTTTAGCCTATGCGTTTCGATGAATCTTAGTCGTCTGAGGTGAAGGATGATGCGTTTCGAGTTAGTCTTTAGAATGGCAGTGGCAGTCGGCTTGATGTCGGTTGCTCAGAGCCTCGTTTTTGCGCCTCATTCTCATGCCTGCGTGATGTCTCGCGATCCTCGCGCGAGTTTTTTCTCTTCTTACTCGGCTGACCGAGACGGCTCTTATTCTGAGCTGCGCGCCGAGGAGCCCCGCGTGGCAACCATTGGGCGTTGTCAATCCTCAGCGGGCAAGTTTTTGATGTTTGCTCTGCCTCTTCGATTTACCAAGTTAAGCTCGGATGTTCGCGATCGCTCGTACGACGGAAAGCTGGTCGAAGATGGGTGTCGCATCGAAGACTCTCTGCTTTCGAGAAGTTTATCGTTTTCAGAAAAACAGGCGGTCTTTGCTGATCAGTTTCGCGTTCTGAGGTCTTGTCTCTCGCTTTCGATCAAGGAGCTACAGGGAAAACCGTTGGTTTTTTCGGAATCTCAAGCGCAGTGTCAGATGAAGGCAGTGTCGCCCAGTGAAGTTCAGGCTGAGGGGGCGCTCTGTTTTCTTTCGGCGATGCCTTATTACCAGCTTTCGGTTGAACTCAAGATCAACCCTTCCTGCAGGAATCGAGAGTTTTTGAAAGCTCAGGGTCTGGGCCCGAAAGATATCGAGCTTGGCGTTGATGCCTACGTAGCTGGTGATGATTCAGGCTTTAGCTCGAACTTAGATCCGATTGGTGGCAATCGAGCGCGCTATACGCTTTTACCAGGGGGCGAGCTTTTACCGCTTTCAGGTGATAGCCGAGACCCTCAGTTGCAGTGGCCATCGGTGTATAGTGTTGAGGCGCACCAAGGGTCAATTCAGCTCAGACCCATGGGGCCGGGCCGCACTTCGCTGGACTTGGGCTACTTGGTGGATAACTTCGGGTCTTCCCGGTGTCGGGATGGTTTGTGCTCATCCTCAGCGGATTTCAGTCAGACCCTTGCGGGTGAAGTCGATCTGCTGGAAGTCCTTCCAGGCGGTAAGCGCCGAATGGTCGATTCTTGGATCTACGGCAACATCGTTCCCGCACAGTGGCAGGGGATCTTAAAGAGTCCTCAGCGAATCATTGAGGGGGGAAATTTATCGGAGCAAGGACGTTTCGAGATTCGAACTCGAATGGTTGATCCCACGGTCGATTACGAGCTCTGGCTTGAGAAATTGCCTCAGTTTTTAATCGAGCTTCGCTCCTCGCAGGGAACTGCCGGGATCGACGTGATGCCTGTTCTTCGAACCTTGAGTGAGCTGGTTCCGCTATTTCCGGTTCCGGATCTTCCGTTCTTATCAGGCGAAGGGGCTGATCAGGCGATTCAATCGGCTTTGGCGGTACTGAATAGTTCTAAGCGCAATTCAGACTGGCCTCCGTATTATGGGCTATTTTGTGAGCAGGCCACTGGGGTTTGTCGGAAGACAGGCCGTGATAAAGTTTTGCTGGAATTGGTGACCCAGTTCTCGACTGATGGGCTGAATGAAGACGGCACTCTGAAGCTCAAAGACTTCGTGGTCACGCGTGAGTCGAGATACTTCAAGAGCTATCGCAAAAACGTGAAGGCCTTGCCCTCGGTTCAATGTGACGTGCCGACTCGCCGAGGCATGAGATGAGTTTGTCGAGAGCCTACGGTTCGCTACTTGGTTTGGCCGTATGGAGTGTTGCTTTGGGGTCGTTCGCTCGTGCCTCAACCGTGACCACGACCTTTACCAACGACGATTTTGTCGTTTGCAATGCGGGCATTTGGCGAGATCCGGTGGCTATTTCTAAAGATGCATCGCTCGTAGCAACTCCGGGCGCGAGCTCGATCGTACCCGATTCGATTGCCGTTACTTTTGAAGATTTAACGGTTCCGGAGACGAGTCCCACGCGAATTCAAAAAGCGACCGTTTCGCCAACCAGCTCTGGGGGCTTGCGATCTTTGTTTCCGTCTGGAAGCTTTACGGTGAATCAGAAGATCACTCGCCTCACGACGAGTCTCGGATCGATGCATTTCGGCACGGGCTGGTTTATCGATTTTTGCTACGTTGGACCGGCTGCTCAGGTCAGTAGTGGCGCAGATTTGAGCGAAGGGAACTATTC
This sequence comes from Pseudomonadota bacterium, assembly GCA_039800365.1. GTDB lineage: Bacteria > Bdellovibrionota > UBA1018 > UBA1018 > UBA1018 > CAIOHW01. The sequence continues at coordinate 3,255 of JBDLQW010000118.1, forward strand.
TCTCGATGTTGCCTTGAGTGGAGGGTCGAGCTGGGCGCCGTACCTGCAAGCAGCCGGCGTGCAAGCGCAGATGAGTTTTGAGTGTGATCTACGAGCTAAAGGGGTGGCCGTGGGGCCCGCAGGGGCCGAGGTTGCCGGGTCCGGCTTCACGCCGGAAGTGGATGTTGCGGGGCTCTCGACCGCTCAGTTCATTCCCAGCACGGTGATGACATCTTGGAACTACCTTTTGAACTCGAATGGACTTCAGGTTCCCCGCGCGTGTCGAGTGCGTTTACTCATGACCGAGAAAGCCACCACGGTAGAACGGACCTGGGAAGTTCAGGACACGTCGTTTCAGCTAGATATCAGCATTCAGAAGTAGGCAGGCAGATCCGTTTCTCGAGCCGCAGGCTCATTTGGTGTCGCTTGATTCGCCTTTTTGGATGGTCTGCCGAACCAGGTTCCTCACAATTCGATTCCGATTGGCCCCTCCAACCAGAGCTTTCGCATCGTCGTATAGCGCCGGGTCGTTGATCAGGGCTCCTAAGGTGCCGCGGCCCTGGTTGATTTTTTCGAGAATGGCATTGAGGTTCTTCACTGCCTGCTTGAATTCGAGCTCATCTAACTCGTGGTTGAGCTTCGAAGACGCCGATGCCAGATTTTTCGCAGTAGCCGCCAGTCCCTCTGCGATTTGGTCGGCACGATGGCCTTTTTCAAATCCTTTGATGAGCCGATCCATGCTGCCGGCAATGTTATTGAGAGTGACCAGAAGCTGATCGCCCCGATTCAAAAATTGACTCAGGTCTTTTCCCGATCGAACTTCGATTCGAGACCGGTTGGCCAGAGGGGGGGCCTCGGTTGGCCCCGGATTGAGGCGAACGAATTTGTCACCGAGTACGCCCATGGTGGCAATTTCGGCGGTGGTACCCTCACGAATCAGATCGCCGAACTTTTCGGTAACGGCTAATTTCACTGCCACGTCCTTGGTTCCGGCATCAATGAAAAGCTCGTTAACGGTGCCGACCTGAAGACCACTGAAGACGACTTTGGCCCCTGGGATGAGACCGTCTACCGACTCGAAATGCGCAAAAAAGAAGCGCTGTTTAGTGAGCCATCCAGACCCACCGCCAAGCATCAGCACCGCGGAGATGAACAGCCCAACGCCGATCAGGGCGAAGAGGCCCGTTCTGATTTCTTGTTTCTTCGTGTTCATAGAGATTCCTCTGGAAATAGAAAGCTTCGTACGATGGGGTCTTGAGAGTTTCGGATGCTCTCGACAGACTCGGTACAATGAATCTTGCCCTGGTGAAGGATCGCAATCCGATCGGCAACCGCTAGGGCGCTGGCGATGTCGTGGGTGACGAAGATTCCGGTAAGACCCCGAGACTTGAGTTCGAGGATATTCTGAACGAATCGGTGAGTATTGGTGGGGTCTAGGCCAGCAGTGGGCTCGTCAAAGAGCAGAATTTCAGGTTCTAAGATCATGGCACGGGCCAGGCCCGCGCGTTTCTGCATCCCTCCAGAGAGCTCTCCCGGAAGGAGCGACTCGGCGCCTGGCATAGCGACCAGGGCCAGCATCAGCCGAACCTTCGCTTGAATCTCAGATTCGCTCAGCGAAGTGTGAGCGCGGAGGGGATAGGCCAGATTCTCGTACACACTCAGCGAATCGAAGAGAGCTCCATTTTGAAAGACATACGCAATCTTTTTTCGAATCGGGATCCAATCGCGTTCGCGTAACCGAGAGAGGGAGCGGCCGTGCCAGAGAATTTCTCCGGCATCTGGCACCTCGAGTCCAATGATTGACCTTAAAATCAGGCTCTTTCCTGTTCCTGATCCACCAAAAAGTGCCAAGAGTTCTTGATCTCGAAGCTGAAGGTCGACGCCTGCGTGAACGATCTTGGAACCGAAGGTCCGTTTGAGTCCGCGAAGTTCCAGAATGGTTTCGGGAGTGCTCATAGTCGCGGAAAGACCGTGATGAGGAAAAATTTGGTGAGGAAAAAGTCTGAGATCATGATGAATACCGACGTAACCACCACGACCCACGTGGTGGAGTTACCGACTCCTTGAGTTCCACCTTCCGTGTTCAGGCCTTTCCAGCACGCGGCAAGCGCAATAAAAATTGCGAAAATCGCGGTCTTTGCCATTCCTGTCGTGAGGTCTTCGATTCGCAAAGTTTCTAAGGTCTTCGCCCAGTAGAATTCAGAATTGATATCGAGCTCCGCTCCGGCGACGAGCATGCCCCCAATCAGACTGACGTAGTCGGCAATGAGGGTTAATATCGGCAAGCCGATTAGCGCGGCGATCAGACGGGGAGTGACGATTCGCTGTATTGGGCTGGTACCCAAGGCGCGCATCGCATCGATTTGCTGGGTCACTTTCATCGACGCCACTTCGGCAGCGATCCCAGATCCGATTCTTCCAGCTACGAGAAGACTCGTGAAAACCGGGCCCATCTCTCGCGCGATGGTCAGCGCGACAACTTTTGGGACGTAAAGTTTTCCGCCAAAACGGGCCATGCCATAGCCGAACTGCAGGGCCATCACCGATCCGGTGGCCATTGCGGTGACGAGTACCAGGCCAATCGATTCGACTCCGATGCGGTAAAGCTGCTGAATGACAAGGACAAGCGGTGGTGGGCGGCGAATCAAGTCTCGAAAGGCCTGAGCACCTAAGTGGGCGATCCCACCGGTGATCTCGAGCACAGATTTCCACTTCGACAGTGAAGGCATCCTGAAAAGCGTAGCACGGATTTCTTAGCGTGGAGGAAGCTTCGTCAACACTTTCTCAAAGGCGATCCGATCGTCGTGAAAGTGACGCTCGAGCGCGACGAGGGTGAGATCGTAGATGCAGTCGCCTCGAGCGAGCAGCACGCTCTGAATCACCACAGGAGTCTTTCCGCTTTTTCCGGTGAGGGTCGTCTTTAGCGCAGTGGTGTTGCCCAGCTGCAGGGGCTCTTGTTGGCGCTTAGAAATCGAGGAGAGGCCGCCCTCGAGCGCCTGGGCGATGGACGGAAGGGAGGGCGGAGAGTTTCGGTAAGCTCGCCGGCAGCCCGTGGTGTAGGCAATGGTGCTGCCGGTGGTCTCGTTTTGAAAAGAGAGTTCGGGAAGGGGTTCGTTGGGTGCGGCTGTCTTCGAGGTCGACTCTGGGCGCTGAGCGACTTCCTTCCAGGGGCGGCTGAGCAAAGGGCCTTCGGCCTTTTGGGCATCCTTCATGGGGGCAGACGCTGGGGCGGGTTCCTCGACGGGCCGAACATTGCCAATCAGCACCGAGCAGCCTCCCAGAAGGAGGCCACTGAGGGCAGAGAGAATCGCAAGCGGAAGACGGAGCAAAGGAGGCGGCGAGTGGTTCATGTTTCACGAGGATAAACCGTCAATCGCGCGTCGACAACTGTGGTTCGATTTGACGAGGGCGCCGGCTTTTTGCCGCTTTGGCTTGGCCCAAAGAGGGCTTCTTGCCGAGTGGCAAAGGAGGGTCAGCAGAAATTCTCTAGCAAGATGGCGAGCTTTGCCGATCGGTCAAGTCTGACCAGAAGATCGGCAAAAGATGGCATCAGGCTTGCTCTAGAGTGAATAGTGGTGAGTGGGAGCGACAAACGTCCGCAGGATGCAGACGGAACTCCGTAGGCCGTGAAGGCCTACAAAAAGGTGCCCGAGAAGGGCGCGGGATTGAGGAGACGCTTTGAGCAGGAAGCTCGTAAGAACTGTGGTTCAGATTTCCGCTGCTGCGTGGGCTTTGAGCGCCCTAGCTAGCGGGCTTTTCCTGTCGTGTGCCCAGGCCGATACCATTTCCGATTTCATCTCAATTCAAAACTTTAAGCTTCATGGGCGCGTGAGTTTTAAGGTCGATTCTTCGGTAGAAGTCGAGCAGCTGAAAGCGGATGCTCAAAAAAAGGGCAAGGCCACCGATGGCTTTAGGCTTTTATTTAAAGGAATTACCCTTTCTGATCTCGGTGCTCCGTTTGGTGCTGAGAAGGAGTGGACCCAGAGAGTTGAAGCCCTTTCTTCTCGTGAGTCGAGGCTCGCTGGGTTGACTCTGCTGGAGCAAGCCGATGGGGTAGTGGTCGTTGGCAAATGGCGTTTTCCTGGCGGTGCCGCTCGTCTGGCGGATCCTCGGATGGAGACTTTTCATTACCGCCATGCAGAGGCCTCGCGCTACGTTGTTGATTTCTGGCTCAAGCCTGGTCCCACAGTGGCTGCCGCCCAGGCGGCTCAGGAGCGCAAGCTTCGGCAGGAGCGCTTGGCAGCAGCTGAGCGTCGGCTGAAGAGCCGGCGCGACCGTCGAATCGCAAATGAAAAGGACCGCGGCGAGCTGGACGATAACCTCCGGTTTTGCCGAGAGCCCTGGGGAGAGCAGCGCGAAGTCTTCTTGCCCTACAAGCCTCTTCGAGTCGATTTTGACTTCTCGAAAGTCCTTCCCCAGAAAACAGCCGATCAGCATCACGACTACTTCAAGCCCGAGGGCGAGTCTGAAGAGGCTCAACTTTTTCGTCTGGCCTTGAAGCTTTATCGGGGTAAGAAATTTGCCTTAAGCCTGAAGACCCTCGAGTTTCTTGAGTCAAGAGTGCATAGCTCGGCTATTCGAGTCGAGTCGCTCTTCTTAAAGGCCAATGCCCTGGCTGCTCTTGAATTTAAAGAGCCAGCACTCGCGCAGTTGAAAGCGGTAACGAGTTTGGCCCCCACTTCACAGGCGGCCCTTTCTGCAGCCATGTATCTGGCCCTCGATCGATATGGGGCATCTGACCCCTTGGGTGCGCTCGAGCAGTTTCTTTGGCTCATCGAGTATCATGGCAAGACTGCCCCAGGCTGGGTCTTTCATTTGGGGGCTGCCGAGTCCTTAGCGCAGCTCCGTCAGACTCAGCGAGCCGTCGAGGAGTTTCGATGGGTGATGGAAAAGGCACCCCGACCTGAGGATCAGGTTTTAGGCGCGATCCGAATCGGAGATCTTCACCTCGAGCGACGCGAGTATGATCAGGCCTTAGCGTCGTATTTCTTGGCATCGCAGAGTTTTCCGAGAGAGACAGCGCGTTTTCCAGAGTTTTTCCTGAATCGTGCCGAAGCGCTCTATTGGCTGGGACAGTACGATCGCGCACAAGCAATTTATGCTGAGTTCATGAAGACCCATCCTGCATCGAAGGATGGCTGGCGTGCAACCTACCGCCTCTCGGAGATCTTAGGCCGCGCGGGTAAACTTCAAGAGGCCGACGCGCAGATGATGGAGACCGTCAATCGGTATCCTTATAGTTCGGGAGCCCTCTTGAGCCGGATGCGATTGATGTCGTGCGGAAGTGGGCTAGAGCCCGAGACTGCGGCAAGTGCTGTTAGTAGTTTCTTCGATCGAGAGGCTTCTCGGTTTGATCCCTCGTCGGACTTCTTTACCGACCGCTATTCTGAGTATCGTGGAGTCGCGCATGTGCGGGCGCTGCTTTCAGCTAACGATCAGGAGCAGGCGATTCAAGTGGCGCTGGGACAGTTAGAGCCAGGAGTGGTTGTTGGCGCGCCATTGCCCGAGTCGAAGCAAGCAATTTCTCGGCTGATGGGGTACCTCTTTAGAAAGCTTCTTCTGAAGAAGCTTGGAGCTGAGCCCACGGATGAGAGCCGCCTGGCCGCTTTGAGCTACTACCAAGAGATGGCCCCCAAGG
>JBDLQW010000119.1:0-22157 GCA_039800365.1 Pseudomonadota bacterium
AAGCCACTGCAATTAACAGTATCGATCCGTGAAAAGGAATCTGAGATCTGGAGTCCATTCGAAAAGATCTCTCCGAAAGTCATTCCCCACACCGGCGAAGGAAAGCCAGATTCACGACAGATTCACGAAGCATTGATCGAGATCAAAAAAACATTCATCAATGAAACTCAGATCGTACTGGTTCCTTCAGCAAACACGTCTTACGACATCCTCATTTCCTTGATGGACCAGCTACGAGGGTTGGAACCGACCGATCCGCCACTTTTTCGCAAGAACCCCAGCACAGGCAATGACGAGCCAGTGAAAACACTTTTTCCAGAGATCGTTTTCGGCAATTTATTGGGAGAATCCTGATGTCTCGGCTCCGATCTATTCGCCTTCGACGAGGAAGAAAAAAGCATCGAGAAGTGGAACTTCAGCTCACCAGCATGATGGATGTGCTCGTGATCATTTTGGTCTTTTTGCTCAAAAGCTACTCGACTTCCACGAATAATTTCACGACCCTACCGGGACTGAAGCTTCCGATCTCGTCGTCGCAAGACCTGCCTCCCGATAGCCTCCACTTGATCATCACTCCTGAAGGCATGACCTTCGAGAATGAACGAATCGTGGAATTCGACCTCAACCCCAGCTCGCTCGACTCCGAGGCGACCTACTCGCTTCGAGCCAAGGACCTCGCCGAAGATGGCAGGCAGATCCAACCTCTGTACGAAGCGCTGGTCAAGGCACGAGACCGCGCCGAGCTCTTGAGAGCGAAGTCAAAAGCGCGAGACGAAAAGGGCGAACCCCTTCCGTTCGATGGCGTCTTGGCCATACAGGCCGACAAACGAGTGCACTACGATACCATTCGAAAGATCATGTATACTGCCGCAACAGCAGGCTACCAAGTTTTTCGACTTCTCGCGCTCAAGCGCGAAACCTGAGTCTTGTTTGCTTAATCCAGCATCAAAGCACGCTCACCACGACTGGCCAGCGTGAATCCGATGAGCTTATAAAGAAGCCTCGCGCCACAGTTCGCGTCCCACTCTCCGGATCCATCCTCACCAGGAGAAACTTCATTCAGATCAAACCCGATAATCTTTCTTCCTGAGCGCACCACTGCACGAATCACTTCAACGGCTTCAGAAAAATCTAGCCCCCCAGGAACAGGCGTTCCCGTATGAGGACAATAGCGAGGGTCAAGCCCGTCGATATCAAAAGAGACGTAGACCCACTCGGGTAGATCTTCAGCAATACGATTGGCTACGCCTTCGAAGGTCTCACCCCGAAAGCGACTCCTTGCCAAATCGCGATCATAATAAACGCGCACGCGATCGCCCTGAGCCTGACAGTAGCGCCACTCTTGCTCGCAAAAGTCACGAATTCCAACTTGTACCAGGCGTTTGACCTGGGGAATGCGCTCGAGCACATTGTGCATGATCGATGCATGCGAATGCTCGAAACCCTCGAAGGCCACACGGGTATCGGAATGAGCATCAAAATGAAGGATGCCCAGCTCACGGCTCTTGCCAGCGGGTACCAGCGTTGAAAACTCTTCAGCGATGGCGCGAATGGCACCAAAAGGCGTTGAATGGTCGCCCCCAACGACTCCCACGATTTTGTCCTGCCTCAAGAGTTCGCGAACCTGAACCTCCACCCAGTGGTTCAGTTTACCCGAAAGCTCATTCACGCGCCTCAACGCTTCAGTAAGCTCTGGTTGCCCAGAAACCTCTCCTCCTTGTGCAATGATTTTTTGAGCCAGCGCTCTGCCCTCTTCATTCCAAGCAAGGACCTCATCAGACGAGGGACGCATGAAAATTCCAAGCTCGTAAGGCCTCTCCACGTCACTATCAAACAAGTCTACTTGTCGGCTCGCCTCAAGAATCGCTTGGGGACCCCGAGCGGTTCCGCCGCCGTAAGAGGTAGTCACTTCCCAAGGAACAGGCACAAGCACCACGCGGGACTGCTGCTCGGTAAATGGAAGGCCAAAAATTCCAGAATCTGCTGCAGATGCCGCATTGGGATCAAAACTAGAAGAAGAGGTCATGCCCCCTCATCGCATGTTTTCAGGCAGCCGCAAAGTCCACTCGATGCTGGAACGCAAGGTCTCCTGGGCACCGGCGCGCACCACCTGCGAAAAACGATCGCGAACACAGATCTGGGCGTTAGCTTTCTCGCAAAGGTAAAGTGTCGCTTCGAAAACCCAAGAGTCACCAGAACGAAGAGCATGCCTCACGATAAACTGACCTGAGCGAAGCTCTGCAGTCTCCCACTGTCTGATGATGGGGATCTGGCCTGCTTTCTTCAAAAAGACGCGATTCGGGGCTTCGAGGTTGAGCTTAAATCCCGAGGGCAGACTCAAGCGAATCGCAAGCTCTGTCGAAGCGGGCAGCACTTGCGGGGGCAACTCACGCAACGCCTGAGAGAAAGCCTCCACCCCCCAGAAGATTCCTAGCACCCCCATGATCCAAGCCATCTCTCGAGCTCTCCAGCAGGACATCACCCACCGGCAGGGGCAAACTTAAAGGGATAGGTGACTTGAACCAGCCCGCCACCTCGGGGAATCGGAAAGTCAATTCGACGAATCACTGTCAAAATACACTTTTCGGCATTGGCGTTATTGAGCGTAGTAGAAGCAATTCCCGCTTGAGTGACCTGACCTTGAGCCCCAATCACAAAGCTCGTTCCTACGCGTCCAGCGAGATTCGGATTCTCGGCATTAATCTCACGCTCGTAACAAAGACGAAATTCATCTTTATGCGCTAAAAGCGCCGCCTCGATTGCCGAAGCGTCGATGGCTCCCATGACCACAGCCTCTTCTGGACCCCCGGAGCGAATCACGACACGCGTTTTTCCTCCAATGATACCCGATCCATCACCTGCGGCACCTAAGCCCGTGCCCACGCGACCTCCGCCACGACCCTGGGTTCCTAGACCACCGGCCAAGGTATCCGCGTTTCCTCCTCCACCCTGACCTGAACCACTTAAGGCTTGGCCTCCCGTACCTCGAGTCGTAAAGCCGCCAAAGCCCTGAAGCTTCGAGCCATCCTTACCCAAGCGAGCCGCGCTATTTCCCAGAAGGTTCTGAATCTTCTCGGTGGCTCCCTTCAGCAAATCCACATTTCCCGCATCGGCGAACTGGCTCTTGCCGCCGCCACCTAGCCCCTCTCCACCGCGCGGAGATGGCCTCTTGGCAAGGTCCTGAGGTGTTTTTCCGGCTCCGGCCGTTTTTTGTCCTCGGGTGCCCTCTGCCCCTCGTGCCCGAGCACCTTCGCCTTCCTTCGCTCGACTCTCAGCAACGGTCTGCTTCGGAAGCTCGGTGGCCGGTTTACTCAGCGCCATTTCCTTGGGAATAGGCTTTTTCTCATTAGAGGGATTGGGCTTTAAATCTACTTTTGTCACTTGGGGTTCAGAGGGCTTGGTGGGAATCTTCGTCATGGGCTCAGGCTTGGAACGATCCTGCGCTACCTTCGGCATTTGAAACTTCTCAGGCTGATACAGGATGGTTGCGATCCTTTCAGGAAGCTGTTCGGCTTGAATCTGCTGAGGCACCACCAAACGACTGAGCGAAAGCACTAAAAGCCCAGTAGAAGCCAAGGAGATTGCCAAAGACCTCAGCATCAGCGCATCGCGCCTGCGATCTGACCCTGGTCTCAATCGAGGTGGAGCAGGAGTAAAAGCCAGATAGAAGTCGACCGAGCCCACTGAGATTTTAGCAAACTCTCGAGCACCAAAGGCCACCGATGCTCCGCCCATATTTTCGACTCGATCTAAGCGGCCCGCGCGATGAATCACACCTTTCATTTTGGGATCAAGATGAAGCTGATAGGAGTCCTGCTTTCGCGACACCAGAACATGGGTGTTGGTCGTGAGCAGGGCGGGAATCACAAAATCAGAATTACGAGTGTCGCCGATTCGAATCTGAGGCTCGTGAACGAAATGCTGAACATCCAGGATCAGCCCCTTCCAAGACATGACCACTTCCAACGCCGTCTGACTAGACGGCCCATAATCAAAAATCTCGCGCTCTGGAGGCTCTTCGTTCAGAAGCGAACTAAAATCCTCATCTGGACGATTAAAAATCCGCTGTCCTCCCACTTCAACGCGAACCGGAGCCTGAACCGCTTCGAAAGGCTCGAGCGAGAAGAGCAAATCATGCTCACCGATGGCGATGCGATCGCCTGAACGAATGGCCGAAGTTACCACCGGCGCTCCGTTGACTTTCACGCCATGCTCACTGGCCAAATCAAAGATCATGGGATCAACGGAGGCCTCAGGGTCGCCCTCTCGAGTGAGCTCAATCACAGCATGGATCGGAGAGACCGAATCACCGCCAAGCCGAAGATCGGCAGATTCGACGCTGCCGACGACCAGTCGAGATTTCTGAACCCGAATCGTCAGCGTTTGTCCCTCAGCTTGGGTGATTCGAAATAGCCCCACCCAATCACTGAGGCGCCGATGAATCTCGGTCTGCTTTCCTGATTCGATCTTTGAATTCGCCGTCTGTGAATCATTTTCGTTCATGTCGGTCCTCAGCGCGTCTGCATGACGTCTCGAAGCATTGCTCGTCGGAACTGCCTTCGGGGCTGCACGAGCGACCCGAATTTTTCTTCTTGCCGTCTCTGAAAATAGAGCTCACCGGGATTTCTGAGCTCGCCTTCGATGGCTGCTCCCTCGAAATCAAGTTCAGTTTTTTCAGGATAAATCACCCGCGGCTCTTTCTTCGGCTCCGCCAAGGCTCCAGAGGCGAAAAAGGGGGCTGAAAAAACAAAAACCAGAAAAAAACGTCGAACGCTCTCCGATGCTTTCATGATGATGCTTGCCCCTTCCATAACTGGCAGGCTTCCTCCAGCTGCTGCCATGCCGCTTTCTCGAATCCCTTTGCACGCTCATGAAGCCGACGCGCTTGCTCTAAGCACTGTGCAGGATTCTGACTGGCGCCCAGCGCGACCGAATGAAACTCTGATGAAAACCCCAGCGAAGATTCGCCACTCTCGGGTAGTGCTTCAGGCGAAACCGCCTTAAAATCGCCCAATCCCAGCAAAGCCACTTGCCAGGCTTCGCGTTCAAGACTCGATCGTTCGGCGGCGTTCACGAAATCGAGCAGCTTCTTCGCCAATCCGAATTGCCCATAATAATTCAGAAGCATGGCCTGATTCAGGCGAATCGTTCGCTTGATTTCAGTCGTGGCGCCCTCGCCCTTCAAAGCTTCATTCCAGATCTGCAAAGCGTGAGATGCAGCCAGCCCTTCGCTCGCTCCCTCATGCCAGACTCCCAATTGCAAGCACGCCAGAACGTTCAAGGAAACCGGGTTTTTTGGAGCAAGAGACAGCGATCTTTCGGCTGCAACCACGCCCAGTCTCACCTGCCCCTGTTCCTCGCCTAACCATCGAGCATATCGAGCCCAGCCACTCGCATCTGAAGGATTTTTAGCCAAAGACTGTCGCAACGCCTGAATGCTCTCGGCACTCTCGCTCTTGCCTGAAAATCCGCAGCGCGGAAATGCCCCCTGCGCCACGGGCTGCCTTTCGGCGATCCGGATCTCGGCAATCAACCGCGGAAGCTCAGCACTCAGCCACAAATTCTGAGACGCTTTCTGCTGAGATTGCTTGAAGAACTGTAAAGCCGTCGTGCGCAATGTTTGTACGATCTGCTGAACCTGTTGCACGCCAGTTCCAGACGACTCAGACGCGATCAACTGCTGAAGCTCGGTGGCGAGATCTAACGCCACTTTTCCTAAGCGTCTGGAGGCCGCTACAGAAAAACTTCCGCCGCCCTCCAAAACTGCAGCATCATTTTTTTGAAGCTTCTCGAAGGCCTGAAGACGCCGAGGCAACTCCTTGACCCAACCCTGAGACGAGAGTTTCGAAAAGCGAATTGCCGAGGCTGCTATGCGAGCTAACTCCCATTTCGCCCAAGACTGAAAGTAAGCCCCGCGCCCCTCGAGTTTTCCACTCGCGAGGCGTTTAAAAAGCACTGTGGCTTCCGTAGCCTTGCCTTGAGACTGAAGTAAAAGTCCCAAACGCATCGTACACTCGAGGCTTTCTTCAGAGTTCAGTCCCGCGCATTGGCGATAACTCGCCATCGCTGCGGGAGGTTTTCCAGCTTCCTCCTGAGCTCTTCCCAGATTCAAGAGCATCTGAGCTCGCGTTGGGCTTTGAGGAAACCGCTCGAGGTACCGCGCGACCAGAGGCGCCACGTCTTCGTTGGCCGAACGAATGCGAATCGCCGTCTCGAAGAGCTCTGGATCCTTTTTCAAAATCGCCACTTGTTCGAAGGAACTGGCGCTCTGGGTGAAATCACCTGCGATAAACTGCAAGGTAGCCAGATTGCGCCACGCTTGAATTGCCGGGGCACTCTCTGGAAACCGCTTGAGCCAGCCCCGAACGACACGGTCAGCTTGAGTTAAGTCATTCTGCCGCACCCAGCTTGCCACTGCATTTTCGAGAGCTTTGGCAGCAGCGTCTCGATCCTTGGTCTCTTGGGCATAAGTTTCGTAAAGCTTGGCTGCTGTCGAAAAGTCTTGGCCCTGCTCACGGGCAGCAATCTCCGCCACTCGCAATCGAGAATCGGCCTCAACCAGCGCTGCAGCGACTTTACCACCGCTCTGGGAATCAAAAGACAATAGCGCCGTTTGCTGACGGAGCGTGGTCACCACGCTCGCCAACTCCTCAACCTGCCGAGTGAGCTCTTGAGCTCCTGGGCTGGAAGCTGGCGTTGACTCGCCCCGAGACTGGGCCTTCTGCGCCTGATTCACGCGATCGAGACTCAACTGAATCCACAAGCGCGCAGCAACCAGCGCTTGAGAAGACCGGGGGTACTCTTCAATTAAGCCCCTGGCGCGCTTCAGTGCTTCTTTTTGGGTTTCTGGATAAGCCGCCAAAACCTGAGCTGCCCGCACGCGAGCCTCTCGCGCTTCTTGTGAATCTTTGATGGACTTCTGAAGATCATCAGCAGCTTGGATAAACTCGCGCTCTAAGGCTGTCGGCTGCAATCGCTTGGCTGCTCCAGCCTGATCTTTTTGTGCTTCCTTACGAATGGCATCGGCTAAGCTTGCCGTCCAAAGAGCGGCAGCTTCCTTTGCATAACGTTTATCGCCACTTTCTACCACTTGCCGATAGAGCGCCGAAGCCTCCTGAGGAGCGCCCAGCTCGCGCTTCACATCAGCTAGGTACATCTGAATCTCGGGAGTCTCTTTTCGCGGATCAGAGAGCTTCAAAAGCGGATTTAAGTAGCGCTCATAAAAGCGCGCCGCCACTTCAAGGGCCTGACGATCGGCTTCGCGACGAAACTTTTCATGACTCTCGGTAGCCGTGCGCCGAATCATGGCTCTGAGATTCTGCCACGCAGTTTCGGTCTCTCCATCCGACGAAGGATAAAGCTTCCCTGCCTCCAGGCGCTCTAGGGCCCGAGCCTGGTTTCCACGCCGAAGATCAAGATCGACTAGCTTCACGCGAACGCGAAATGCCGCTTCATCTTTAGGGTGGGTTTTCAAAAGCGACTCGTAAACCTGGGTCGCTTTTTGAGGTTCGACATTACGTTCGTATTGTCGCCCTAACGACTCTAATACACGGGGATAAAACGACTGATCTCCCGCTGCCGAGCGAAAATAGACGATTGCCTCATCGACATTTCCCGACTCAGTCATAAAGACCGCGAGGTCACGAAGCGCCTCTTCCTTCACCGATAAGAAACGCTCGCCGCTCTTCGCTGAAAGCGAGATCGCTTCCTTCATTTCTACGATCGCTCGATCGTACTGTTTTAATCGATACAGGCACCACGCGATTCGATGACGAATTCGAGGCTTCTGCCCCTCCATCTCCGATGACCGGGCAATCCGCTCGAGAGCTTTGCCAAATAAAGGTAAGGCTCCCCGATAATCTCTAGCCTCAAACCGCGCCTCACCGAGCTCACGCCATCCCTCGGCAGCAAAAACACTCTGGGGATGCGCCTTAACGAGTGCTGCATAGTAACTTTCGGCTTTCGAGGCGTCACCCAGCTCAGAGTAATTATAAGCCAAGAAGTAAAGCACTTGGTCGAGCTGGGCATAGGGAATCTTGAAATCTAAGATCTCCTGACAAGCCTGAATTGCCAGCAAGAGGTACGGTTTGGAACGAGACCGATCGATGGTCTTTGAGGGTAACCCTCGCTCAAGCCGCTGCTCGTGAGCTCTTCCCTCTAAAAGAAACTCGAAGCGATAGGCCTCGATGTAGACTTCGGCTAGGCGCAAGTAAAGATCTGCGCGGCGAGCCACAGGCTGTCGACGTGACAAGGTGATTTTTAGCTGCTCGATCTCTTGACGTCGAATATCGGCAATCTTGCGCTCATCACCGCTCATCAGCGCGACGATTTCTTGATCGCTATAGCCCGAGGACATCGGAGCTCGCTGGCGTTTTCGAACAGAGCGATCGCTGCGTACCGGAGATTTCGTGATGCCGATCTCCTGCTGAGCAAATGCCAAGGGAGAGGTGAAAACAGGAGAAAGCATCATGAAGAGCGCCAGAAACTGCGAGAAATCACGAATCCTAGTCATGGCACTCTGACTCCAGTCCGAAAACGTAATCGCCGAGTTCATCGTTCCAGAACTCACCATTAAACGACCAATAATACTGATCATCACGTCTGGTTGGCCGAACGTTACCTCGGCCCCGTTCTTCGGAAGCCGCCTTCTTGCTCAAAAGCTTCTCTTTAAAGCGTCGCAACATCTCGAGCCGAATAAATGACATCTTCTCGTAATTCGAGATCAGCTCCGAGTAATAATCGAGAAGACTGTTCTTGACGAAGACCCCTGCGAGCGCGCGAATCGCCTTGAGCCTGAAATTCAAGACCTCAGCTAGAAAATCAGGAAATCCCTTCCCCTTTTCTAGGGCCACGCCTGGCTGAGCGGCTGCAAAACCTCGAATGTTTTGCAGTTCCACCATCAAATCGCGCTCAGATTGAACCCATCTTTGAAACGAGGGTGAGCGAACAAAGCGGTTCATCACCCGATTCAGTGGCTGACTTGAAGTTAGCGGCTGTGCCACAACGAGCTTTCCCGCATCAAAAAAAGCCGAGAGGCTTTTTTCGTTCTTCAGTAGAAGCTCTTTCACTCGATCACCCACGAGAGCGTAAGTGCGATTGAAGTCATCAACGACTTGATTGGCATCGTTGTAAAGGCAGAGCGAAAGAAAACTTTGCGCACGCAAGACGTCGACTTCAGGATTGAAAACAAAAGAAAGCGCCGGACTCTTGTAAGACACCAGCTTACCCAGAGTGCGGTTGAACTCGCTTCGTCGATAAGAATTCCATGCCTGCTCGAACAAGATCTCAGGCCAAACTAAACTCTGCTTGGCCACGCGATCATAAACGCGGTCTGCCTCGGCAAATTGCTCGCGCTCGTAAAGCACTCGAGCCTGCCCGGCAATGCAGCGATTCTTCAAATCCTGCAAGCTCGCCAATCGCTCGCATGCTTGATAGTCCTCAAACGAGGCGGTCAAATTTCCCAGCGAGGCTTGAACCGTGGCACGAAGCTGATAAAGTTCGCCCGCGTTTTTGGCTTCAGGGGAAATGGTCTGCAGCAAGCTTAAAGCGCGTTTTTCATCTCCTGAAATGAGCGCCTGCCGCGCCACAACATATAAATACGCTTCTCGATTACGGGAGTCATAATCCGAAGCACTGGTGTGCTTGATCAAATAAGGAGTCAAGACATCGGGACCAACTGCTGCCAGTACCCGCTCAGTCTTTGCAAGAACCTTGCGAATCGCCGATCGCTCGCCCTGAGCTAAAGTCTGGATGAAGAAATAGCTCGCAGCTTGCTCTAAACCCGCCTCAACTAGCGAAACCGTCACCCAGGCATTAGCCTCGGCTCGCCTTGCAGGATTTTCATCAATGGCAGCAAAGGCATACCTCGCCGCTTTAAAGTACTGCTTCGATGAGTAGAGCTGCTGTGCCTCAGCCAATCGTTTGAGAGCGCCCTCGTCTGAGGCAAAAGCCAGGGAATGCCCCCAAAACAGGCAAGCGACAGCAACCCCTCGCCCGAACCTCAACAAAGGACGCTGCATGAACGAGACGTTCAAAGCCGGTAACCGAGGCCGGCGCCGAATTGAAAGGTCGAGAACCACGTCTTGTCTCCCGAGTTTTTCGAATAAGTTGCGTTATAGAAGGTACCGAGCACATCGAGACGAACAGACCAATCCTGGTTCAAAAAAAACTGCTGACTGGTACCAGCGAGAAAAGCGGTCTGATCGTCAGCCTGCTCGCTAAACGGATCGGTGCTGTTTTGCTTCGACAGCAACACGGCATCGAGGCGCCCCAAGCCCAGTTGAAAACCCCAGTCAAAATAGAGAATCTGATTAAACACATTAATCTTGGCGTACCAGGGCACCCAATGAATCAAACCACCCATCTGTCCACGAATCTCTCGTAAGAGCGGAAGCGTGGTCGCTCCCGAAGAGGCCTCAAGCGAACGGAACGTGGTGTTCGATGAGTTCCACCACTTCGTATAAAACACTTCGACTCCCAAGGACTCTGAGAAATACAGAGCCACCCGAGGCTCGAACCCGTAGACTTTACGATAGGGATTGCTACCAACGCCGCCGAGCACACTCAGCATCAAACGTCCGGCTTTTGTGAATTTTCGATTCTGAAGAACGTAAATCTTCTTCTCAGGATCAAGCCAACTAAATTCGTAAGGCGAGGAATCTGTAGTTCCTGCCGAAGCAGCGCCACTCTCGGCGGCGTCTGCGCGACTCCAGGCCCCAGCCATCATGCTGAGCCAGACCCCCGCGCCGACAATCCAGATTAAACGCCCACCCCAGAGCTTCAGTGTCTTTGCTTCCATGCCTCGTTCCTTGAGATACGGCCATTTCCTTGGCTTTTCATGGTCTTAATCTGAAGTCTGAAGAGTTTTAAAGCAAAGGGCAAGGATTTCTTCCAGCCGTCAAAACCGTGACTGATCACAATCCGTGCGATGCCCGCACGAACGACATTGAATTCCCGAGCGAGCTTGAATCGATTGAAGGTGAGCACCCGCCCCTACTTCCGCTACGATCTGCTCTGCCTCTTCGGCCCAGCCAGAAACTCGAGACATGACCTGCTCGAAATTTAAGGGCACCGAAGTCTGCACGACCCCCTGAGGAGAGATCTGAACCAATGAACCCGTAATCTGCGTGGCTTTGTCTTGAAGAATCATCCGCAGCGCAGCCGCATAAATCTCGATCTGCGCCCCGTAAAGACTTAAAATCTCTTCGTCAGACTTCAGCTTTCTAGAGACCTTGAAATCTTCAATCACCCAGACGCCGGGCTCACGCTCCTCGACTCGATCGATCACGCCAACCAGCAAAGCTCCCTGAAGCTTCCACTCGAAAGGAAGCTCAGAAAATCCTTGAATCCCACCCGTTCGAGACGAGAGCCAACGTCTTACCGAAGACGATGAGAACCGATCCGACCCCACTTCGTGTTCGAGAGAATCGAGCTGCTCAATAGCCACCGGATCTTCGAAGGCCGTTTCTAAAATTGTATGAACACGCTTTCCCAGATCGGCACTCGAAAGACCACTGCGATTCGACACCGGAGTGAAAGCCCCGCGATCGCCCTCAAGTGCTGCAGCGAGATCACCTGGAACCTCGTGAGCGGTTGCGAAGCCGTCTGCTCGATCCATCTCGCTATCGATCTCGCTATCTATTGCCCCATCGAGCATCTTATCGATCGCAAGATCGAGCGACTCATCCCCCCCCACACTGATCCGATCGCGCTGGAGACGAGCAAACGATCGCGGACAACGAGCCAAAACCGTCCACTCCGAAACACTGTGACGAGCACGAATCCATCCCCCGGCCACAGCAGGCATACTCTTGCGTTCTGATGGCAAGCTCAGCTCGTCCGATGATGAGGCATTCACCAAAGGCTCGACCTGCGTCTGCCGCGCTTGAGACGAAACCATCACTCGGGGCAAACCCGACCCCAAATGCTCCAGCCATCCGCGCCAATCATCCGCCAAAAGCGCCTGATCTCGATCCTGAATCCATCCCTTTTCAGGATCGAGATTCACGCAAACAAAAACTAATTGCGCCTTCGCTCGCGTCAGAGCCACATAAAACTGGCGCTTCGACTCCGAGACTTGCGCCCCTTGTTCAAAAGCTTTCCACTCGCGATACTGAGGGTTTCGCTCGTCGCGCTCTCCAGCCTCGTCCCGCGGAACGAGAAAAACCCCTTTTTCACGATCGGCATATAAGATCGGAGAAACTCCGATTCGCGCGCGTTTTTTAAAATCGATCAAATAAACCCGATCAAACTCAAGCCCCTTAGACGCATGAATCGTCATGACGGAAAGCACGCCCCGATTCGCAGGTGGAGGCACCTCTTTCTCGCGTCTCCCTTGTTCGGCACTTTCGCTCAGGGTTCGAACCACTTCCAGGAAATCGGATCCCTGATAAGACAGCTGTTCGCACTTCATCCAAAGAGCCAGCAGCGACTGCGCCATCTCTTCGGACTCTGGGGCCCAGCCAGGATCGGCAAGAAGTGCTGCCAAGAGCTCGCCTGGACGAACCGCCTTTCCATGAAAGCGCGCCAGGGCTAGAGCCACAGGATGTGAGGAGCGCCAAAATGCCTCGAAAGTTCCGCATTCTCGCTTCCAGAGATCCATTTGCGACAACGACACTTGCACCCAAGGCGCTCTTAAAAAAGCTCCCGCTGCCCACTCATCTACCGGAAATGCCCACCACTGAAGCATCGCCAAAAGCTCTAAGACTCGCGGGTCTTGCCAGAAGAGCCCTCCCCCGCCCACTGCGACGGGAATACCCCGACGACTCAGAGCCTGAATCCAAGCCTCCATCCCTCGAACTCGACGCATCAAAACCGCCATCGAATGCAGAGGCACCCCGCGGTCCCGCTCGCGCACGATCCAATCAGCAAACCCCTCAGGTCCTTCAACATCTAAGCGCAATACGGGCTTTTCATCCTCAGCAAGCGCAAAGTCCTCTGCCTGCCTTCCTGGGGTTAAGGCTTCATAGGTTAGCGACGACGACGCAAACAACGGGGTGCAAATCTGATTCACCCAATTCAGGATCTCGGGGTGACTTCTAAAATTCCACGTCAAAGAGCGTCGCTCTGGCAAACGGGCGCACGACTCTTCAAATAACCGCACATCGGCATCACGAAAGCGATAGATGCTTTGCTTGGGATCGCCAACGACACAAAGATTCGACCAATCGGGTTGCACGACACTCGAGAGAATTCGTGCTTGAACCAGATTCGTATCTTGAAACTCATCCACTAAGACCAGATCAAAACGCTTCTGGAGCGCCACCCTCACAGACTCGTGCTGAAGCGCTCGAAGCGCCCCTTTTTCAAGGTCAGCGAAATCGATTCCGGCGTTTTTTTTCTTGAGCGCTTCAAAGCGTTTCAGCACCTGCGCGGCGATCACTGCTGCAGCCCTAAGATCGGGATCAAGATCCTGATCGTTGCCTGCCAAAGTCGACTCGACTAAACCCGAAGCCTCGAGGTCGCGAAAACGAGCCAAAAGAGCCTCAGTACCGCCTCGACTCTCTCGACTCAAAAGACGCTGTAATGCCGAAGGCAAAGAGTCACAGTCTTGAACCGAGGGCGCCCCTTCCTCGTTAAGCGAATCTCGATGCGTCCATAGCGACTCGACCGCTTGACTCCAAAGCGTTCGCGAATCCCGCTCCGAAAGAATTCGTTCATCGCCCTGAAGCCCTGCTGCCGCAGGAAACTCTCGTAAAATCGCGCCACAAAGCCCATGAATCGTGGTGATCCAATGACGAGAAAGATCAAATCCAGCCACTCCACGAAACGCGCGCGCCAATTGATCCCGAAGGTCTCCGGCTGATCGCTCAGTGAACGATACCGCGCAAAGGCGGGCTTCGGGTCGAGAAGTCAATAAGCGAAGGCATTTCTCAACAAGCGTGGTGGTCTTTCCCGCTCCAGCGCCTGCTGTGACCGCGAGCCCCGATCCCACCACCGCTAGCACTTCGGCCTGCTCAGCGGTCCAGCGCCGGCGTTGCGTCGTCTGATTGAGCGCCGTCTGATTTTCTTGTTCCGGGGTTTGACTCATCGATAGATTCTCATGTGACCGATTCCGACTCTTGCTCTTGGTTTTGAACCCACTCGCGGCGCGACTGCCCGCAAATCGATCGACCGGGGCACTCTCGGCACTCAGAAGCCCCCAGTACGGGACGCGCTTCGAAGGAGCCATCACGATAACGCTCGACCACTTTCCGAATTTTTTCTTCGAAAGCCACCCACAAGTCATCGGGCTCGGCCGAATATAAGCCACTGTTTGTGGGGCCCACTCGGGTTAAACACCCTGCACCTTTGCCGTTGAGCCGCTTCGGAAAAAGCCCAACACTTCGGCGCGCATCACGCGTGAGTTCAACAAATTGAACACCCAGCACCGGTTTCTGAAAATGAGCACGAGCAGCAAGCGCATAAAACGGCATCTGAAGGCGATAGCCCTTTTCGAGAATATCTGCCCCTTTTAAGGCTTGAACGCCTGTCTTGTAGTCGAGCACAAAAAGACCCTCGGCATGCTCATCGATTCGATCGGCTTTGCCGCGAATCTCGGCACTTCGCCCTCGGGCATCGAGTAGCAACCAGTTCAACTGGGCCTGATCTTCAGCAGCAAAGAGCCGTACGCCGGATCGCGCGCGGTACTCGCGCTCCTGCTCAAGAAAAGCCAGTAAGACGCGATGGGCTTGCCTCTCGATTTGAATTTCAAGCTGAGGCGAACGAATCCAGCCTGGAACTTCACCCGCACTCAAAGCCTCGAGCCAGATGCTTTTCCAAAGCTCCTGCACGAAAGCCACCGAATCTTGGCCTGGCTCGGGCAGGGCCTGGGCTAGTTTTTCAACCGCTCGATGATAGAGCACACCCTTAACCCGGGGCCAGAGATCCCAGTCAGCCTCTTCTCGTTCAGAAAGCTTCCAGCGAGCACGCAAAAGACCCAGAAACGAACAGCGACTCAAGGTATCGAGATCAGTAGCGGTCAGCTTCATGAGGGCATCGTCGCTTACGGTTGAACCGAGCGTCACGCTCCCTCCCACTGATCGTCGAACCAAGCCATAACTGGCAAGAAAACGTGAATGGGCTCCCCAATCACGCCTCTCGATCTGAGGCATCTGAGCGCAAGCTCCCGCCAAGTCCTCCAGCGCTCGCTCGAAGCTTTCGTTCTCAGAGCCATCAAAAGAAAACGCCGAGTCAATAAACTCCACTCGCTTCGCGCCGTTCAACCAACTCAAAAGCGCCTGCTGGCGAGACTTCCGGATGGCATGACTCGAACGAACGACAAACTCCCCGGAGAGTCGATCGCGCTCACGCCCTCCCCAATACCAGTCCGAATCACTTCTTGGAGAAAACCAAGAGGCGGACATCCCGATAACAGAGACTTCGAGATCCCCTTCAAAAGCCTGCGCCTGACTCAAGCGAAAAACCCGTACTCCGTGTTTGGGCTTCAGGGGCTGAGACGACGCTACTTGAAGTTCAAAACGCCCCCGTAAACGCTCTCGCCATAACAACGCAGGAAAGCGAACACTCAGGAGTTCCAGCCGCTCCAGCTCTCCTTGCCATTGCTTCCAAAACTCCTCGAGCCACGCGCCAAGAACCCGATCTGATCGAAACCACTCAAAACTCTGATGCCAGAAGCGGGTCAGGCGCTCGCGAAGACCACTAAAATCGTAACGCCCCTGAAATTCACGCTCGATCTCCTGAAGGCGCGAAAGCACGGCCTCCGAAACCTGATGACGCAAAACCCCCATCACCCCATTTACCCCAGGACGACTTCCCAGAGTGGCTAAGCGTGACTGGATCTTGGCCATCTGCTCTCGAGTCAAGACCACCGAAGTCGAGCCGGGCACGTGAATGGTATTGGTGGATGAAGGCGCCTGACCGAAAAGATCACTCACGAGCGCCTGAGTATGAGAGGCGCCCCATCCGGAGGCGACCACATCTAGCGATCGGAAAAGTTTTTTATACTTCTCCTCAATGCGAAGAGCTTGAGGATCTCGCGGATCCTGCTCAGGGATCTCTGCTTCTGCAAGCGCACGGCGCAAAACCATTCGAACTTCAGGCTCAGAGTCAGGAATTAAGAGGACTTGCTTGGACCAGTCTTGTTTTTGAATCGTATCGACTAAACGCTGAACCCCATCATGAAGAGTATGGCTTCGATTCCAAGACCAAAGACTGGGTGTCGATCCGGGATCGGGGTTGCACCCTGGACTGTGATCGGTCATCACGGGTAAGTGCTGCCGAAGCTGATCTAAAAAAACGGCCTGCGCCCCCTGCGCCTCTTCCACTGAGAAATACAAAAGCTTCTCACGCCCCCGAAGCAAGCGCGACTGCTGAGAACTCAGCGCGTCGCTTGCCAGCGAAAGCCATCGTGGACCATCAGCCAGCTGCTCTGCCCTCAGCCAAGACTCTAGCGTCTCAGACAATCGAAGAATTTCAGCACGAAGCTCGTGATCTCCCAGCCCTTCATTTTGCAAACGCTCT
Source organism: Pseudomonadota bacterium (assembly GCA_039800365.1). Taxonomy (GTDB): domain Bacteria; phylum Bdellovibrionota; class UBA1018; order UBA1018; family UBA1018; genus CAIOHW01. Next base: position 16,462 of record JBDLQW010000119.1, read on the forward strand.
TCGATCACCGAACGTTCGAACTCATGGGCCACCGACCCACGGCACGTCATCACGGCACGGTCGAGTCGCTGATAAAATCGACTCTGCCTCTTCAATGCTTTTAAGCGCGGAAAAGCACCTAAAACCGAGCGATTTGAGAAAAGTAAGCGATAGAACTCCTGCCTTCCGGCATCGCTCCAAGGCTGAATCTCGTTTCCTGAATGAATCGACTGATAAACTTCCTGAGCCAGCTGCTCTAAAGTAAAGATCCATTGGCCCGCGACCACTCCGCACGCAGCAATGACCGACTCTTTGATTTGCTCTCGACTGAACCCTTCTCCGACCACGACCAGCACTCGAGGAACTAGCCCCGAGAACCAGGAAGGATCAAAGCGCTGAAAACTGCTCTGATCGGCAATCACAACGAACGCAAGACCTCATGATACCCATTTTCAAAAATCATCAGCCCCTGACCGGGCGAGCTCGCTCGGGCCGGTTGTTGGGTCCACTCCGGATTCTGTGTCCAGCGCACAAAATTCTCAGGATGGGGCATTAAGCCAAAGATTCGGCCAGTCGCATCGCAAATTCCAGCGATTCGCTCTTCACTGCCATTGATGTCAGAGGCGTACTGAAGACAAGCCATCCCTAGCCGCTCCATTCGCGCCCAAGTTTCTAAGCGTGCGCCAGCGCTAATGACCACTCGTCCTTCGTAATGCCGAACAGGAAGATCTAAACTTCCTAAGCCGCGAGTCCAAATACAGCGGTTTCCAATCGGTACCAAGCGCGTCCACTCATTCACAAAACGCCCATGGTCATTTCGCGTGATCGAAATATCTTTTAAAAAAACTCCCAACCGAATCAACGCTTGAAAGCCGTTTCCCACTCCAAGAACCACGCCCCCTCGCTCGACAAATCGAGCAAGATCCCATCCCAACCCATGCCGAATCTTAATGGCCAGAAACTTTCCAGCCCCTAAATCATCGCCCGCAGAATACCCCCCGGGAAGAGCTAGGGCCTGATAGCGAGTATTCAGCTGATCCAGGCTCAGGCGTTGCCGGATCAACGAATCTAAAGACTCAACTTCGACGTCAAAGCGGGCCTGACGAAAAGCATTGGCAGTTTCCTGCAGCCCACCGATCGAATCGCCCCCAAGAACCAATGCCACTGGAGTTCGCATTATCTGCTTGTTCCTTTCTGAGTCCACGCCCGCCTCAGCTCCTGCAAAGGCACACTCCAGGCGCCGCCCATCTCAAGACGATCAGAGGATGTCACCACGCCAATACGTTGATAGGGAATTCCCAGCGCCGACCACTCGGCTTCAAGATAGGTTGAGTCTGGATCACTAGAAGAGACCACAAAACGATGAAACCCTTCACCAAAAGCCCAGGCTTCGGGGTCGACGCCTTCAGGTAATCTCAAGTAAGCGCCCAATCCACGCGCCAGCGAGCACTCGGTAACCGCGACCAAAAGTCCGCCATCCGACACATCATGCACCGATCGCACCCGATATTTCTCTTTGCCTAAAACCCCACCCAACCATGAGTAAATCAAGCGTGCCAGAGACCATTGGGGTTCAGGTAAAACGGAAAGTTCCGGAGTACATCCAAACAAATCGGCGAATCGTGAGCCACCGAGACACTCGACCTCGGGTCCTAGCAAATAAATCAGATCTCCTGAAAACTTGAAATCAGCACTCTGGGCCCGTCGCCGCGAACGCAATCGCCCCAGCGCGTGGCAAACAGCGAAGCCACAGGTGAGCTCACGAGAAAACGTCGTCGAAGCAGTGAGAACGGGAAGCTCCAAAGCCAAAGCGGCATCGCGAACGCCCTCAAGAGCAGCAAAAAGATGCGCTGCTGCTCGAGGATCTTGTTGCACAGGAGGCCCAAACCACTGCACCGAAAGACCACCCACGACATCGGGATGTCCTAAGAGCGCCCCAGAAGCCACGACATTTCTTGCGGCCTCATCCACGGCACTCTCCGCTTGCCAACGGGGATCGCTGATTCCTTGGCGCTGACAAATCCCCAGCCCGAGAGCCATCTCATGAACGTGACCTTCCAAAAAGCCTGAGGCTTTGAATGATTGCTGTCCCACGAGCAAGACGGTGGCATCATTAGGCCCATACGAAACCCCCGGAGTGCCCAAATTGCCTCGATTCAAGGGCTTGAGCTCAGCATTTCCTTGAGCTTCAAAATCGGATGCCGCCACCAAGCGCTCAGGCGAGCGAATCCCCGGTTGAGCAAGAACAGCTTTCAACAGAGTTGCCCCATGCTGCGAAAACGGCAAACGATCGGGCGGCGAATAGTTCGCAGTCGAACTCATCGCCTCAGGATCAAAAGAGATGGCGTGCTGCTCGGGCCCATTCCAAAGAAAACTCAGCGCGAAATCACCTACCGGCACTTTCGATCGCGTCAACAGGAGACGTCCCGAATCAGTGAACTCTCCTACCACTTGAAATTCGATTCTCGACGCGAGCAACTTGCGTTCGACCTCTTTGAGTCGCTCAGGGCTCACCGCTAAGAGAACTCGATCACGCTGTCCCAAAATCTCAGCCGCTTCGACTTGTAGGCCGCCAGCCTCGGTGGCCATTCGAAGCGCCGTCACCAGTGTTGAACCCGACGCCCCCGCTCGAATTGCCGAGACCCATTGAAGCGCTTCGAGCTCCACCAGAAGATCCTGCAACTGACGTTGAAATACAGGGTCTTCACGCGACTCTTGCGTTTTTCCTGCCCAAGTGATGCTCAGCAGGCGATCGCCAATGCGAATGGGCTCTCGGTCTTTACGAATCACCACCCCTAACGTAGCCCCTGCCATGAGCGGAGATTCTTGAGCAGCATTAGCAAGGCCTTCGGCTCCCGCAAGAACGGGCACTTGAGTTCGTGTCGTGGCAAGCTCAATCGCTCGAGTCAGGGAAAGCGTCGACTCTTCATTCATCTGCTCGGGCAGCACCTGAAAAAAGCTCTGCGCAAGCGGAAGAGCAGGACGCTCCGCCCCCCACGTCTCACGCTGTCCTCCCAACAGGCTTTGAAGCGCCGCTTGCTCAACAGCACGCCCGGGGCGCGACCCGCTTTGACGAATTCCAAAACTCACCCAAGTCTGTTCATCTAAAGCAAGAACGGCAGGGCGCTGGTCACCTGCCGAAATGATCCAGGATTTCGGAACCTGTTGCACTGTTGCTCCGAGAGTGGCTGAAACCAAACCAGAGGCTTGAGCCGAGCCTTCGTCTCCCAAAGCTACGAATGGGGCAGTGAGAACAGCCTGACGAGCTTCTTCAGACCATGCCTCGGCTACGACCTGAAGCTCAGTCAATGTAGGATGACGAGGAAGCCCCAACGTCGAACGAAACTTGAAGACCTCAGGCGTGTTCCACTGCTCGAGCAGTGCCTTGAGTTCAGAAAGATCCAGCTTGCGACCGAGCTGAATGGCAAGCTCCGTTAATTTCTTCTCGCGCTCTGCTGAATCCCACCGGCCCCAATCCAGCGATGACAACGCATCGATGGCTACGCCTCCTTCGGCTCTCTCTCTTCTCACTCGAGATGATCCTAAGCGCTGAGCAAATGCTTGAAGCGAAACGCTTGCCGTTGCGCCTGGTACCGAAAGACGAGCGGGCGCCTCTTCTCGGCGAACGCGATCTTGCACGAAGCGATCATTTCCAGAGAGCTCGTGTTCGGGAAGAAAACTCCAAGTTTCAAAAGCAGCGTGACACCAGACCTCGCGGGCCAACAAAGCCAGATCGTCTTCGCGAAGCTGCACGCCTTCTAAAAGAAGCAAGTCACCCGTCGACACCTGTAGCTCAGCGATCGAGCCCCCCAGTACGAGCGTCAGCGCCTCAAAGGCGGCTCGCGCTTTCGTGTCTAAAACTCCGGGCCGCAAGCGCCGCTCGACTCCCCAGAATTTTCCAGGACGTACTGGTGACGCCTCCATCAAGTCTTCGATTCCGCCGCGCTCTCCTGAAGCTGCCGGAATCAGATTTCCCGTAAAAAGCCACTGAGTGGTCTTATCCTGGAAGATTTCCTGACACGCGCTAATCACTTCTTCACGCGCCCGAGGAATCTCTAACCAATACACTTCCATCAAACGCGCCCAGCGAATTTTCCTGCGTATTTCGGGTCTCTGCACCTGAATATGATCTAAAAGCGCTTGAGCGCGAGCATCTGGAAACTCAGGGCGGGTCGCTACTTCGATTCGAACGAACATGGCGAAATCTTGCCCGATGTCAAAAGCCCGATCAAACCCGAAGACCATGCTAATGCACCGCATTGCCAGATTTCTGACTCCCTCAAGAACTCCTCTTGAAGGGGCAATAGCGAATCGATTAGGCTAAAGGCCATGAGTGCTTCGACTTCTCAAACGAACTCTGGCAGCCCGATCACTGGAATCATCGACGAAAAAAACGTCGTCATCGACTTCGGAAAATACGAAGGACGGACGGTATCTGAAATGGCTGAGCTCGATCCCGAGTTTTATCAAAAACTGGCGACCGAAAAAGAGAATGGAATTTTTGCGATCCGCCGACACCGGGATAAGACCTTCCGGCTCTACATCAATCCTCTGACTCAAATGGACGTCTGAGTTTTCATTTCATTTCGCCTCGGAAAACTTCCACGGCAGGCCCAGTCATCCAAACGGACGACTGATCCGATGCATTCCACTCGAGAAAGAGTTCGCCGCCCGGAAGCTCAATCACTACGGGAGACTGAGCGACGCCCGAGCTGATCGCAGCCACAGCCGTTGCGCATGCACCTGTTCCACAGGCCAAGGTTGCTCCGGTTCCTCGCTCCCACACTCGTACCCGAAGACGTTCGCGAGAAATCACTTCAACAAACTCGACATTCGTCCTCTCAGGAAAACGCGCGTGATTTTCTATAGCTGGGCCCCAGAGTTCAAGTGGAACCTCCTGAGCTTGAGGCACCAAAATCACCGCATGGGGATTTCCCATGCTCACTTCCCAAAAAAGCCACTCCCCCACAGAAGAAACTAAACGCTCGGGAGAGCGAGCCCGAAATCGAGGAGGCCCCATATCGACACGCACCTGGCGGCCGCGAATTTCGAGCGCAAGCACCCCCGCTCCCGTTTCAATGCTCATTTGAGACGCTCCTCGAAGAGGCGAGGGGCCATAGTCATGAAGGTATAAAGCGACGGCCCGAATGCCATTGCCACACATTTGCGCGCGCGAGCCATCTGGATTCCAAATCTCCATTCGGGCCTGAGCCCCCGAGCCCCGAGCGGGTCCGATCCACAGCAGCTGATCGCAGCCGATTCCAAAATGACGATCACAAAGCCGTTGCACCTGGAGCGAGTCAAGAGCCTGCAATGCTAAACCCATCCCCGGGTCAAACTCGCTAAGAATGACAAAATCATTTCCAAGGCCGTGCATTTTTGTAAATCGCATACACCCGCACCCTAGCCCAAGAGCGCGTTTCGTCAAGCCCAACGACCGAGCGTGGTGCCTTGGAAATCTAAAAACTCAGTTCGCACCAACTACGCCGGCGGGCCCATTTTTTTCAATTCTCTCCAGATCACGCGCAAGCGAGCCGCCCCGCCGGATGGCGCGATCGACTTCCCCCTGACAACTTTTACGTGAACCAGGGCTCGCCTCTCCACTGCCGCCACTGCCATTGCCATTGCCATTGCCATTGCCATTGCCATTGCCATTGCCATTGCCATTGCCATTGCCATTGCCATTGCCATTGCCATTGCCATTGCCATTGCCATTG
>JBDLQW010000120.1:0-28618 GCA_039800365.1 Pseudomonadota bacterium
TCTTGAGCGCCTGAAAAAAACTTCAATGCGTGCGAGAACTTAACAAGGCTGAAGACCATTAAAGCCGCCTCAACTGTCTAAGATTCAGACGGCAGCCTGACGGATCATCAGGAAATCAAGCGAAGAGACCCGCTTAAACGGGCACGCCCAGAAGCAAACACGCCATCCAAAGGGTGAACCCCGAGACGACGGGAATCACGAAATTATCGTCAATATCCCAAGGCAGAAGCTCGGCCATACCGCCCGCCACTCCGCCAACCCAAGTTAAAGCCCACGCCTGACCGGCTCGCACCGGCAGCGCATTCCAAAAAAGCGCTCCCAAAACCATGCAGGTCAATACACCAGCCGACGTGCCGATCCAGGACTTGCCATCTGCCCAACGAGGGCCGTTCTTACCGTAGAGAATTCCCACAAGACTGGCCATGGGATCGCCGCAGGCCAAAAATAAAAGACTCAATGCCGCAATCGGCTTTGGAAAAAGCCCCACAGCAATCAGGGCCGAAGCCAAATAATACGGAGTTCCACTCATTCGGTCGATTTCTCCCGACCTCATGATCGGACCCCAAAGTCGAATCACCGCTTCGTTGATGCTTGGCACCCGAAGGCGCGCCACCTCAACAAGCAAGCAAAGCCCCAGCACAGACCCCAAGATTAGAACCGCATGAAACCGTGAGAGTCCTGAGAGAAAAACCGTGACCATCATCAAGCCCGTGAGCATGTGCCAGAGCTTGCGAGTTAAATGTAAATCCTGACGAAGATGCAGCCGAACGGGAATTCTCACCGCTCCAGCAGAGAAGACCCTGCCCATGATCGAAGCCTGCTCAGAAATCTGACTCGTTTTTCGACGCATAGTCACCTGTGTATAAAAGGAGACAGCAGCAAGAGCAATGCCAACCTCAGCTGCGATAAAGTGATGATTTCAATAGGAAATCGTCAAAAGTTTGTTCATGCTGCGAAATCCTTTTCGCGCCGCTCGCCTCCGAGCCCCCCTCCACTCTAGGCAAAAGCTGCTCATTGACGCTCTGCTTACCCCTCAGAGATCCTTAAAAAGAATCATGAATGCTCATGAATTGCCCTACGCTCTGAACCCTTCCGTCCGGCCCTTCGATCGGCCCGCACGTTTGGCCCAGATTTGGGCTGTTGGCGGGGGAAAGGGGGGCGTTGGAAAAAGCCTTCTGTCGTCCAGTATTGGAATCCTTCTGGCCAAACAGAATCAGCGAGTGATTGCCGTCGATCTCGATATCGGTGGAGCGAATCTTCATACCAATCTCGGCCTCGAGATGCCGCCGCGATCCCTCGATGATTTTCTTTCGGGCCGCACTCAGGATCTTCAGGCCTGCCTCACGCCAACCGCAGTACCCCATCTTTCACTCATCAGCGGTACCCAGGATGCCTCAGCACTCCTACATCTTCCCACGAAGCAAAAAGTGCGACTGCTTGAATCGCTTCGGAAGCTCAGTGCCGATCACTTGATCTTTGACCTGGGCGCGGGAATCAACGTGCATACGATTGATTTTTTTCTAGCCTCCGACAAGAGCATTTTAAGTATCGTGCCCGAACCCAGCTCGATCGAGAATGCCTACCGTTTCTTGAAGAGCGCCTATTTCAGACACTTCAGATCCTGCCCTCAACTCAAAAAAGTCGCTCATTTGATTGACGCTGCCGTTGATCCAAAAAACTCTCTGGGCATCCAAAACCCCGCCCAACTGCTTCGTGAAATCGATAAGCTTGACCCCGAATCCGGAGCACACTTCCGAACGCAGCTCGAGCGTTTGCGGCCCGTGATTGTGCTCAATCAGATTCGAGCCCAAACCGATTCCGAAATCGGCCTTTCTATCAAAAGAGTCTGCAAGCAATACTTCGGCCTTGAAGTAGACTTCGCTGGAACGCTGGAGCATGATCACACACTTTGGCAGTCCTCACGCCGCAAAAAGCCCTTTGCCGTTGAGTTTCCAAACTCAAAGATTATCGAAAGTCTCAGTAAGATCGTTCAAAACCTCGTTCTAAGAGGCGGACCCCCGAGTCCGAACCCCCTGTGAACCCGTTTCAAGCAAGTTCGAACTATTACGACTTACTCGACATTTCGAAATCAGCTTCGCCAAGCGAAATTCGCGCAGCCTACTTGCGCGCCAAAACCACTTTCAATCGCAGTAACATGGCTGCCTACTCTCTTCTGAACGAAAGCGAGAACACCGTTATGATGCAAGAAATCGAAAAGGCCTATGATGTGCTCTCTCACCCCGAGAAAAAGCTTCGTTACGACTCTGAATTAGAGAACCCCGTCAATGCTGACCTCCTTCACGGCATGCTCGATACTGCCGAGAACCCAGAACAAAGTATTTTTTCGACGATCTCGATTCCCATGAATTCAACCATTTCTGCAGAGCCAGACTCAGCTCCGGGATTCGTGCAAGAAATCGTGGCTGAGTCCGAGTCTGCCGAGCAGCCGCTTGATTCGTTTCCGACACCGGTGGTAACCGCTCGAAGCACCCGAGAGCCGAGTCCAGCAGTCGAAGCAATCACGTCGACTTCGGCAGCAGAGCTGACCCGTTACTCGCCCGAAAAGGTCCTCGAATGGAGCGGGAAGGAGCTACGAGCCGCTCGACAGGCCCGAGGAGTTGAACTGGAAAGATTGGTAGAGATCACGCGAATTCGAAAGAGCTACCTCAACGCGATCGAAAACGAAGAGTTCCAAACGCTTCCCTCACGGGTTTTCGTCAGAGGGTTCCTGCAGCAACTCGCCCGCGAGCTCAAGATTCCGAGCGAGCAACTGCTTCAAACCTATCTAGCGCGCTTCGATCAATGGACCATTTCTCATTCGAACAAAACGCGCTAATCCTGATCTCCTGATGCACTCATGGATCTGGACCTGGACCCCCACAGCAAACTCGCCTGAGCTGAATGAACGAGCGGATCGCGCGATTCTTCTGGCTTTTCAGTCTGGGGCTGGGAACCTTCGGTCAGAAGCTAACCTCAGTGCAGGCGCTTTAGCTCCAACTCTCCCCTCAAGAAGCCAGCTCCAGAAACTTATTGAGCAGGGCCGGGTGACTCAGGGCGGAGCCCCCGTGAATGCCGGTGCGAAGCTCGCCGTCGGACAAGAGGTTCAACTCCTCCTGCTCCCACCACGAACGCTCGAACTCCAACCTGAAGACCGTCCGCTAGAGATTTTATTCGAAGACGAACATCTGGCAATTATCAACAAGCCCTGCGGGCTAACGGTGCACCCTTCTGAGACGCAAACCGAAGGCACTCTCGTCCATGCGCTGCTACATCATTTGAAAGATTTAAGCGGAATTGGCGGTGTACTCAGGCCCGGAATCGTTCATCGTCTCGACAAAAATACCAGCGGAGCCCTGGTCGTGACCAAAACGGATGCGGCCCACCTTCGGCTTGCCGAAACCTTCGCCGCACATCGCATCGAAAGACGTTACTGGGCTCTTTGTTATGGCATTTGGCGCGCTCCCGGAGAAACCAAGATCGAGGGAGCGATTGGACGAAGCCCTCAGGATCGAAAAAAAATGGCCATGAATGTTCCCGGCGGACGTCCTGCGGTCACTTGGGTCAAGAGCATCGAAAGCTTCGGAACCCATGCGTGTTGGCTCGAAGCTCGTTTAGAAACAGGAAGAACCCATCAAGTGCGGGTGCATCTCACGGCTCAAGGTCACTCGCTTTTGGGGGACCCGATTTATGGAGTGCCCAGCGCGCGCAATACCAAGTGGCTCGCGCTTCCCCATTCGGTTCGAGAGCAAGTTCGAGCCCTACCGGGCCAAGCGCTCCATGCTCGAGTCTTGGGCTTTGACCATCCCATTACGGGCAAGACCCTGAGGTTTGAAGCGCCAGCTCCCGAAGGCTGGCAAAATCTTTTAGAGAGTCTCAGAAAGGAAACGCCCCAATGAAGTCTCTGGAAAGCGCGCTTCTTAAACAGGTACCTCAGATTCGCCACGCTTTCGGTACCGCCGCTGAACCCGTGGGCACCGCGCTTCAAAAAGATTGGAAGCAAGGTCAACCCATCTGGAAGCAAGTGCATGGAACCGAGCTGGCTCGAGTTCTTGACCCGAGACAGACTTGCGGCGAAGTCGATGCCCTTTGGACCGATACCCCGGGATGCCCCGTCGGAGTCGCGACTGCCGATTGTGTGCCACTGCTCCTGGCTGAAAAAACCGGTCGCGCCGTCGTAGCGATTCATGCAGGATGGCGAGGCACCAAAGACCAGATTTTACGCCCCGTATTCCGCTCATTACGTCAAGCCGGATACGAACCTCAAGATTTTGTGGCAGCCATCGGCCCCTGCATTCAGCCCTGTTGCTTTGAGGTCGGCCCCGAAGTCGTCGAGACTTTCTTGAATCAATTCCCTCAACTCGACGAGAGCTTGCTTCTCCCTCGGCCGCGCCACCTCGATTTACCATGGATTCACGAAGCCACGCTTCGCGGCTTCGGTATCGAGCAGATCGATAGTCTTCGAGTTTGCACGAAGTGTGGTCGCGATAATGAAGGCAACTCTTGGCTTCTGCACAGCTACCGCCGAGAAGGATCAGGCCACCGCCAATGGTCAATCATCATTAAGGATGATCAAGACTGTGCTAGCCTGAACACTGATCACACCAAAACCATCACGTAATCGCTATCTGAGGACTCTCATGAACTGGCTATCGACTTTTCTTTCTGAACTGCTGGCCTCGTCTTCTGGAAAAAGCCCTGATGCACTTCAATTTGTTTTAGCGGCGGGACTTGCCTATCTGGGCGGCGTGCTCTCGAGCCTCACTCCTTGCGTTTATCCGATGATTCCGATCACCATCAGCGCCATGGGTGGAACAGCTTCACGGGATCGCACGATTCAATCTCACCGGTGGCGCGACCTTGCCATTCGCGGGTCTGTCTATGTGAGTGGAATGGCCGTAGTCTATGCGTTCCTGGGAGTCTTAGCGGGCCTCACCGGAAAAGTTTTCGGCACTCTCACCCAAAGCGGAGGCTGGTACCTTGCACTGGGGTTGATTTACGGCCTCGGCGCATTGGTCATGCTCAATGTCTTGCCCTTTGACCCCCTAGCCTGGTGGGATCGGTTGGCCCGCCCTTTCCGCAAATCCCACCACCCCTCTCATGCCCCCACAACGCATCGGGAAGTCACTCTTTTAGGTGCCTTTACCTTGGGCGCCAGCTCCGGGTTTATCGCATCGCCTTGCACCACCCCCGTGCTCACGGCCATTTTGGCTTTCATTGCCAACACCCAGTCGATTGGTCTGGGGCTGGTCTTGATGCTCGGGTTTTCGCTCGGAATCGGCACTTTGATTCTCGCCATCGCTTTTTTCACCGGAGCGCTTCAGTTTCTGCCCCGCTCAGGGGCTTGGATGGAACGAGTCAAGGTAGCAAGCGGCCTCTTGCTCCTTGCCGTGAGTCACTACATGGTTTTCCGCTCTGGAAACTTATGGCACCCTGGAGGGCGACCATGATCACGACCTCGCCGCTTTCTCGTCTCAAACTCAATCTCTTAGCCTTGCTCGGACTCATCGCCGTCATCGTCTCTTGGATTCAGACGCATCACTTTGTTGAAGTGCGATCAGGTCAAGCGGCCTTCGAGAGCTTTTGCACTGTCGGAAAGGCTTTCGACTGCAATGCGATCGATGCATCTCCTTATGCCGAGCTTTTTGCCGGAATTCCGCTTTCAGCGGCAGCGGCTGGTTGGTGGTTTGCCATTCTGATTTTGTCGCTTCTTGCTCGCTCAAGCGAGTTTTCAGCATCGCTCGCACCAGCTCTGCTTTTAATGACGGGAATTGGCTCGATTTTCTCGGTGGCCTACCTGTGGATCATGGCACGAGTGCTTCAGGTGGGGTGCTTGCTCTGCTTGGTCATCGACAGCGTGAACTTTCTGGCGTTTGGCATCCTCGTTCACTCCTGGGTGAAACAAGAGAGAAAGCCTGGTACTTTCAAATTTTCGCTTCAAATGCCGGTAATCGTCTCGATCTTATCGCTTTTCGTGGCGACACTCATCGCAAAGGGCATGCAAGATGGAGTTCCGAATTCAAGCGATCTGCGCGCACGGACCTCTGAGGTTCTCGCAGCAACTCCCCTCACTTTGAATCTTCCCGAAACCCTTCCCTCGATTGGAAGCTCTCAGGCGCCCATTACCATCGTGAAGTTCAGTGACTTTCAATGCCCTTCATGTCGGATGGGGGCCCAGTCTCTGCACCCCGTCTTAAAGCGCTACGGCGACCGGGTGCGTTTCGTTTATCGAAACTTCCCGCTCGACCAGAAATGCAATCGGCTGGTTCAAAGTGCTATGCACCCAGCGGCCTGTGAACTCGCCAAAGGGGCGATTTGCTCCCAAGCCCAGGGGCGCTTCGAAGCCTATTACGAGCGAGTTTTCCAAAACCAGGCGACTCTCAAGCCCGGGGCAGCTCTTCTCATCGCTCAAGAGTTGAATCTCGATGGCCCTGAATTCGAAAAGTGCCTTTCGGACTCGGCCACCACCGATCGCGTCCTTCAGGATATCGAAGAAGGCATCAACCTTCAGGTTGAATCGACCCCCACGTTTTTCGTGAATGGCCGACGGGTCAGTGGCGCCCTCCCACCGCAAGGATGGAATCTCCTCATTGAAGAGCTTCTCAAACGTCCCTAGTCTGGAGTCTCTCGATGTGGATCGATAGTCACTGTCATTTGCACTACGATTACGCTCCAAAGTCGACTCAGGAGCTAGTGAATGAAGCCCTGCAAGAGGGCGTCTCTCATCTCATCACGGTGGGCACTGATCTTCCGTCGATTCCGCTAGTCACAGAACTCTCGGCTCAATTTCCGAACGTGTTTCATACAGTGGGTATTCACCCCCATGATGCGGCGTCGATAGAAGATGCCGATCTCGAGACCGTGAGGCAAGCGTCTCTGAATCCCAAGTGCCGGGCAATCGGAGAGATTGGGCTCGACACCCATTACGACCACTCGCCCCTATCGACACAGATCAAGCGTCTGCGAGAGCAGCTCGATCTCGCCCTCGAACGCCATCTACCGGTCGTGGTTCATAGTCGAGAGGCAGAGCCTGAGCTGCTTGAGGCGTTAAGACTTTATGCCGCTCAAGCAGCCTCAGACCGCGCACCCGGCGTCATTCATTGTTTCACCGGATCAGAATCTTTCGGAAAAGCCTGCCTCGATCTCGGGTTTTTGATTTCCTTCTCAGGAATCCTGACGTTTAAAAACGCCGAGACGCTTCGAGAAACAGCAAAGAAATTTCCGCTCGACCGCTTGCTCGTTGAAACCGATTCGCCGTACCTGGCTCCGGTTCCGTTTCGAGGAAAGAAGTGTGAACCTCGGATGGTCAAGCAGACGGGACTTTTCTTGGCCGATCTTCTCAATAAAGATCCGATCGAAGTGGCGCAGGTGACTTCACAAAACGCGCTTCGATTATTCGCAATCGCTTAAAGACTCGGGCGAGGAATCCTCAGCCGAACCTGCTGGGCCGAGTTTCACCAAATCGGTGACTAGAAACTGACCGCTGTCGATACGCCATTTGATGTCGTACTCGAGAAGAGCAAATCCGAAATCTAGGCCGTGAGCTTCGGGACTGGTCGCGGGCAATCGACGCTTTTGAAAAGCGGGGCGAGGATCGAGCTCAAGAATTTCAACGATCATCGCTCGCAACTGCGAACGCATTTCAAGATCGCTGACTGCTGCGAGACAAGCATCAGCTCGCGCCGAAAAAACCACGGGGGTTTTGATAATCGGCTCTTCCGCCCATCCCGAAGAAGCGTGAGGCAAACTGTCGGCATAAGGTAAATAAGGTTTGATATCGAGAATGGGTGAGCCATCGAGAAAATCTCCGCCAAGAACATGAATGGCGGGCCCGCGCGGATCCTCAAGATCCAATCGCACGAACTGCACTACGGAAAGGCCGATCGGATTAGGGCGATGAGGCGACCTCGAAGCCAAGACGCCCACTTTTTCGGCCCCACCCAGGCGCGGGGGACGAATCGAAGGCTTCCATCCCCGTGAACCCCTCGAATGAAACACATAGATGACCCAGAGATGCGAGAATTCATCCAGTCGACGAAGCGCCTGCCCCAAAAACGGGTCTTCTGGATTCAAACGCAGAACCGAGGGGGCCGACTTTGCCAATCCAGGCTGCCTGGGAATTCCAAACTTTTCTTTAAAACACGACTCGATCACGCCGATCGGTTCAAACTGCCAGGACATCATGTTTCGCGGGTTCCTCGCTCGAGCTTGCCCTCTCACGAAACCCCTTGCCCGAGCCAGAAGATCTTCACGCTCGCCTGGGCGCGAAGCGACTCCCTGGCTTGGTCTTCTCGCGTGATGGCAAGTCACCCTCAGATCTGCTATCGCTTCAACGCAGATGAATCCTGTGATCCTGGATCAAAACGACCGCGAGATCCTGAACCGCCAGTCGAGTAGCCGCTCGTCTGAAGAGTTCCGGTTCAGAGGACAGCCCCTCACCGGAACTCTCCGACCGGAATCAATGCGAGGCGGGTTTTTCACCGGATTTGGCGTCAGCTTTTTCGGTGGCACCTGTCGAATGCGAGCACTTCCCGTGCTTGCAGCTCTTCCCGTGGCCGCATTCGCAGCTTTTGCAGGAGCAATCCTGATGGCTGCCTTTCTCGCACTTTTCGGAACAGTGCTGGTCGCACGAACACTGCTGATCGGCAAAGGCCGAAGGCGCTCCGGCAACGGCCAAGGACAAGGCGAAGAACGCGGAAATCATTCCTTTTTTCATCAATCGGGTGGTCATTCTGAAGTCTCCTTTGCAATTAGACCCCTTTCCATGAAGGGGCTACACTTGAGAATACGAGACCTTTCTCAAGATCGTGACGCTGCTTCGAAACCTGTCACATTTTTTTCCTCCGATCGTAATCCTGAGTAGGAGCGTCCGGAGTGATCTCTGACGAAGAACTCATGCGTTGCTATCAAAGTGGGGGCTCCCGCCCCCTACAGGAGCCCCAGACGGTCTCGGCGATCGAGGCATTCGACGAGCTTTATCGCAGACATTCGCCCAAAGCTTATGGGTATCTGAAATCTCGCACCGCATCTTCAGAGGAAGCTCAGGACTTGCTTCAAGCTGGCTTTCTGAAACTCCATCGAAGCCGTCACCTTTTTGACTCAAGCCAAGCTTTTCTGCCGTGGTTCTGGTGCATCCTGCGATCGGTACTCACCGACTCACAACGAAAAGAAAAACGAAACCCGGCAAAGCCAGCAAAAACTCTCGAAGAATCGCAAGACGTTCTCGAGGCTATTCCAGCCCCCGTCGCTTTCGAGACGACAATAGCTTCGCTGAAGGACTTCGACGCGCTTAATCCTATCGTCACTGCCCTGAAGCCCGATCAAAGGCACTTGCTCGAGCTTCGAGCGTCACAGGGAAAATCCTTCGAAGAAATTGCCCAAGAACTTCAAATCACCCCGACCACTGCGCGCCAGCGGATGAGCCGCCTCTTGAAGCACCTGAAAACGAGCTTGAAACGAGGGCCTAAGCCATGACCTTGCCTCGAGACTCCCGTCACGACACTCTCAATGACTTCCTAGAAACTTCGGCCATTTCTCCGCCAAGCTCGGTCTTTCAAGCCTTACGCCCTCAAGTCCTTGCCGATCTAAAACCGTCTTGGCGTCGAATTCTCGCAAAAACACTTGCCATTCACTTGCTCGTAGCGACGGCGTCTATGATCGTTTGCCCGCAGTTCGGCCTCGGCCCCTTTGGAGGCGACGCTGGGCTTCTTCACTGGGTTCGAGACTGGAGCCCCCTGGCTTGTGCCGCCATCTGTGGCGCCAGCTTCATGTTGGGAACGGGCTGGGTGACCGCTATTTTTTTAAGCCCCGAAGAAAAACGAACCTTCCATCAACGAGGGCTTTTAATCTGGACCAGTTTAAGTGCGCTTTCCTGGAGCATTTTTATGCTCTTCACGAGCAATCACCCTCCTCAGCGAATTCATCACTTGCATGCTCACCGCTCTTGGATCGACTGGAGCTCGTTATTAAGTGGTTTTGAAAGCCTGAGCTGGAACGCAACTTGGCTCATCACCGCGAGCCTGTCAGCCGCACTCGCGTTTCGTGTCGCTTCTCTTTACCCCCCAAGACGGGGAGCACTTCCAGCTCGCGAAACTTGAACCTCACACGTGAGGGGCAGGCCTTGGGCATACTCCGAAACGCTCTTTAATGTCGTCTCAGCGATATTCACTAACGCCTCATGCGTCAAAAACGCCTGATGTGAGGTAAGCAGAACATTGGGGAATGTTAATAGTCGCGCTAAGATGTCATCTTGTAGCACTTGATTCGAGAGATCTTCGAAAAAGACCCCCTCTTCCTCTTCATACACATCGAGGGCCGCACCTCCCACTTTGCCCGTTTTCAGGCCATCGATCAGTGCACGCGTGTCGATCAGCGCTCCCCGCCCGGTATTGAGAAGAATCACTCCGTCCTGCATTCGAGATAGTGCTTGATCGTCGATCAAATGCTTCGTCGATGGGGTCAACGGAACATGAAGCGAGATGATTTTAGCGCTCGAAAAAAGCTCAGCAAGCGACACATAACGAAGCCCCGGCGCTTGAGCCAGCTGAGGATCAGGACTCTGATCATAGGCAAAGACCTGACACCCGAAGCCAAGCAAGATCTTCGCGAAAGCCCTTCCAATTCGACCCGTTCCGACTACGCCAACGGTCTTCCCGAAAAGATCAAAACCCTCGAGTCCATCGAGAGAAAAATTTCCTTCTCGAACGCGAGCGTGAGCACGGGGAATTTTTCGCACTAAACCCAAAAGCAAGGCCACAGCATGTTCGGCTACGGCATGAGGCGAATATTCGGGAACTCGCACCACTCTCACACCGAGTTTGTGGGCCGCTTCAAGGTCGACATGGTTGAATCCAGCGGAACGAAGGGCCACTAAGCGAACCCCGCCTTGAGCGAGAATCGTCAGCACTTCGGCATTGACCCGATCGTTCACGAACGCGCAAATGACGTCATATCCCGCAGCGAGCGGAGCCGTTTTTTCTGTCAATCTCACGTCTAAATAATCGATGTGATGCTCGAAGTGAGCACTCACTCCGTCAAAAACCAAACGCTCATACCGATGCGAATCGAAAAATAGAATCTTCATCTCGTTTCGAACTCTTAAAGCGATTCTCAGCGCAACTCCAGGGCAAATCCACTTAGCGAATGTGCTAGCTGGCCTCGAACGGCTTCGATAGACTTTCAAAGGGCAAGGAGGCCGAACTCGTCATGATGATTTTCAAAACCATTAAATCGCCCGCGGTAGCGGGACTCCTCACTCTTGCAGTGAGCGCCTGCGCGACGGCCAAGCGGCACGAGGCATTTGACTCTGCCGTGACCCAGGCTTTCAATGAACTCGAATTCAGAGGCAATCGTTCGCCAGCGGGTGCACTACCCATCGACCGCGGATCCTCTCTTCAAAAGCTTCGAGGACGAACCGAGATTTTGGTTTTTCCAAAACTTTCGAATCAGAGCGCGAAGTCGCGAGGCCCTAGAATTCGATTCTTCGGGTCACCCATTCGGTTTGCCGTCACAGCACAACGACTGGTGAATTGCCGAAAGCTCCTCGCTCAGAAGATCCAGGACTCTTCTCATCAGGCTTACTTCGGCACTGAGGTCGACCCCAGCTTGGATTGCGCGATTCTTGAAATCAAGCAAATCGCCCCTGAAATCAAAGCAGGCAATCGCCGCAACGGCGACTTGCTTGCCGCGCGCCTGTATCTCGATTCGAATTATCAGAGTTACGGAATCGATTGGGAAATCTACCGAGGACGAGGCGCCTCAGACATTTCGCGCGTGAAGCTAGATCCCAGCGAGCCCTCGAGCTCGGGGCTCAGCATCTTTCCGATCGACTTGCCTCACCTCAACTCGGCTCCTCAGGATGCCGCCGTTGGCATTCCGAAAGACCCCTATGTTCGATCCAAAATGAAGCGTTTTGGCGCCTCAGGGTGCTCTAGCGCGCCTCGGTACCAGTACCGCGATACCTATGGCAGCAAGAATACCGTTTCGTGGTGTGATGGGGCCGCTTGGCCTACGACCATTGATACCCCCCGCTACTTCGCAATCACGGTGAGGAAATAACCATGAACTTCTCTCGAACACCTCTTGTCGTTACAAGCCTGATCTCTGGTTTGGCTGCAAGCTCTGTTTCGCTCGCAAGCCCTGTGGGAAGTTTTGAAATTCAAAAATTCGACTTCACTTCGCTTTTCAACCAACACGATCGTGCCGCGCAACCACAGCAAGTTCCCTGGGCAGGGTCTTTCTACCCTTTCGGTCAGGGTGGAATTGCCGACGAAAGTGAACAGAAGCCTTCGTATTCAGAAAAATATGATCAGGCGTTTTATGCTGGATCGAAGCTCGCCACCGACTGGGAAAAGCTGCATCACTCGTGCGAACACGTTGATGAAGAGCTGAAAAAAGGATGCAAAGACTGGTGGGGACACTGTAATGCCTGGTCAGCCGCAGCCATCAAAGAACCAGAACCTCGCGAAAGCCTTCAGACGCCAAACGGTACCTTTTCGGTGGGCGACCAAAAAGCTTATTTGACCGAGCTCTGGATGAGCTCAGATGCTCTTTTCGCGGGAGCCACCAATAAATCGCTCAAGACAGGTGATTGGATCTACGACCCCAAGAGTCAAGACTCAGTGGCGCTCTCAGATGACGAGGAAACGACCAATCACGAGGCTTTCTGGGACGTTACCCCACGGGCATTCTTCTATATCCTCACGAACTATATCGGTGTGATGGGTACTTCGGTCGTCATCGACCGTTTCACAGGTGATGAAGTCTGGAATCAACCTCTGGCGGGCTACCGAATCTTGCCGATTCGAAAAGAAGACCGCTTAGAGCCCGTCACAAGAAATGGCCGCACCCTTTACCCCGTTCGACTTCGCATGAAAATCTTCTGGGCACATGATGGCGTCCGAGCCTCGCATGTTACCCAAGGCTTCGACATCAAAAAGACGACCGATGACGAATCGATTCGAGTCACCTGGCCCAACTATGTCGAGTACGAAGGGCGACTGCTGAAATTCACTCTCTTTTTCTCGGCGCCCGTTGAAACCAATGAAGCGGGCACCCAGGTCGTCTCTGCAGGACGAATCGTTGGCCAGGGCATTTGGAACCACCAGGAATCTCGAAGCAGCAGGCCGGACGAAACTCATCCCGACTTCATCTGGATGCCCACCGTTCTCCTGCAAGGGGGAATGGGAGAGTCTAATCCTTACATTCGCGCAGACATGGTTCATCAGCTTCCCAGGAACCGGATCTCGCAAAAACCCGTTGAGCCCGCATCGGTGGAATTAACCCTGCTTTTTGCAGCCGGAACATTTCAGTCAAAGACGCCCGATGAACTCGCCGCCCTATTGACTGCCGTTCTTCGTCGTGAAGGCATTCAGGTCGAAGTCACCATCGAGAACCTGAAAACCCTGCCTGATGGCAAAATCCAGCTGACCCTGAAAGTGACTGCCGGTGATCAAGCTCGAGTCAATTCGATCTTGGCCGAGTCAGGCTATCAAGCCCTTTCAGAGTCTCACTGATCGCCTCTAGGCCTTATTTCTTGAGCGAATCACGAAGTCCCGCAAGCCCTGCGAAGGCGTTATTGAACGCTTCGCGGGGCTTGTTCGTTTGAGGCGAAGACTTCCCCCCAGGGCGCGCAACGCCCGAGACTGCTCTCGGTCCTGCTGATGGACGCTCAGCAGGCCTCGCCTGAACCGGCTGACGCTCGGAAAAAGCACCGGCGCGCGCCTCACTTCTCATGGTCAGAGCAATTTGGTTTTTCTCGAAATTCACCTCAAGCACCCGAACTTGAACGCGATCTCCAGGGCTCACCACCTCTCGAGGATCTTTCACGAACCGATCAGCAAGCTGAGAAACGTGAACCAAGCCGTCTTGATGAACACCAATATCTACGAAGGCTCCAAAGTTCGTTACATTCGTCACGATTCCCGGCGCCGTCATGCCAGGCTTGAGATCCTTGACCTCATGAATGTCTTCGCGAAACTGAAATGCAACAAACGGGTCTCGAGGGTCACGTCCTGGCTTCTCAAGATCCTGAACCATGTCCTTGAAAGTAAACTCGCCCACTTCCTGCTTGAGCATCTCGTCTCTTTTAACAAGCGCTACGCCAGCGCCGACGAGATCCTTCAGGCTCTTGCCCAATCGCTGAGCAACTCCCTCGAGAGCTGCGTAACGCTCGGGGTGCACACCGGTATTATCGAGCGGATTCTCTGCCCCAGGGATCCGCAAGAAGCCTGCAGCCTGCTCGAAAGCCTTCTTGCTAAATCGGGTCACTTCTAACAGTTGCTGACGAGAGCGAAACAGCCCTTTGGTGTTGCGATGCTCAACAATCGACTTCGCTAGCGAGGGACCGATCCCAGAAACATGCGAAAGCAAATGCGACGACGCTGTATTGAGATCGACGCCAACGTGGTTCACGCACCGATCGACCACCTGATCGAGGCTTTTTTTCAAGGCATGCTGCGAAACATCGTGTTGATACTGACCCACCCCAATACTCTTAGGATCGGTTTTGATCAGCTCGGCCAACGGATCTTGTAATCGGCGCGCAATCGATATCGCTCCACGAACCGTGACATCGAGATCAGGGAACTCCTCTCGAGCCACTTCCGAAGCCGAATAAACGCTCGCACCAGATTCACTCACCATCACTACCGGAATCGACAATCCGAGCTCTTTAATGGCAGTCCGAAGAAAACCTTCGGTTTCACGCCCTGCCGTACCATTTCCAACGGCAATGGCCTGAATTTGAGCGTTTTTACACACTTCTCCGAGCAGAACCGTGGCATTCCTGCGCTGATCTTCGGTCTGAAGATGCATGACGGTACTCGCAATATACTGACCCGAAGCAGTCACGGCAGCCACTTTACAGCCCGTTCGAATTCCCGGATCCACTCCTAAGACTGCTTTGGGGCCCAGAGGAGAAGCCAGAAGCACCTTCCTGACGTTTTCGGCGAAAACTTGAATCGCTTGCACATCCGCTACTTCCTTCAACGCCTGATGAACCTGGCTGTCGATACTCGGAAGGACATAAGCTTTGAGTGACAAACGAGCTGCTTTTTTTAAAACTGCTGCCCCCGGCGAATCCCCACCAGCTCCCGCAGTATTCTCGAAAGCCTTTAAGAGCTCAGCCTCGAAAGCAGCATGCTCAGCGCCGCCGCCTACCTGAAGTGTGAGCTCTTCTTCCATCCAGCCTCGGCGAATCGCTAGGTACCGATGTGAATTCTGAGGCTGGAGCAGCGATTGAACTTTCTCGTGATACTCAAAATAGGTCTCGAACTTACTGGCGGGCTTGGCCTTTGATCCTTTTCCTGTCGAGAGCGATCCACGCTCAAAAATCTTGGTACGCACCAACTGCCGCAGGTCTTGATTCTCGCTCAAACGCTCGATCAAAATGTCCTGAGCTCCGTCGATTGCTGCCTGGGCATCCAGGATTCCTTTTTCTTCATTTCGAAACGTCAACGCCCATAGCTCTAGCGTCTGTCCTGGCTGCGGCGTCTCAGTGCCATGACCGCAGTTCCAAATCCAATCGGCTAAAGGCTCTAATCCTGCTTCCTTCGCGATGGCTGCCTTGGTTTTGCGTTTTTGCTTATAAGGCAAGTACAGATCTTCTAAACGATCGGCATCAAAGGTTGAAAGCACTTGCTCTTTTAGCTCAGGAGTTAGTTTCTTCTGGCGCTCGATCTCTTCCAAGATAAAGGCCTGACGCTTGACCAGGGCGTCCCACTTCTCTTTGGCATCCAGAACCTTCTGAATCCCCACTTCATCCAGGGCTCCAGTCTGCTCCTTTCGATAGCGCGCCATGAAGGGAACCGTGGCTCCCTCAGCGGCTAGCGCCAGCACGGCTTGTGCCGATCGCATCGAAATATCGGAATACCCTGCCTGAAACCAAGTCTCGAAAGTCACGGAACGTCCCCCACTGAAGTTGATGAACCCTGAAGGTTCAGTCGCCCGAGCTTGCCAAAAGTTTGAAGAAGGCTCAAGTCGAGGAGACGAGGCCCTCGCTATTCTTGAATGGCGCGGGACGCTCTCACACGATCAAGACAAGGCAACGACGCTCGACTGGCGCATCGAACCGCGGCGCCGGCATCTAACACTCCGCCAGAAGCCACTTTTCCTTCAAGCGCTGGAACGGGGCGTGCCGTTGCCATTAAAATTTCACGAATCTGTGACGCCTTCAGGTGAGGTGCTACCGATTTCACCAGGCCTGCAGCTGCGGCAACCAACGGGGCCGCATAAGAGGTACCCTTCCCTTTTTTCCAAATGGTGTCGTCATTCCAAGTGGAAATGAGTTTCACCCCCGGTGCTGCCAAGTGCACGGTCTTCTGACCCCAGCCTACTCCCGGAGCAATCTGGTCTTTCTCGTCGGTAGCGGTAACCGTAATCAGATTCTCCATCGAATACCGAGCCGGATAGGTCTTCGAACGATCAACATCCTGCGGAGTATTGCCCGCCGGCACCACCACCAAAACATCGCGCTCACCGGCGCGCTCTAGAGCTGCCTTGAGCCCGGCATCCGATCCCTGGCCCGCGAAGGAATAGTTGATCACCGACGCTCCGTGGGCCGAAGCATAATCAATCGCTTGAATCGCATCACGAGTGGTTCCGCTTCCCTCTCGATTCGAAAAACGCACCGGAATAAGCGAGCAACGAGGGCAGAGGCCCGCCGCCCCAACACCATTCCCCAAGGCTCCTGCGATCAACCCAGCGATGAACGTCCCATGCCCATTCGGATCGTCCGGAAAAGACCGTTTTCGAAGAAAATCCCAGCCCAAGGCATCGTCGATGAATCCGTTGCCATCGTTATCGGCTCCATCGAGAGGCCACTCTTTTGAGTTCAGACGAAAACTCGCTGCAAGCTCGGGGTGCCGAAACGAGACCCCACTATCCACGATCGCCACCGACACTTCGCGACGGCCCTGCGAAACCAACCAAGCCCGCTGAGCTCCTACTCGCTCGAGATGCCAGGCTTCGGCCAAATCGGGGTCGGCCCGCCTGCCCTCCGCCGAAAAAGACCCCAAAGGAGACCAGCCGGCCTCTGACCGTATCGCACCCACCAGGGCCAAAAGTCCCAGAAGCGCTCTCGCCAGGAACGGCCCCACCTGCCCCCTCGATTGAGACGACTCGACCTCGCAGCGGTAAAATTGCCTAAATCTGACCATGACTCCCACCCCACTCACCAAAAATCGAGTCGCCGATATAGCATCACGATGTCGGTTTGCAAGGTCCGCCAAAAACTCGACGAAAAAAAGTTCAACCCACCGTCACACCGAGAACCTTCGCCCAGGTTTTCTTTTTACAATCGCCTCTCGGGTCTTTACGCTTTTGCGAATGATCACCCCTTTTTTCCGGAATCCATCGCGCCAAATCAGTCTCCTGCTTTTAGCCACGACGCTTCTTTCGGGATGCAACGTCTTCTCGGTGGTCGACAAGCCCTCAGGCGACGAGCAAGCCCTTTCAGCAGCTCGAGCGTGCCTCGATGACGGCGATTTCGAGTGTGCGCGAAAGTATTACGCCGAACTCTCAAACGAGTACGCCGACATTCGTGAAAGCGAAGAAGCGTTCATGATTCTTGCCGAAAACGGCGCCACCATGGGCGCTTTTATGGAGACTTTTGGAAGTGGTGGAAGTGGGCAGGCACTGAGCAATCTTGCCGAGAAAATGGCCCCAGGAAGCCTCACCAAACGGCAAAACGTTCAGCAAGCGTTTCAGAAATACCCTTCAATCTCGAGCGCAAACGCCCCACTACAGGCATTGGTTCGATTTGTGGGAGCTGTGGCTCTAGCCGCCGAATTCTTAGCCGAAGAACTCACCACTTCAGGCACCACTCTGAACCCAAACAAAATTGCCAGCAATGGGGCGAGTTGCCTCGCTGCTGGCCTGGGAGGATGCGCTGTTAACGCAGCTTGTGGCGCCCCCTCAGGAGCCGTGCTCGGCACGGGAGCCAGTGCGCCGAACTTCCTAACCACCGCGCTCTCAGGCACGATTGACCTCGGACATTTCAAACAGGCCATGACGGAGATGAATAACGCGCTAACCGCGCTCGCAGCGGCCGGAAAATTCAGTAATGGCGCAGGGGGACTCTCGAACTCGATCCTCGGCCTCACCCTCGACGTAAACAGCAGCACTCAACGCTGCTTTCGCTACACCATGCTCTCACTTGGAATCGGTCGCTAACCAGAAATCGAAAGGACCTCGCCCATGAAACTTGCTCGTCTTTATTGGCTGACCTCTCTGGCCGCGACAGCGCTTTTTTGCTCGCCCAACGCCTGGAGCACCGACCAGATCATCAAGCCCTATCAAAGCGTTCGAAGCTCTGGGATGGGGGGCCTGAAGCTCACCACCGGCCTCTATGACGAAAATTTCTTCGGCAACCCTGCCCGAGTGCTGGCTAATCCTACCTGGAGGGTCACGCTTTTTGATCCGATGATCGAGACGAGCACGTCAACGCTCAGCAATCTCAACGAGCTCTCTTCGGGAAGCGGTGACGTGCTCTCGAGAATCGGAAATACCGCCGGAAAAGTGAATCACGGACGAATTCAGCTGACCACCCCGAGCGTTTACATCGCAAAAGGCGAGAGAAAATGGGCCCTCGCCGTGGGACTGATCACGAGTGTGCAGTTTGATGTGGCGCTTCGAAATAGCTACCAGATCAGCCCCATGGCCATCGCCGATATCGGCCCCGCCCTGACGTACGGACGAACCTTCTTCGAAGACGAGCGATTAGCCGTCGGAATCACGCCCCACTTCACTTCGCGAATCGCTACGTCTTCGCAATTCACCATGGCCGATCTCATCAGCGGCAAATCCTTAAGCCCGAGTGAAACCGGTGGGGCGGGCTCTCATTTAGACGTTGATCTGGGCAGCACCTACCGTTTGCCATGGACCTATCGCGAATTTCGCTTCGACAGTGCGTTGGCCATGAATAATCTTTTAGGAGGTCGTTACTCGAACTTGGGAAGCCTGATCGATGCTCAAGCTCTTCCCCGAGCTCAACCGCGAACGCTGGGCTTTGGAATCGCTGCTCGACGAGACACCTGGGGCGCATTCAAAGATACCGTTTTTGCCTTCGAAGTTCAGGATATTGGCAACAACCCTCAGGGTAGTCTCTTTCGCTTGCTACACCTGGGAGGCGAATCACGCTGGCGCCGGCTCGCTCTTCGCCTGGGCCTCAACCAGGGGTATTGGACAGGCGGTCTGGGCATCGACTTGAGCGCCCTCACGCTCGATCTTGCCACCTACGGAGAAGAGATGAGTTTAAACGCCGGAGGCTCGCAGAGCCGCCGCTATGCCTTGAAACTGGCGTTTCAAATCTAGCGGGAATCAGGCGTAAGACCTGGAACTTACTGAACTGTTAAGACACTCATAACTGACAGTTTGCTGCCGTGCCTCGGGTGCCGCTATCCTAAAAGAGATATGTGGCAATCGTCCTCAAAGAAAAGAAATCCAGCCATGGGCTCGGTTCATGTGACCGAGCTGAAGTCCGCCAACAATTTTCATCTCAAGAGAATCGAGGTGAAGATCACCCCATTCATTGATGAAAAACCCTCCGACGAAGTCGTCACGGGTCGCCTGGTTTTGAACGATATCGGGCAAGAGGGATTGGCCCTGTATACTCCGATGCTCTTCGAGCTAGGAACACAGGTGAAAATCGACATTCATCACCACGAAAATCTCTCGGTGGTAGCTAAAGTGGGCTGGTGCCAGCACTTGATTCATCTGGGCAAAATTATGACCAATAGCAGCCTACCCTATCGAGTGGGCTTTGTTTTTGAATTCGACGGCGCCGAGGATCGTGCCCGCGTGCAAGCCTTCCAAACGGCGCTTGCTGCTGTCTACCCCGGCCTTGACCTCACGCGCGCACCTTATGCGGCTTAGGCGTCACCCGAAAAGCGATACAAACTCGTCCCATTGATGACGAAGCTTGGCTTTCAAGCGAATGATGGCCTGAGTGTGCAACTGGCTGACTCTCGACTCAGTCACGTCCAGCACGCGCCCGATTTCCTTGAGGTTCAGATCTTCATAGTAATAGAGCGAAAGCACGAGACGCTGCTTTTCAGGAAGATCGCTGATACAGTCGGCGACCGTTTTTTTGAAATGCGCAAGATTCACTTCTGAATACGGCGTTTGCGAGCGCCCGTTTGACTCGCCGTAACTATGAAGCGTACGCTTATCCTGCTTCGAAAAATTACTGATATCGTCGTAAGAGAGCAGAGACACGCTGCGAACCTGATTGAGCATGTCATGATACTCTTCCTGCGAGATTCCGAGTTCAGAACAGACTTCTTCGTCTGTGGCCTGACGCCCCTTCTGCTGCTCAATCTTCAGGTAGCAACGTTCCAGTTGCTTGGCTTTCTCACGAACCGAGCGTGGCACCCAATCCTGCGCTCGAAGCTCATCGAGGATGGCTCCGCGAATCCTGAATTCGGCGTAGGTCTTGAATTTATTATCGCGAGTCGCATCATATTTTTCGATCGCGTCCATCAAGCCAATCACGCCCGATGAAATCAAATCATCAAGTTCGATATTGGCAGGCAAACGAGCGGCGATCTTTTGGGCGATGTACTTGATCAACGGAGCGAACTCGATGATCAATTTATCTCGCGTACTATTGTGCGGGGTGAAGTCATCTCGCACGAGACCCGAGGTATGAGCCGATTCGGCCAAGATCTCTTGTTCAAGCTCTTTTTGAAGCTGCTCTTCCTCTTTTCTCGCGCGCTCTGACTCGAGTAAATCCTCGATGCCCCCTTGAACAGAACTCTCAGCATTCTGCGCACTCTTTACGGGCTCATCAGCCGATACTGCACCTTTATCGGCATTTCGCGTCGACTTCCTGGAAGTGCTTGATGCCTTCTCGCCCTCGCCCGCATTCTTCCGATACCGTTGTAATCCTGCATTGACACTCATGCTTGAGCTCCCCATCCTAGGTCACTTTAGTGTATCGACCTCTCGCCTCGCGGTCAGTCGGTATTATTTTCCCCTGAAACCTCAAAGATCCATCACTAGCGCCGCCACGCGATCTTTACTCGCCTCTTCAATGTCGTCGGGTACCTTTTGACCGGTGGTGAAATAGAGAAGCGGGAGGCGTACTTTTTGGGGCACGTTGTAAAGCGCACCATAAAGGGTCGTCTCATCGAGCTTCGAGAAGCAAAGACCCTGGGGTCGAAACATCGCGAAACGCGTGGCCATATCGTACATCTCAGCATCTCGAGTCGTTGCTGAAAGAACCAGCACGGTTCTCATTGCGGGAACAGTGTCGAGCATCTGCTGAATTTCTTTGAGCGACTCAGGGTCTCGCTGCGACCGCCCTGTCGTATCCACAAGAATCAGATCGAGAGTTTGAAAATCGCGGATCGCAAACGTCAGATCATCCACCGACTGAGCCGAGCGAAACGGCACATTCAACACTTTGGCAAACGTCGCCAGCTGATCAAAAGCCGAGGCCTTAACATGGTCGAGATTAATCAGCCCCACTCGCAAGCCTCTCGAGATCGCCTGCGCTGCGATCTTTGCCAGCGTGGTAGTCTTTCCCACTCCGGTAGGACCTACTAGGGCCATCACCGCGGGGGCACCAGAATTCTTCTTAATTCCCTCAAGCGGCGCTGCGACTTCGACCGTACGGATGATCTCGTCTGCAAGACGGTCCTGAACCACATCACTACTTTTCGCGCCCTCTGCCCCAAGATCAAAGCCAATTTGCCGTATCAGGCTTAGCGCTAAACGCTTCTCGACTCCGTTGACGACCAGCTGATCAAAGGCTTCTTGTAGCGCCTCAGTGCTAAAGGCGCCGACGTTCGAGGCCATCGCACCTGAATGAAGCGTTTGACCTCGAAGATCTTCTTGCTGAGCCTTGAGATCTTCCACCATCCTCCGAAGCATTCGAATCTCCTCGAAAGACGACTGATTCATCAGCGCTGAAGCCTGATTCGAAGCCTGCGCTGCCGATGGCGGAGCATAGCTGTTCAACGCGGGGCCAGCCATTGCAGCAGCTGGCCTCCTCGGTGGGGCTGCTTGTGGGGCGGCCACGGTGTCAGCATCGATCTCAGCGTAACGAATGGCGGTTCGGGGTTTATTTCCCGATGACAACTGAACCGAATCACGGGTGCCACTTACGGCCTGCTCGATCGCACGGTCCATCATCTGGTCTTGCAGGTCTGCTTGCTTTCCGGCTGACATCTGAGTGTATTTCGCGACCGAATCGCTTGGCAGTCTCGCCTCAGTCACTCGCTTACGCACTAACGAGCGATCTGAAACGGCTGCAGTGACCTCGACCGAAGACTTCGACATCAGGCCGAAACCCCGCTTATACTTCTTGGTCTGTAGGATGATCGCCTCAGGACCCAGTTCACGCTTCACAGTCTCGAGAGCTTCTTGAAGGGTGGGGGCCTCGAATTTCTTAACTTCCATTTGCAAACCTCACTGTACCAAAGGCCCGGACCGCAACGTTCGGGCTGATTTCGTTGTGCGAAAGAACGACGATATTGGGAATGAACCGATCCACCAATTGCTTCACATGAAAACGAATCAAGGGCGAACACAGCACCACTGCCTGGCTGGTCTCGGCGATGACCGCTTGTGCCTGATCGTTTAAATGAGCGACAAACTGTCTGACGAACTCAGGATCAGCAGAAAGCTGCGGTCCCTGATCGGTTTGAATGATGCTTCCTGCAAAGGTCTCTTCAATCTGACGGTCCAGGGTCAGAAGCGTGAGCTGACCATCCGAACCAACCAGTTTCTTGGTGATCGACCTTCCCAGTGCCGCACGCACACTCTCGGTCAACACTTGGGGATCCTTGGTGACTTGTGAATGATCTGCAAGCGTCTCCAGAATGGTTCGAAAATCTCGAATCGAAACCCCTTCTCTCAGAAGATTTCGCGCAACCTTCAGAACCGCGCCCAATGGCAAGAGGTTGGGAATGAGATCTTCAACCACTTTGGGATAGGTTTGCTTGAAAGTATCCAGAAGCGACTGAAGTTCTTGCCTTCCCAGAAGCTCATGGGAATTCGCACGAATGAGTTCAGTTAAATGCGTCGCGATCACCGTTGAAAGATCGACTACTGTATAGCCCGATACTGTGGCCTCTTCTTTCAAGCGCTGAGGAATCCAAATCGCATCCAGACCAAAGGCTGGCTCTTTCGTAGGGACGCCTGAGATCGGTGGATACGCATTGCCCGGATCCATGGCCAAAAGATGGCCTACCATCATCGAGCCCTGGGCAACTTGAACACCCTTGAGCAAGACCTGATAGTCACCGGGCTTCAGCTCAAGATTGTCTCGAATTCGCAAGGGCGGGACAATCACACCCATATCGAGCGCAAATTGCTTTCGGATATTGGTAATTCGCTCCAGAAGATCGCCGTTTTGAGCGGCGTCGACGATATTGATCAACCCGTACCCAACCTCGAGTTCGAGGAGATCGACCTGAAGCAGGTTCTCCAGCTTTTCAGCAGCGGGCTTGAGCTTTTCAGCCTCGTCTTTTTTCTTCTTCTCGATCTCCTCTTTCGCCTGCCGCTCTTTGAGCTGATAGCCAAAGGCCCCGAGGCCACCTGCCATCAGAAAAAAGGGCAGCATCGGCATCCCGGGAACAACCCCCATGAATGCCAACACTCCAGATGCTACTCCCAGGGCTTTGGGATGCATCAAGAGCTGTCTTGAGAACTCTTGCCCAATGTTGGCACCCGTGGCGGTTCGGGTGACCACCATACCGGCCGCGGTCGAGATGATCAGCGCCGGAATCTGTCCAACCAGGCCATCGCCAATCGTCAGCAGCGTAAACACTTCGGCAGCCTGACCGATGGGCATTCCTCGTTGAAGCGTCCCCACCAGGATTCCTCCGACGATGTTGACCACAACGATCAAAATTCCGGCGATGGCGTCTCCACGAACGAATTTCGAGGCACCGTCCATGGCCCCGTAGAAATCTGCTTCCTGGGCAATCTCGGCGCGCCGGCGCTTGGCTTCTTGTTCGTTGATAATGCCTGCATTCAGATCGGCGTCGATGGCCATCTGCTTTCCGGGCATCGCATCCAAGGTAAATCGCGCTGCGACTTCAGCTACTCGGCCTGCGCCTTTAGTGATGACGATGAAATTGATGATCACCAAAATAATGAAAATGACGATACCGACTGCGTAGTTCCCACCGACGACAAACTTTCCGAAGCTCTCAATCACATGCCCTGCCGCAGCGGTGCCCTTCTCAGGACCGCTCAGCAGGATCACTCGAGTCGTCGCGACGTTTAGAGAAAGTCGAAACAACGTGCTTAATAAGAGCACCGAGGGAAAGATGCTGAAATCGAGCGCCCTCACCGTGTAAACGGCGGTGAGCAGCAAGACGACCGACCCACCGATGGCTAGAACCAAAGCCAAATCGATGAGAAAAGTCGGCATCGGAATGATCATGACCGCAAGAATGCCGACCAATCCGATAGCCAGTAAAAGATCAGAACTTTTTGTTAAACGGTTGAGCATTCCTTCCATGGAACCGGCACTCTCCCTTTCCTCAGTATGCCCTAGAATCTTCGATTTTTAAGCCGATAAACGTAAGCCAAAACTTCAGCTACCGCTTGGTACAACGATCGTGGCACAGCCTGTCCCACTTTAACGCTTTTATAGAGCGCGCGAGCCAAGGGCACGTTTTCGACCATCGGAACGCCCGCCTCTGCTGCCATTTTTTTGATTCTTTGTGCCAAAAAGTCGGCACCTTTCGCCACCACTCTTGGTGCCGACATCTTTTGCTTGTCGTAAACCAAGGCGACCGCAAAGTGCGTGGGGTTGGTCACGATGACATCGGCAGTCTTCACTGCCTGCATCATCCGCTTTCGAGCCATATCGCGCTGAATGCTGCGAATCCTGGCCTTGATCATTGGATCCCCGTCGCGCTCTTTAGCTTCTTGTTTCGCCTCCTGCTTGGTCAGACGCAAACCCTTATTGAACTCGCGCTTTTGCATGAAGAAATCGAGCCCAGCAAAGAGCAGCAACACACTTGTGAGGGCCAAGATGATCTTCCAAGCGATGGCGCCGTAGAAGCGTAGCTCGGCCTGGGGCTCGACAAAAAGGTGCCCCGAGGCCTCAAGCACTTGCCCTTTTACCAGCGCATAAGCGATCCAGCCGAGAATGGCGACTTTCGCGCTCACTCGCGCAGCCTCGATCGCTTGCTTTCCGCTGAAGATTCGCTGAAAACCCTGTAGCGGGTTGATCTTCGAGGCATCTGGACTTAGGGGCTCGAAAGTAAAGATCGGACCAATTTGAGAAAAGCTCGTGATCACTGAGACGACAAAGCCAGTAAGCGCCACGGGCAATCCCACGACGCTGAGAACCTGAAGAGCTTTCATCAAAGTCGTCGAAAGAACATGGGTTTTAGTAAGATCCACCCTTGAAGTGAGGTCGGTTCGAAAAACTTCTCGCATGAATTCGGCAAGACCTTCGAGCATCGAAGGACCCATTGCATAAATGACGGTGGCAGAGGCCAAGAAGGCAACAAGACCGGTCAGCTCACGACTTTGTGCGACTTGCCCCTTCTTCTTGGCTTCATCGAGTCGATACTGGGAGATCTCTTCGCCCAGGTCTTCTGAGGATCAGTCATCATTCTCAGCCACTGGACACCGCCTTGCTGACTGCGATCATCCAATCTCCGATACGAGAGAGCACCTCAGAGACAGCGCCCTGCGAATCGCTAATGGTCACCAGCATCACGATCAAACCCACCAGAGCAGTCACTGCGAAAGACAGTACCAAAACGTTGACCTGTGGCATCGCCCGCGCAACAACTCCAAAGGCAATGTTCACCGAGAAAATCGCCAAGCCCACCGGCGCCGAAAGCTGGAGGCCATAGCGAATGACCTGGGCGCTGAGCTGAACTAAACGCTCGGTAAAGCCTCCGGTAAAGTCGACTTTCCCCAGAGAAACCCACTGATAACTTTCGAGGGCCGCCCGAATCATCAGGTGATGACCATCTAGAGCTAGAAACACGAGCATCGCCAACGCTAAAAAAAACTGCGCCACCACCTGAGTCTGGGTCTCGTGATGGGGATCGAACATCGTGGCCGCAGAAAATCCCATGAACGATCCCATCAGATTTGACCCAAAGGCGATCGAGTCAAAAACAAAGCGCGCGGTGAAGCCTAGAACGATGGCGAAAAGCGCCTCGCATCCGAAAACTCGGGTCATCCCCCACAGCGATCCACCCCAAATCTGAGCCTCTGCTGGCACCACCATTCCCGTTTTCACCAGAGAGGGAAATAGCGCCAGCGAAATGGCTAGCGAAAGCAGCACCTTCACCGTCGAGGGAACGACTTTGTCTCCTAAAAAGGGAAGTACCGAAACCAGAACGCTAAAACGAACCAGCACTGCAAAGAATGTCAAAAGCTCGTTCTGATCGAAATCAATGGGCATAAATCAGCGTATCCACTCTTGGGCGTTGCCAATCGTCTCGGCAGCGTATTGCTTGAGAATTTCGAGCATCCAAGGCGCCATCACCATCAAGACCAAGACGATGGCAATCATCTTAGGAATGAAAGTCAGCGTCGCTTCGTTTACTTGCGTAATCGCCTGAAGAACGCTCACGATGATCCCGATAGCCATCGCGGCAATGAGCAGCGGACCCGCGATATACAGCATGACCTTGATCGCTTCGGCACCGAGGTTCATCACCATTTCTTCAGTCATTCATTCCCCCGAAAGATCAACCCACGACTAGCCAAAACTCTTGACCAGACTGCCCACCACCAATTCCCAGCCATCTACGAGCACAAAGAGCAATAGTTTGAACGGTAGAGAAATGACTGCCGGTGGAAGCATCATCATCCCCATGGCCATCAAAACCGTCGCAACGATCATGTCGAGCACTAGAAACGGCAGATACAGCATGAACCCAATCTGGAAGGCGGTCTTCAACTCGCTGATCACGAAAGCTGGAATCAGGACGTAAGTGGGAACCTCACCGCGATTGGCAGGCTTTGCCTCTTTTGAAAGTGACAAGAAGAGCTCGAGGTCTTTTTCACGGGTTTGGGCGAACATGAACTCCCGCAGCGGCGCTTCAGCTTGTTCATAAGCTGTCTTCTGATCAATTTTTTCAGCCATGAAGGGCTCGATCGCCTGAGTCGTAATTTGCTTAAAAGTGGGCGCCATGACGAAAAAAGAGAGAAAAAGCGAAAGCCCAACGATCAACTGGTTCGGCGGCATCTGCTGGGTTCCCAGTGCCTGACGCAGGAAACTCAAAACCACGACGATGCGAGTGAAAGAAGTCATCATGATCAAGATCGCCGGCGCGAGAGAGAGCACCGTGAGCATGATGATGATACGAACGACCGAAACCACATCTTGCGGCTTCTGCTGTTGCTGACCATTGAAAGAAAGACTCAACGAAGGCAGTGAAATTCCTGATGTCCCAGGAACATAGGCATTTCCTCGTCCACCCTCGGCGGCATGAGCAACGCTGCCGATACCACCCAAAACTAAGGCAATCTGGAGGGCTAAGGCCAATGCCCAGCGACGCAATGAAATCATAGCGGCTTCATGCCTTCCACCCGGCTTCGAATGCGCTCGCGAGCTCCAGACCTAGGGCCCGAGTAAATCGCGGGACCCGCTGCGGTAGCGCCCGTTCCTGAACTCGCCGAGCGCCCCGACTCTTGGGCTATCTGCTCACCGAGCGCCGATAAAAAATCATCATCCTGCGACTGTCCCCGAGGTGACGCCTGAATCGATGCGGCCGACTCAGCCGAACGAGCGGCTCCCCCTGAATCAAGCTCGGTAATCAAGTTGATTGAGTCCTCAGCCACACCCAAGACCAAGGTGCGTCCAGCAACACGCACCATATGAATGCTCTTTTTTGGGCCCAAATGATGCGTTGAGACCACTTCGATCATCTTCTCGGGCTTGCCTAAGCTCTTGCGAACCCATCGGCCCACGGCGCCCTGCTGAGCCTTGGCACCGGTGATCTTCTTCAATCCCAGAAGCGACGCCCCCAAGACCAAGATTACTCCCGCTAGAGAGGCCAACATCTTTAAGGGCGAAAAAGAGTCCTTCTTTCCACCAAGAGAGGTAGATGACTCACTCTTTTTCTTCTCTTTCTTTGAAGGAATCGCCTCGCCGGAGGTTTTTGACTCTGAAGAGTCAGTAGCCTTCACAGCTGCTGGCTTTGCCGGAGGTGATTTCAACACCTTCTCAAGCAAGGCGCCCTCTTCAGGATCAACCACAGGCGATGATGCCTGATCTTTATCTTTAGCGGGCATCTCAGCTTTCTGTGCCTGCGCTGCGCTCGCAACGACCTGGTCGCTGTGCTCGCCGTCGAAGCGAATGGTCAACATCTTGCCCGAGGGCGTGACCTTGAGCTTGCTCTGAAACGACTCTGCTTTTCCTTTCATCGTCAGTCGCACCCGAACCAATCGCGGCGAATACTGATAGACAAAAAGCTTGGTCACGTCTTTTCCAGAGACCGAAGAGATCTTCGCAGGATAGACGGCGGTATCACTGAGGCTAAGCTGAACGATGTCATTCACGAACTCAGTCTGAATCTGCGAGGCACTGAGGCGCCCATCAAAGAGAATGTCGACTCGATCACGGTCCGACACCTGAACTTGTTTGATGTTCAGGAGCTTCTCGGCGGCGAAAACCGCCTCTGCCGAAGTC
>JBDLQW010000121.1:0-11644 GCA_039800365.1 Pseudomonadota bacterium
GTTACGACCCCCATGCCTTCCACAACGCTCACAAGTAGGATTCATTTGCTCGGATAGAGCAAAATCGAAACCCAAATCGACACTTAGCGTTTTTCGGTCATAATGGGCGGGCCCAGTTCAAGAAGTTGACACTCAAAAGTCGGCGCACTGAAACCGAAAAGACACTGAATGCCCCCGGAGCACCTTATTTCTCGATCAAATCCGCTTCACCGTTTCGCCCGGCTGAGCAAGAGATTCTCGCTATTCTCGAGTGCGCAGAAACTGCTTCTCGCTACCGCTCTAGAAATCTTTACCCTTCAGGCCAACGCTCATGCCGGCGCCCTTCGGGACTGTCTCACGTTCTTCGGTTTACCCCAGCCTCCATTCTTCAGCGCAAAACCCGTGTCGATCGAAGAGCCCGGCGTACGCTCGCAAATCTCAGTTTGGCTTGAGAGACCGGCGGAAAACACTTCAAGGAAACCGAAAATCCCGAGAAACCAAGAGCTCATCGTTCGAGGGCGGCCAGGCTTTGCGAGCTCCGAATCAGAACAGGCCGCTCTGCGGAAAACCTTTCTCGAAACTGCGACACGTCTCGAGAAAGGCGCGGCAGATGGCACTTGGCTCGGAGGCCCTGAGACCTATTTTGAAACCTTGCTCCAGCATATGCGAAGCGCCTCTGAATTCTTAGAGTCTCAAGGGGTCGACCATGTGCTTCGAGTTCCCTCAAAACCTGCTCCAAAAAATCCGCGACTCGAGCTGGTGATCGCCGCAGGAGAAAAACGCCCACTCAGTCAACTTGCTCGTGGATTGCACCGTCTTCATCCCAATCTAGAGCTCATCTACGATCCTCACCTCAACTGGCGAGAGGGATTTCTTGGTGCCTTCACCACTAATGGATCCTCAGGCCGACCTCCCCAGATTCATACGTCTAGCGAATCGATTCTCGATGGCATTCAAGCCGGCGTGACCTTACGCCACGAAATTCAGCACGCTTACTATCACCACCTCGAATCTCAGCGGCCCGCTGCTCGCTGGATTCTGGGGTCTTTCGCTCAGTCTCACAAATCTCTCTATCGATCGCCCTTTTCAGGTCCCTACTCCGATAGCTTTTCTTTCGAAGAGCTCGCCACTCAGGGACAAGACCTCATGGTCTTACTATACCAATTGGCACGAACTGAAGCGCCTCGACTCCTTTCGAAAGAGCTTTTCAACAAAGTTGCCGTTTTTGATCGACTTGGCTCGCGTTTAGGCCTGATGAGCGACGCCGTTCAAGGAGCTATCGGCGACCTTCAAGCGCTTCAGAAGCCTTCGCTCTCAAGCCCCTTCCGAACCCAGTCGAAAAATCGTGAATACCGCGTCCAAATCTATCGTATCCTTGAGTCGCCTTACGAATCGGTCTACTTCGAATTCACAGAAGTTCTCTCAGGTTCCCGGATACTCGAACCAGGCGAACACAAAGCGCCTCTTCCGGTGGGTTTTTCGATTTCAATCTCGGTTCTCGATACGACTCTTGACCCGCGCGACATCATCACAAAAGTACACGAACGAATGGCCGAGCTTCGCTCTGTCTCAAACAAAGCCAAACGCTTCTCGGAACAAGTGAAGCATGCGCTCATCGGAAAAGACTTCAAGTTCGAGCCGAACCAACCACTCTCGCCACAAGCCATCGAAAAGGTGCAGGAGCTCCTGAAAACGGCAACCTCTCCCCGTAACTACTAAAGCCCTAAGAAGTGAACTGGCGGCGCCCTTTATGATGGGGCCAAATTTGACTGAATTCTGGACCTTGACTCGCTGCTCATTTGAGCTGAGCACTCGCGACGGCAAAAAAATCGGGAAATCATAAAGGCCGGGACCAGTTTAACAAATCTTGATTTAACCTCCGTAGACAGAACCCGCGATCTCTCTTAAGACCAAACTCAAGAGGGTCCATTCCGTGCCGAAACTCTTTGCCCTGAATCAACAAAGCGCTCTTGAAAGATTCATCTTGGTTATTCTACTGGGAGTCGCTCTGGTGGTTCCGAGTCCATCAAACGCTGCTTCCTTTCCTCCCCATTTCAAGTGGTGCGTAGCCACCTCGGCGCACCAGATCGAAGGGGGCAATACCCATAGCGACTGGTGGGCCTTCGAACAAATTCCTGGGGCAATCGCCGATGGGCAACCCTCGGGAGTAGCCGCTGATCACTGGAACCGCCTCGAGCAAGACACCGAACTCTTGGCTGACCTGCATGTTCAGCAGTACCGCTTCTCAGTAGAGTGGGCGAAGATCCAGCCTGCCCCTGATGTCTGGAGCACTGAGGCGATCGATCACTACCGTCGCGAGTTGGCGCTTTTACGAAAAAAAAAGATTGAGCCCCTGATAACGCTTCACCACTTTACGCTGCCTCTTTGGGTTGCCGAACGCGGAGGTTTTGAGTGGAAAGGATTGCCCGAAGCTTTTGAGGTTTTCGTCACAAAAGTCTTTCAAGAGCTCGGGGATGGAGTCGAGACTTGGATGACGTTTAACGAACCGCAAGTGGTGATTTCGGCGGGCTACATTCAGGGCGTCTTCCCTCCACAGAAAAAAGACCTCAAGCGCATCGACGTGCCCACGCGAATTCTTTTGCAAGCGCATGCTCGAGCTTATCATCGCCTGCACGAGCTTGCTCGCGCCCGACACCAACACATCCGCGTCGGTGTCGCCCATCACCTTCGGATTTTTGACCCCGCCAGCTCGTGGAGCCCCCTGGATTGGTGGACCAGCCGTCTCGTCGAGAACGTGGGCAACTGGTCTTTTCCAGATGCTATTGAAAGTGGAACCCTCAAGCTTTGGCTTCCGGGGATCCTCCGAGTTCATGAACGCATTCCCGAGCTCGCAGGAACTCAAGATTTTTTAGGACTCAATTATTATTCTCGCGATTTGATTCGATTCAATGCTTCGGCTCCAGGTTGGATCGAAAGGCTCGTCGCTCCGAATCGCCCAGTCACCGACCTGAACTGGGAAATCTACCCCAGGGGGCTTTACCGGCTGATCAAAAAAATTACGAGCCGCTATGAACGATTGCCCATTCTCATCACCGAAAATGGGGCTGCCGATCACTCCGATCGGCTTCGAAAAGGATTTATTCGAGAGCATTTGCACTGGCTTCAGCAGGCTTTGAATGAAGGCGCCAGGGTTGAAAACTACTGTCATTGGTCTTTGCTCGATAATTACGAATGGGCTGAAGGCTTTAAACCCCGCTTCGGACTTTATGCGGTCGACTACGCCACGCAAAAGCGAACCCTGCGTCCCAGTGGCGAATTCTTCTCTCGAATCGCTGAGACCCATGAGCTTCCCCAAGAGTGAGGCTTGAGGTGAAACTAGCGCTTTTGGGATCGTTCATCATCCTTTTAGCACTCGATGCGGCTGGCGAGATGATCTCACCCCTTCCCTACTCGGTTCGGTCTCGGCCCTACGCCGCCTACAGCTCTGCCGTGAGAGGTGATTCTCGTACGGTGGGAATGGCAGGAGCAACGCTCGGCCTGGCCGATAGCTTCACGGCAGCTTTTGATAATCCCGCCGGCCTTGCCCTCACCATGAATCAAGGCGACACCCACGCCAGCACCAATCGAATTTATGATGGCGACCTTCAAGACCCTGATTCACCGATTCAGGCCTCGTCTTTAGGAGCAGCACTCAGCCTGAAGAACTGGGGAATCAGCTTGGGTCTCATGAATATTTGGAACGAAGGCCAGCGCTACCAGATCCCGGGGGTGGGCTCGCCCCAATGGGTGGAGTCCTATGTTCATGAAATTCGCGCTTCTGCCGCTTATCGCGTGCACCCCCAACTCTCGTTAGGGGGAAGCTTGCGCATCGCCAATGCGATTCAAACCCTCGGCAACGCCGACTCCCCGACCAGTGCCCCGTTTACAGAAACCCAAGCCCTGGGCGTGAGCTTGGGCGCCTTATACCGCTTACCATTTCGACGTGTTCTTTTGGGAGCCTCGTGGCACTCCCCCATCTCGCTTTCGGCCCCCGGCACGGTTCCAGTCACTTTCAATGCACTACCAGGCTATGCGCAATCGGTCCTGATTCCTAGCCGCTGGGGTATCGGACTGGGCTATGTTCCCAACCGACTATTCCGCGCCGACTTTTCGATTTTTCGAATCGGCCCGACCCCAGGTGCGGCCCTCTTGAGTGACCAAAGCCGAAGCGTAGGAAACTCCGCCACGTTCGAACCCCATTTGGGCGTTGCTTATCGTTTCGCTGATTTTCCAGGAATTCGCGGCCAAGTTTTCGCAGGCACCTACCTTCAATCGGCGCGAGCCAGCGGCACCTCAGCGCGACTTCATGCCACTCTAGGCACTGAGATCAAATGGTCGTTCATGGGCTTTGGTCTCGGCGTCGATCTGTCCTCCAGGTACGACAACTATTTAGCAGGCATCAGCTTCGATCCGATCGAAGCCCTCAAACGCTTCGAGATCGTGCCCAGAGCTTCAGCCCCCCCCGCGCGAGGACTTTTTCCACGAGTGGACTACGAGTCTGACGAAGACCTTGCCCCCGGGCTTCAGATTCATGAAGCAAAAACCAACGGCTCTGGACCCGATATTCTTCAAGTGGGAAAAGAGATCCCCCTGAAGCTCGAAGAAAAATTACGTCACCTGCGCCCCGAAGACTTTCTCGAAGAGCTCGAGCAACTGCCCAGATCGATCCAAAATGACCTCGAAAATGCCAGAGAAACGATTCGAGAGCAAAAACGCCGCGAACGCTCTCGATGAGCTCTCTTTAAACTCGGGATCGCCTGAAAATAGGGACGTCACCTGAGCTTCAATGGATTCGCGACGATTCAGCCGCAATCATAACAGCGCTCAGAACGAAACGTCTCGGGATGCTCGATCTGCAAGGTCGAGTGACGAATCGAAAAGCGCTCTTCAAGCACCTGTTGCGCCTGAGGCAAAACCTCTGAGCCTTGCGCAGAGACCAAATGAGCGCTCATCGCTAGTCGATGGCTACCCACCGTCCAAACGTGAAGATCATGCACTTCTCGAACACCAGGAAGACACTGAAGGGCTTCTCGAATTTGAACGGGATCGACTCCTCGAGGCGTACTTTCCATCAGAACGGCAACCGACTCTCGAATCAAAGACCACGAGCCAGCCAGCATCAACCCGGCAAGTCCAAAGGTGATCACAGGATCCACCCAGTACCACTGCTTCCAAGCCATTAATGCTCCGGCAACCAGAGCGCCAACACTGCCTAGGGCATCGGAAAGCACATGCAAATAGGCCCCTCGGATATTCAGGCTTTTTTCTTGATCTTGATGCAAAAGCCGGAGCGAAAACAGGTTCACGAGAAGTCCAACGGCAGCCACGGCTAGCACCAGAGGAGCGTGTACGGGTTGAGGAGACTGCACGCGCGCGACCGCTTCCCACACCAAGATTCCCGATAAAGCCCAAATCGATAACCCCGAAAGCAACGCGCCCAGAATTTCGGCTCGATGATAACCAAAACTCATGGTTTGGTTCGGAGGGCGCCGCGCGATCCACGCCGCGAAGAGGCCCAATAAAAGCCCCCCCACATCGGTCAGCATGTGTCCGGCATCACTCAATAGAGCCAAGCTCTTTGAAAACAGGCCCCCCAGAAATTCCACCAACAGAAACGCACCGGTCACCCAAAGCGCTTTTCGGAGCGCATGAACGGAGTGATCGTGAGAATGGCCGTGATGATGATGGTGGTGATGGTGATCGTGATGAGAATCAGGGGGTTCCAGTCGAGACATGCCCCCCGACGCTAAAACAAAAGCCGGCCGCTGTCAGCTCTCGCGGGACAGCTGCTCGCGAATTTGGGCAACCTGAGCATCGAGCTGCCTGCGAGGGCGCTCATCAAACCAGTCGATTGGAAAAAAATACTCCCGAACGCTGGTAAAAACTCGAATGCCTTGAATGCGATGAAGTTGTGCCGACTCGGGGTCATAATCTTGAGGAAGATCGGGGCTACGCTGAAAACGAGTTGGAGCCAGGGGACGCACTCGAACCCCCGGTTCATTTCGGAATTCGTCTTCAAGAAGCAAGAGCATCCCCAAAAGAGGATCAGACGGAGAACGACTCATCAACTGCACCTCATCCCTTTTCTCACACTGACCCTCCCGTTTCATCGCAACAGGTACGCGTTGACAAGAGCTAAGAACGGCAGCCGAGGGGGGCAAAGGCGGTTTGCGATCAAATAAATTGCAAAAGTCAAAACCGACACAACTGCCCAGGGCCAGGCTTCTTTCGTAAGATCAGAAAAGAACATGTCGAAACCGATCAAAAACGAGGCCCATCGATCAATTGCAAAAACCCGGCGCGCCGGAGACGGCGACGAAGGTCGGCGTGCGCAGTTTGCCTGGATGGTAGGGGTGGGGCTGCTCGTGGCGCTCCTGGGGATCTATCAAAACTTGCAGCCGGTTGAGGCACGTCCTGAAAGAGGACCTGCTCAACTTGCGGCCCCCAACCCCCCTGATGATCGCTTGCCCTATTTCGAGGGGCATTCTAAAGAAGCCAGGTGATGCAGCACTGGCTTTTGAAATCGGAACCGTCGGTTTATTCGATTGAAAATCTTCGCAAAGATAAGAAAACGAACTGGGATCACATCCGGAATTTCCAGGCCCGTAACTACCTTCGAGCCATGAAACGCGGAGACCTCGCCCTGATCTATCACTCTAACGACGATCGCGCCGTGGTAGGGGTTGCTGAAATCATCAAAGAAGCTTACCCCGACATCGATCCCGAAGCTCCAGGCGACTGGTCTCAAGTTGACGTACGCTATGTCCGTACGCTTCCACGCCCCGTCAGCTTATCGGAGATCAAGAGCCACCCTAAGCTTTCTGATCTTCTTTTGATTAAACAATCGCGACTGTCGACCATGCCCATCAGTGCCCAGCACTTTGATCTGATTTGCCAACTCGCCCAAGCCCATACCCCAGGAGATTCTGCTTGAGCTCTCGTGATTGGTCGCCATTTCGAGTCGTCCCTGCAGGAGCCCATGCCGAGGCCCCGAGGTCTATTC
Source organism: Pseudomonadota bacterium (assembly GCA_039800365.1). Lineage (GTDB taxonomy): Bacteria > Bdellovibrionota > UBA1018 > UBA1018 > UBA1018 > CAIOHW01. The sequence continues at coordinate 6,983 of JBDLQW010000121.1, forward strand.
AGACCCCTGAAGGCGTGGCAGACCGCTTACGAGCCGCGGCCTTCGCAGAAGTCCAAGCTCGCGATGCCTTTCTTTGGGCAGCGGCGACGTTCACTGATGCCCCTTCCTCTTTGATCACGGCGTGGAGAGGGCTTGCGCTTGCCGAAGGGCGCCACCTTGAGTGGCTGCTTCGACGTCTCCGCGATCTGGGGTTCTCGCCTCAAGACCGTGGGGTTTCCGATCAGCTTTGGCACTCGTTGGTTCAATGTCAAACGGCTGAAGAGTTTTCGATGTACATGGCGTCAGCAGAAGAGCGCGGACGACGCGCAGGCGAGCGCTTTCATGCGCAGCTTCAAGAGCGCGATCCGATCAGTGCCGAAATTTTCCGAAAAATTGCGGAAGAAGAAGTTGAGCATATCCGACTCGCCGAAACGTTCTTTGGGTTTCGAGCTGCGGACCGAACAGGCGCTCCTCCGTCAGCTTAGGTTCGAGAACTGCGCTTCAAATCTCACTACTGAGAAACGCAAAACCTTCACCTCATCGAATAGACCCCTCGCGACCCGAAGGGCGAACCAAGTAACCTCCGGGCCGCGAGATGCAGGGCCCACGCCCCACACGCTCACCGACCTTGCAGGTTACGCGCCGGAACTTCCGAAGCCTCCGGTGGCACGCGCTGAATCCGATAGCGAGGTTGCTTCTTCAACCCCTGCCAATGACACCGGCAAAAGCAGCAGCTGCGCCACGCGATCGCCCGCATTCAACGAGACAGGCTCACGCGAAAGATTCCACACGACGAGTTGGACTTCGCCCCGGTACCCGGCATCAATAATTCCCCCTGCCGTTTTCAGCCCTCGCGCTGCCAACGACGAGCGATCGGCAATCATCCCCACCCATCCTGGCTCGATCTCAAGCGCAATACCCGTTCGAATTTTCAAGCCCTGCCCTGGCCCCACAGTCACGGCCTCTAAAGCGTAGAGGTCTAAGCCCGCATCTCCAGGGTGAGCTCGCGTTGGCAAACCTGCACGTGAATCTAATCGTTGAATCCTGATGGTCTTCATGGCGCTGCTCTCTCCCTCTTCGCTCTCAAGAGTTCTGACCGCCCCTGGCAGGACGAAAATGTTCTAAAATCCAAGCAGAAAGCTCTCGAGCAGCAACGGTTTCTTGTACCCCTGCCACCAGGTCCTTGACGATGAGCTTTCTCTCCGCCCACTCTGATTCGCCAAAAAGAATGGCAAAACGAGCCTGATGGCGCGACGCTACTTTCAGCTGCGGCCCAAACCCTTCCACCGAAAGAGGGGTCATGACTCGAAGTCCCAGTGCTCGCAACTCACTGGCCACTTTTTCAGCATCAGCCCGCCATTCAATTCGCGGCAACGCCACCAGAGCATCTACGCTTCCTGGCAGTTGAGGCAGCAGAGCATGAGTCTCGAGAAAATTACGGAGCGTCACATCGCCCATCCCGAACCCTACGCCCGGCAGTTTGTCTTTTCCAAAAAGTCCGACCAAGTTGTCGTAGCGCCCTCCACCAAACATCGCGCGATGATTTTCGGGAGAAGTGTCGTACATTTCAAAGACGGTTCCTGTGTAGTAGTCGAGCCCGCGAAGCACCTGCGGATCAAAAACCACTTGTCCCGCACGCACTCCTGATTCCTCCAGAAACCGAAAAAGACCGCTTAACTCGCGGGCTCCCGGGCCGTCGAATCGACTCTGAATCTCCTCAAAAGATGCTCCAAAAAACGCTTCCATTTCGGCGCGCTGCGAAGCACTCACTCCTAGCTCTGAAAGCCAAGTGGCGTACTTCTCTTCGCCGATCTTCGCTCGCGCATCGATCGCCTTGGTAATTTTCAATGCTCCCTCGGCAGAAATTCCGAGGCGCTCCTGAAAAAACTGATCCATCAAGCGGCGATTATTTACGCGAATTTGCACTCGATCATCACCGCCAAAACGTTTCATAATGGCCAGCGCCACCGATAAAATCTCGGCATCAGCAAGCAGTGGATCACCCCCAAGAACATCGACATTCAGCTGCCAATGCTCTCGTAGTCGGCCTCGTTGCGGGCGCTCATAGCGCCAGAGATTCGGAGTACTGTACCAACGAATCGGCTTTGCCAGCTCTTGCGCCTTTCCAGCCACCATTCGAGCCAAAGTGGGCGTCATCTCGGGACGAACCGCCAATTTACGCTCACCTCGGTCGACTAACCAATAAAGCTGTTGATTGACGAGCTCCTCACCTGACTTCGCTGCATAAAGTTCAAAAGGCTCCAACATCGGTCCATCGTAAGGCTCGTATCCAAACGATTCGACCACAGCGCTCATCTGCTGAAAGATCCACTTCTGGATTCGCATGTCGGCAGGATAAAAATCGCGGGTGCCCTTATACGGTTGAGTAGAGAGTTTCGAATCAGACATGCGCCAAAACTGGCATAACCCATGAAAAACCTCCAGTAGACTCAGGAGAATTTGGCCTTTAAACTCAGTCGCGCATGAATGCTGCTGCTTTGGCTTTAGTCACCTGTTCTGGCCGAGACACTCCGGGCATCACATCGGAGCTTACGGGAATTCTTGCCCAGGCTCATCGCCCCATTGTGGATATCGGACAAGCGGTTCTTCACGGATGGCTTTCGCTCTCGATTCTATTTGAGGTCGAACCCAGCGAGGGCGCGCCGCCAGCGCCCATTCCCCTGCTTTTAACTAAGGCCCATGACCTCGGGTTGCGAATGGAGTACCGAGTCCTGAAGCCTTCCGAGATTCACCCTGCGGCGTTCGCTCGTCAGCAAGCCTATCGTTACGCTCTCACCCTCATCGCGCCCTCGATTCCCGCCCGCACCCTGCACGCCGTCACTGGCCTTTTGGCCCAGAACCAAATCAATATCGACGTGATCGAACGACTCAGCGAAGGCGACTTCGGTTGTGTCGAAATGCTGGTGTCAGCCGAAAAAGCCGTTAATGAGCAGGCCATCAAGCATGAGCTGCTGGCCTTGGCACAAAAAGAGGGCGTCGATCTCGCGCTTCAAGCCGAAGGACTCTATCGCCGATCGAAGCGCTTGATCGTCTTCGACATGGACTCGACCCTGATTCAATCAGAAATCATCGATGAATTTGCGCGTGAACGGGGCGTCTACGACGAAGTGGCTCGAATCACCCATGCCGCAATGAGCGGCAAAGTGCCGTTCGGCCAGGCCCTGGGACAGCGGGTTGCGCAACTTCAAGGGCTCACACACGAGCAAATTGACGCCGTTTTTCGGCGAACGCGAATCACCCCTGGGGCTGAAGACCTTATTCGCATCCTCAAAGCGCTCGGCTACCGAATCGCGCTGATTAGCGGCGGTTTTAGCTGCATCGCCGATCGCCTGAAAGCGCAGCTCGGGCTGCATTACGCGTATGCGAACCACTTGGTTTTCGAAAATGGAGTTTGCACGGGTGAAGTTCGTGAGCCCATTGTCGACGCCCAACGCAAAGCCGACTTGCTTGAGCTCATTGCCCAACAAGAAGGCATTGCGCTCGATCAGGTGATCGCCGTGGGCGATGGCGCCAATGATATCCCCATGCTTGAAAAAGCAGGGTTGGGAATCGCTTTTCATGCCAAGCCCTCCGTCAGTGAACGGGCTGACCTTGCTCTGAGTCAGCAAAATTTGAAGACGATTCTGTACCTCTTGGGCATTTCAGGACGGGATCTTCCGGCGGCGCTCCGATCGCTGCCCTGACTTCGGCGCTTGCCTCGCTCTGCTGACTTCGGCGCTTGCCTCGCTGCCCGCTTCGGGGCAACCTGAGGTGCAATCGCGACCACCGAGTTCATTCCCAAACCGGGCACCCGGCGATCGCTTATTTTAAGAAAGGAAATCATTCATGGACTTCGCCCTCTTTACGACCTCAGGCTTTTTGATGGTCCTCCGGTGGATGCACTTCGTCTTCGGAGTGATCTGGATCGGACACCTCTATTACTTCAATTTCACCCAAGGCCCTTTCATGGCTGAAACCGACGCTGCCACGAAATCAGGGGTTACTCAAAAACTCCTGCCTCGCGCATTGTGGTGGTTTCGCTGGGGAGCCATGTTCACCTTCATCTCGGGATGGCTCTATCTTGGGCATCGCTGGGGTGAAATGGGATCGGCTTTCCTGCAAACCTCTTATGGCGTGACCATTCTGACCGGCGCCATTCTCGGATCCCTCATGTGGTTCAATGTTTGGTTCATTATTTGGCCGAATCAAAAGATCGTCATCGCCAACGCGCAAACCGTCGCCCAGGGAGGCCAGGCTAACCCCGCGGCTCCTGCAGCCGCTGCTTCGGCACTTCTTGCGTCGCGTACGAACACGCTGTTTTCGATGCCCATGCTCTTCTTCATGGGCACTGCATCGCACCTGGCAATTGCCGTAGATGCTACCAAAGTCGGCACTTATTTCGGAGCTCTAGCCGTGATTTTGGGTCTTCTTGAGGCCAATGCAGTAAAAGGAAAAACAGGTCCGATGACTACAGTGAAAGGCGTCATTCATATGAGTGTCGTCTTGACTGTCGTGCTTTATTTCTTAGTCGAAGTGATTCTCTAGTTTCGATCAGAAAGCAGGACCGTTTTCTTGCATTTTAGGCCCGTGATCCGCAAGGATCCGGGCCTAAATCACATCATCGACCCCAACCGGCGTCCGCCCTCAGCTCCGAGGGCAAGTCGACTTAAGGCGAGCGCAGCT
>JBDLQW010000122.1:0-13890 GCA_039800365.1 Pseudomonadota bacterium
ATCTTGAGCGACGGCTTGGCTTCGAGGTCGCGTCGGCCCAAGATTCCGAGCGCGATTTGAGCCGCCTCTTCCGATGAAATGCGGGGCATGGTGTCGAGCTGCAACAGGGTCAGGGCTTGCGCATCATCGGTATCCATTTCTGGTGCTACGTCGGATTGAAGCCCCGCTGCATCTGAGGAAGCTCTTTCGTGGGTCATGATCATGGCCCCAAGAACTTCGATGCCCTGGTGGTAGAGCTGATGTCGATGGGTGGTCAGTCCGTGCCCCGTAGTGCTGGATGCCTTGATTGAGCTTAAGCCCATTTGACGCAGTTGGTTTCGCACCACTTGGGGAAGGTCTAGTGCTCGCTGGGGCAGCTGAAATGCGGGTAGTTGAAATGGCCTCGAAGTGCTGAGCGGATTATGTGGAACGCTCCATGCTGCATGGGCACGAGGCTGAAGGGTGAGCGTGAAGCTCAACAGGGCGGCGGCAGTCAGCGCGTAGGTTTTCATGGTGCTTTTGGAGGTGGCGTGGCGGCAAAACTTGCGGTTTGCGAAACGGCGCTGAGAGCGCGTGATGAGTTCGACCTGGCGGTTTTGATTCTGAAGTCCTTCTCTGGTCATGAGGCGATCCCCCCTATGAATCGACTGGTGAGGCTCGGCTCATATGCAAGCAAAGGGCCAATCGAAATAGCTTGTGTTATTAGGTGCTTAGCGGTGACTCGCCTGGGTTATGTCATTTTTACAGGGTCTATGAGGTCCTGGGTTTGAAATCTCTTCATTGTTTAAGGCTTCGACAGTGTGAAAAAGTTCGCCAGTTTTTGCGGCAAAAAAGGGTTGGTCTGCAGGAAGGCAGGGCAAGATACCGCTTTTGTTTTGAGGAGTTGCTCAATTGTTAAGATCTCTTTCTTGTGGGTATCGGGCTTTGCATCGCCTGAGGGTGCTCATGCGCGCCTATTATGCTTTTGTTTGGATTCTGGGAGCCTGGATGGCCCTGGTCAAGACTGGACCAGGGGCAGGGCACCCTGCTCGTCAGGAGCTCAGGGGTGCGGCACCACAGGCTTTGCGTGAACATCAGGATTTGCGGGCACAAGCCATTTTGGTTTTAGAGGATTTGATTCAGCGGGAGCGCTTTTACCAGCGACGAACCGGGGCTTATACGCCGTTTTTAGGGAAACTCGAGTTTGAGGTTCCCCCTGAGCTTCGGTCTCGACTTCAGATTCAAGTGGTTGAGGCAGCACGAGATCGGTTTCTAGTCCGAGCGGCTCTCGAGACGCCGGGAGTTCGGGCCGATGGAGCGGTTGTTTGGGATCAGATTTGGGTGAACCAATCGTTTGAGATGCAGACGACTTTTCCTTGGGCGGGGCGTGAGGGCCTGAAGGGGGTTGTTCTAACCAGGATTCCTGCGATGGAGGGATCGGAGGCGCCCTTGCCAGAGTTGGTGATTGAGAGGATTCCTGAGGCTGTTTCGGCTTCCCACTTTTAAACGGCCTGCCCTCGCAAGGACATCTGAAGTCTAAGCTGAAAATGGGGGGGCCTGGTCCAGCAATCACGGCGCGGGTGCGTCTGATGCTGGTTCGTTGACTTTCCAACCCGCCTTCGTGACACTGTCTGGGTCTCAGGAAGGGGTTCATGGATGAACAAAAAGTGGGTGATTTTATTGAGCCTGGCGCTTCTGCCAGCGTGCTCCGGACTTCGACTGAAGTCCTCTTCTTCCTCCTCGATCATGGGCTCGACACGTCAATCCTCGACGTCGCCTGCGGCTCGGGGCAGTTCTGCATCTCGAGCAGGCTCTGAAAGTGGCGGCGCTTTCTCGTCGTTTTCGGGTGTATCTCGTGTGGGAGAGCAAGGTGACATCACCGTTTTGGGAGTAAAGCTGCAAAACACGTCGTTCGATTTTCCTGTCACTCTCAATTCTCGAGTGGAGTTTTGGGTCGATTACTTTACTGGCCGAGGCAGAAAAAATTTCGAGAAATACCTCGAACGTTCCGAGTTTTTTATTCCCTATATTCAACCGATTCTGAGGCAAAATGCGATGCCCGAGGATCTCGTCTATCTGGCGATGATTGAAAGCGGGTTCAATAACCACGCCCGGTCTCAGGCGAAAGCCGTGGGTCCCTGGCAGTTCATCTCTGCTACGGGTAAACGGTATGGCTTGCTCGTCAATTGGTGGGTCGACGAGCGCCGAGATACTCGAAAGTCGACGCTGGCAGCGGTCGAGTACCTGCGAGAGCTCTATTCGATGTTCGGCAGTTGGGAGTTAGCAGCTGCTTCTTACAATGCGGGCGAGGCCAAAGTGGCGCGAGCGATTCGGCGTTATGGTACCACTGACTTTTGGGCGCTTTCGCGGCATACGTTCTTGCGTCAAGAAACGCGAGATTATGTACCAAAAATCATTGCTGCTGCAATCGTCGCCAAGAACCGCACTCAGTTTGGGTTTCCCGCGCCCTTGGTTCAGCCTCATCAAGGGCAAGCTGTAGCGGGAGACGGCGAGTTGGTGGATCTGAATGCCAAGCCCGACTCTTCAGAAAAAGCAGCTGCAGGTGGCGAAGCTCCGCGTGATTCGATTGCGAAGATTTTGGCTGAAGAAGAGCCTGAGGGAGATTCTCGTCGCTTGAACCCTACCGAAGTTCATGCCGAAGAGGTTGAAGGTGCTGGTCCTTTTCTCGCTTCGGGCGAACTCACTCAGCAGGCACGTCCTGTTCCCACTCCTCAGGTCAACCGAAGCGGACAGGTTTCGGGTGAAGAATTGGCAGAGTTTGAGCTCCAAAGTCCCGCCGATCTTTTAAAGATCGCTCAAGCGGCCGGTCTTTCTTATCAGACCGTCAAGAGTCTGAATCCCGAGATTCTTCGTTGGTGCACGCCTCCGACAGTGGGGAACTACCGGATTCGTTTACCCTCTTCGGCCAAAGAGCGGTTCCTTTCGGCTTACAACTCCACGGCGTTTCCTCGAAAGGTAGAGTTTCTTGCTTACCGCGCTCGTCGCGGCGAGAGTTTAGCGTCGGTAGCTCGACGGCTGGGAATTCGGGTCGACCCCATGACCGATTTGAATCGGGTATCGCCGAAGATGGTTTTACGGGCGGGCTCTCGGATTTATCTTCCCATTCCTGATGATCGCTCACGAAGCCTGGCCTCGTTGGAAGTACGAGATCCTCCTGAGCGTCGTGGTTCTCGCCGGCGGTACCGGCGAGCGGGTAGCCGTCTGGATCGCGTCTCGGCAAAAGAGCGGGAGTACTCGCGAGTTTTGAACTCTCAGGTCACTCATTCGTTCGAATAGTCTGACTCAGAGCTTGATTGCTTGAGCGTGAGGCTCTTATAACTGGCCTGGAATGGCCCAGCTGGTGGTTCAAAAATACGGCGGTACCTCGGTAGGATCGCCCGAGCGTATTCAGGCAGTGGCAGACCGCATCGCTCAAGCCCACGCGCGCGGACAGGCTTTGGTCGTGGTGGTTTCGGCCATGGGTCACACGACTGATGAGCTCATTGAGCTGGCTCATCGCGTGGCAAAGTCGCCGCCTCATCGCGAGATGGACATGCTTTTAACTGCGGGCGAGCGGATCTCGATGGCGCTGCTCTGCATGGCTTTGGCCGAGCGTCAGGTGCCCGCTCTGTCTCTGACCGGATCACAGACTGGAATCATCACCACCAGCGCGCATCGGCGAGCGCGAGTGCGACGGATCTTGGGAGATCGCGTTCGCCAGGCCCTGGCTGAAGGACAAGTGGCCATTGTGGCTGGGTTTCAAGGGGTGAGCGAAACGAAAGAAATCACGACGCTGGGTCGCGGGGGTTCAGACACCACGGCCGTAGCCCTGGCAGCTGCCTTGAGAGCTGAACGCTGTGAGATTTATACCGACGTGAATGGAGTTTTTAGCGCTGACCCGCGGAAAGTTCCCCGAGCGAGGCATTGGGCTGAGCTTCCTCATGACTTGATGGTGGAGCTCGCCACTCGAGGGGCGGGCGTGCTTCATCCTCGTAGTGTTGAGCTGGCCAGGCAGTTTAACGTGCCACTGGTGGTAAAAAACAGCATGATTGCGGGCGAAGCTCCCGGCTCTGAGACACGAATCGTAGAGAGAAAGGCGAAGGGTTCCATGCTTGAGAAAGGAATGGAAGAGTTTCAGATCGTTGGGGTGACTTCAGATCCCGCGAAGGTCTGGCTGAAAGTGCAGCTTTCGCGTCCGACGGTTTTGAGCGCGCTTTGGGCTGAGGCAGCGAGGGAGCATCTGCAAGTCGTTGCTTCGCAGTTTTCGGAAGGCCAAGTGCGAGCCTTTATCGAGCGCGAAAGTATTTCGGACTGGAAGAAGCTCTTGTCAAAGTTGGCTTCTCAGGGTTTCGTTGTGGCATTCGAAGTCTGCGACGAGTGGGTTCCTGTGTCTGTTGTGGGCGACCGACTCTCCCAAGACGGAGCGGCTCTTCAGCAGGTTTGCGAGACGTTAGCTGGTGCCGGCATTGATGTCGGGACAGGGAGTGGGTCGGCAATCGCCATTACGGTGGCCGTGCCCCGAGCACGAGTGGATGAAGCGGTTTCCGCCCTTCATCGAGTTTTTTTGGAACGATAAGGACATCACGCCGCAATGTCGGCTGCAAAACTTTGAGGTGGGGATGAAAGCTCAAACTGTAGTGATCGTGGGAGATGGCTGGGCAGCGCTTTCTGCTGTGGCAGAGGCTCTGGGGCTCGGAAAAGAAACGCATACAAGCCAGCTGCCGCAAGCGCGCGTGGTTTGGGTTTCTGGAACCGGAGGTCGGGTGCTTGCCGCAGTACCTTCGGTTGAAGGTGAAGCGGTCGCAGCTCATATTGAGGCTTTGGCTTCTGCTCTTGGAGTGGAGACGGGCGAGCGGATTTCAGGCGGAAGTTTCTTAAGGGAGTTTCGGAATCGATCCTTTCGCGAGCCAGTATGGAACAAAGCGCATTCGCTCGAGGAGAAGCGGGAGCGTCGATCGGTTGAGCTTTGGAAAGCGGAAGTGGCTCTTGCCCCCCTAGAAGAAGTGCGTTGGACGCGGTCGCTGGTGGAGATCGAGGAAGACTTGCGCGAGCGCTTGATCGCTCATCCCGGGGTGACTCGAAGAGAAGGGCTTCCCCTTGAGGCCATTGAGTTTGCAGAGGAGTTGAGCGTAAACGAGGTTGAATCGGGAGCTCAAGATCATGCGAACGCTTCAGTGTTGGTTTTCGCTTCGGGCGAACGTTTGACTGCCGACCGAATCATTTATGCTGACCGTTGGTCGAAACTCTCGGCGATTAACGGTATTCCGAAGGTTTTGGCCTGGAATCGCGGGCGTGAACCCATGGGCGTGTTGCAGGTCCTTTTTTCTCATGCCCAGCCCATGAGGCCTGAAGTGACCGAGGCGTTCTTCACGACCTTGAACCGTGATGCTGGAGAAACGGAAGATCGTCATGTTTTTGGGCATTTTTTTCGAGAGGGCCGCGAGAGCATTTGGTCAACGGTGATCTCGCAGGAAGAGGGCGAAGATAACCACCTCATTACGAAGAAATTGCGCCGGATGAAACAAGCGCTCGATAAAATGTTTAGCCAAAGTGAGTGGACCTCGGGCGCGTTTGAAGCAACCATTCAAAACGAGCAAGTGCGTTTTGAAGAACAGCTGGTTTTCGCTCACGGAACCGCACCCCTGAAGCCCCAAAAATTGAAAAAAGGCCGTCACGCCGATTTCGCCTTCGAGGCAATTACCGATGGGTATGGGGTCAGTGCGGTGCTGGAGCTTTTTGCGCCTTCTCGAGAAAGCGCCATCGGAGAGACTCTTAATGAGGCGCCCTCCGATGGGATGACGAGTTCTGAGGTGAGTGCCGCGGTTGAGGCTTCGGTTGGCGCTCGAGAAAACGAGGGACGAATCCCGAGTGCCCAAGCTGAGATCTCGGTGTAGCCCCAATAATTGAGGGTTTTTGCTGCTGAGACCAAGGTGGCGCCTGTCGTGAGGACGTCATCGACTAAGAGAATTCGAGCATTCAGCGTGACGGTTTGATCGCGATCGATTTGCCAACGTTCGATTCGCGACCAACGGTCTTGGCCTCGACGCTCGGCTTGCCGATGAGTTTTCCAGGCGAGAGATTCAGGGCGAAGTTTCAACAGAGGCACCACGGGAAGTCCGAGGGTTCTTGCGGCTTCAGCTGCCGGATCGTGTCCGAGTTGCCACGACCGAGCGAAGCGTTGAGGAATGGGAACGATCACGTCAGCAATTTTTTGTGCCCAAAGTCGATCAGCCCGAGATTTTTCGTCGCATTTCAAAAGAGTGTTTTTAGCTCGGGGCGAGTTTCTGCGTTTCCACTCCAGCAAACAAGAATAGGTGGTTCCGACTAGCCACCATCGGGCACGAAGGTGCCGAAATGGGGGAAGCGCGCAAAGGGGAGGCGCGGGCGCGCAACTTTTCAGGCAGCGCGTGCAAGGGCTGGATTCAAGCCCATGAAGAGGGCCTTGGCAAGTGAGACAGCGTAAACCGAAAAGAGACAGCATCAGGTGCTGATCAACGCAAAGGCGATGCCACGACTCGTTCTACCAGGTTGAACCTGGAAGAAGGCGACTCGAAAGGCCAGGGTCGGTATTTCGAGTTATTGGGGTGTGGGTGCTGCTCACCGAATCGAGGACCCAGATGTTTCTTGATGCAGAAGAGGTTCCTGAAATGGGCACGAGCGACTCATACGCAATATAGCGATCGTTGCCGCTAAACTCCGGGGCGCTGATATCCTGATTTGCGCTCGTGTTTAGGGTCAGTGCGGTTTCTTGAAGCTGCTGTGACGACGTCGACCACAGATTCATCGAAGCAGTGCTGGATCCGCCTTGAGTGAGCGGCCGATTCGAGACGTAAATGATTTTCGTACCATCGTTTGAAAATCGGGCCTGTCGACGATCAGAGCCCAACGCTAGCGTTGCTGAGAAGGGGGTTGCAGTGTCGGTGGCTAGCGTGAGCTTCCACAAATTGTAAGATGCAGGCAGGTCGGCTGCAATACGCTTGAGCGAAGAGAACACCAGCTGTGCTCCGCTGGGCGAGAATGCAGGCTCTCGTGAATCTACCCCTGCTTCGGTTTCTTGGGTTCGCGCCGTGAGAGAGCTTCCAGAAGCAGAGATCGTCCAGAGATTAAAAGATAAAGGGCTTGCGGGAAGCTTTTGCTTAGATGCAAAGGCAATCGACGCCGAGTCTGGCGAAATAGCAGGGTCGAGATTGTCTTCTCCTGCATCGGTGCTGGTGGTGAGCGGAGTCCATTGAGTGCCATCGATCGAAACTTTCCAGAGGTTACTGCAGGGAAGAGCGGGGTCGAGCGGATCACCTGAAAGCGCTCGGTTAGAAACGGCAATCCAGTAGCTTTGGTTCGGAGCTAGCCTCGGGGGCTGAACGAGATCGAGGGCCTTCCAGCTCACGAGCAAGCTGGGGTGAAGCAACCGGGAGCTGCCGTCGGCTCGGGCCTTCCAGAGGCGTGCTTCGAGAGCTGCAGTGCCGTTCCAGATACCGGTAAGATCTGAGAGTGAGATCCAGCGCAAAAAAGCATTCGGGGGCTCGGGGGTATCACTGATCACTGAAAGGGTGATGACTTGCGAGTTTGAACCGCCTGAATTGCTGGCTCGAATCGTGTAAGCTGCAGCGGCAGAAAGGGTGTTGGGCGTTCCGCTGATCGTACAGTTTGAGTCGATTGATAGCCCCGCGGGAAGTGCGGGCTCGCTTGAGCAATCGGTGATGTTACCCCCGCTTCGAACCGGGGCAAGCGACGCCAGGGCTTGATGAACCACGAGAAAGTAGGGTCCGCCCTGAAAAGCGATTTGGGGAGCTTCATCTACAATGCGAAATCCGAGCGTTGCCGTGGTGGATTGCCCCGTGGAATTCAAGCCCGTGACCGAAATCGAAGTCGTTGCCTGTATTGCGCTTGGTGTGCCGGAGATGGCGCCGGTGGAGGAATTGAACTCAAGGCCCAGAGGGAGCGAGCCTTGCAATGACAGCGAAGCGACCTGCGCTAGCGAAGGGACTAGTGGTGAGATCGCTTGGTTTTTAGTGAGCGTGATGCTTGCCACTGAATACAGGATTTGCGGGTCGAGCTCATTGACTTGCAAACGGAACGTTGCCGATGAGGATCCACCCGAGTTGCTGGCTGTAATCGTGTACCAGCTTTCGGGGTAAAGCGACTGAGTCGGAGTGCCCGAGAGAATACCCAAAGATGAGTTCCAGGTGAGTCCTGAGGGAAGGGGGCCCGATAACGAAAACGTCGTGGCACTCCCACCGCTTTGCTCAACAGAAATCGTGTTCAAGGCAAGGCCAATCCGGCCTATCACCGTGTTTGGGGTTACCGAAATGACAGGAGGAAGGTCGAGCACAGACAGCGTCACGCTGGCTTGTGAGCTTCCGCCGCTATTGCTTCCCGTAATCAAATAGGGTTGGGCTGTTGAAAGGGTCGTGGGAGTTCCGCTGATCACGCATTGGCTTGAGAGAGCCAGGCCGGGGGGAAGCGCTGGCGTTGAGGTGCAGGTGCTGAGGGGACCTCCCTCATTGAGTGCACTCCATGGTGTGGCCAGTTGAGTTCGAGTGAAGGTGGCTACAGAAACCTCAAAACGAATCTGCGGTGCTGGATCGACCACAGAGATCTCAAGCAACGTGGAGGAGGGTCCCCCCGAGTTGGTGCCCGTTATCGTGTAGCCCGTCTGAGGTGAGAGCGAGGTGGGAGTTCCAGAGATGATACAAGTGTTTCCTTGAGGCGTGGTGGCCAATCCTGTTGGCAGTGCGGGCTGTGAGGAACACTGAAGCACGGCTCCTCCAAGATTCGACGCGCTGAGAGTGAATCCTGACGACTGGAGCGTGAACTTTGCCGAGCCCGGCATGAATTGAAGAAGGGGGGCAATGTCGTTTACCGTGAGACTGATCGTGCTGGTTCCTGTTCCACCCGAGTTCGTGGCGCTGATCGTGTAGGTGGTCTGCGGCGAGATCGCGATAGGAGATCCGCTGATCGCGCAATCGAGTGCTGAAAATACAAGGCCCGAAGGAAGGTCGGGCGCGATGGCGCAAGACGTGATGAGGCCTCCGGTATTGGTGGGAGTCCAGGCGCTCAGGGGCTCATTCTTGCGCAAAATTCGCGTGGCTGCCGGATACGAAATTTGAGGAGGCCGATCGACGACTTGAATGCTGAGGGTAAATGAAGATGAGCCCACGCTATTGGTCGCTCGAATGACGTAGGGGGCCGCAGGGCTAATACTGAGTGGCGTTCCTTGGATCTGGCATTGCGCCGATAAAGTCAGTCCCACTGGAAGAGTAGGTTGAGAGCTGCAGCTGACGATGGCTCCGCCGGCATTGGATGCAGAGACACTCGTGATCGGAAGCGCCAGGGTTTCGGATAGTGATGAGGGTGAATAGCTGATCAGCGGAGCGATTTCGGTGATGGAGATTTGTATGCTTCGGCTCCAGCTGCCGCCCGAGTTAGTGGCCTGAATGCTGTAGTCTTTCAGCGACGACGCTTGAGTGGGGCTTCCTAAAATTCGGCATTCGGCATCGAGACTGAGCCCCGCCGGAAGCGAGGGTTGAGCGAGGCAGCTGAGGGAGGTTCCGCCTGAGTGAGTCGGGCTGATCGACACCGCTGCTCGATTCGCAAAAACCAGGGTGCTTACCGCATAACTAAAACGCGGAGGTTTGTCGGAAACGCGAATTTTCATCGGATAGGAACTCGACCCCGCCGAGTTGGTGGCCGAGATCCAGTGGGTGGTGTCGCTTTGGGTGACGGAGGGGGTTCCTGACAGGATGCACGTTGAACTGAGTGCTAGCCCCGTGGGAAGGGCCGGCGTTGCCGAGCAGCTCTCGATAAATCCGGCAGTCACAATCGGCGCGACCGAAGCCGTTACCGAACCTTTGGTGAGAGTCAGCGTTGCATGAGGAAGATCGAAGTAGAACTCAGGAATTCGATCGATGACTGACAGCGACAGAGTTGCCGTAGCAGTGCCGCCTGAGTTGCTTGCCGTCAGAAGGTAGGGTGTGCTGGCGCTCAGGGTTAAGGGGTTTCCAGTAATCGCGCAGTCTGACCGAAGCAGCAGGCCTGAAGGAAGCGACGGAGAGCTCGCGCATTGCGTGGGTTTTCCTCCCGAGTTGGAGGGCAGCAAGAGGGCTGCCGGCGAGTTTCGTGCGATGCTTAATGGATTCGAGAAACTCAACTGCGGTTTTCGATCGAGGATCGATAGAAAAAAACTTTGGCTATCGCTTCGAACTTGGCTTGCAGCCGTGAGGGTGATGGTTCTTTCGAAAGGTTCAGTAGGGGTACCTGAAATCAAGCAGGAACTCGACGAAGTGACGAGCTGGAGTCCCGCTGGAAGCGTGGGCGCCGTGATGCAGTTTGAGATCGGACCCCCAGAGTTCGAAGCCATGAGGGGCGTGAGAGTTTGCCCGACTGATCCGGTGAGGCTAGTGGTGCTGAGTGTGATGACGGGTGCCGCATGTCCGACCGTGAGAGTGAGCGAGGTGTAGCTCACTCCGTAGCCATTGCTGATTCGCACCTGATAAATGGTGGTTTCGCTCAAGAGGCTGGGGGTGCCGGTGATCTCTCCCGTTTTCGCATCCAGCGAAAGTCCCGCGGGAAGCGTGGGTTGAATCGTGACTTGCTCTGGGCGTCCGGCCGAAAGAATCGTATTCGGAGGAATGGGCTCATGAATGACGTAGCGAGCAGGGTTCTGGCTGAAGCGCGCAGCACCAGGTCCTGACTTTGGATCTGAAGTCGACGAAGAAGAGCCTGAGTCAAGACACCCCGAAACCAGGATCGAGAAGATTACTAGAAAGTGCGAACCTGCAGAACGCTGAGGAAAACAGGAGCGCAGGAACTGAGCGATGCGATTCAGTTCCAGTCCGGGTGGTGACGCTAAGGATTTGCTGATCCATTGCTGCAGCATCTCTGCTTTAACTATCGGGCAAAACGGAGAATTTCGTTACTGTGTGCAGCAGGACCCGGGGCGAGGGCATCTGTGTCTGTTGAGACACACCCTTTCGCTAGAAATTGACTCGCTCTTTTTCGATCACCAAGGGGCGATCGAGAACCTGTGTGTGGATCGATCCGATGTACTCACCCAAGATCCCAATAAAAAAGAGCTGTACCGAGGAAAAAAAGAAAATGCCGATGAGCAGGGGCGCAGTTCCCAGAGAAAACGTGTCCCAGTACAGCAGTTTTGCTGCCAAGTAGCCTAGTGCTGTAACCAGGCTGAGCGCCGAGAGTAGGAATCCCGAGACCGTCGCAGCTCGGAGCGGAATCTTCGAGTGATTGGTGATTCCCAGCATCGCCATGTCATACAACGTGTAGAAATTATTCTTGGTGATCCCTCGGCGACGAGAGGGTTGATGAAAAAAAACGCTCGTCGACTCGAAGCCAAGCTCCGAGATCAGCCCTCGAAAGTACGGATAAGGGTCACGAATCGTTCGCAAGGTCTGAATGACTTTCGAATCGTAGAGCCCTGCTCCTGTAAAATTTTTGGTTAAGGGAACCTCAGAGAGCCGGCCGATCAATCGATAATAAAGATTTCGAACGGCAAACATCACTGGCGATTCATCTGAATTCGTTTTGACGGCCTTCACTACCGAGAAGCCTTCTTCCCATTTGCGAATGAGCTTGGGGATCAAGTCGATCGGGTCTTGAAAGTCCGAAGCCATCATGATGACGGCCTCACCCGAGGCTTGAAGCAGTCCATGGTAAGGCGACCGAATGTGGCCAAAGTTCCGAACGTTCACGATCAGCTTGATTCGGCGATCGCCCTCACAAAGCTTACGAATCTTAGGTACGGTTTGGTCTTGAGACGCATTATCGATAAAAATGTGCTCGTAATCGTACTGAGGAAGTTCCTGGGCAAAACGCTCTCGAATTTGGCGTGCAAGCTCCTCAATGTTTTCTTCCTCGTTGTAGCACGGCGTAACGATTGAGATTTTTTTGGCCTGCATAAGCTCGTGTTAACGAAAACCACGATCAGTCACAAGCGTTTTGCGTGCCGTAACCAAGCGGGCAGAGGTTTCCAGTGCGCTCCAGTTTCCAGTGGCGCGCACCTCGGCCCAGAGTGAGGGCTCTCTGCGAGCCAGGTGCCCATGGCGTGCCCAGCGAGTCCATGTCTCTGCTGATACCTTAAAAGAGGTGTGGTTTCGAAGCTGCCCCTCAAGCGCCTGCCATTCCTCTGGGTTTCGAACAATGAGGGTTCCGCCACTCTCTAAGTGCTTGGTGGCAATATCGAGTTCATGGCAGATCTGAATTCGTTGCCCCAGGGTAAAGGATAGGTAGCCTGCTTCATTCCAGATGTTTTTCTGGGGGTTCCAATAACAAAAGCGCGCAGGGGTGTCTGAAGTTCGCGCCAGGTAGTGTCGAATTCCCGTGAGTTCGCGTTCACCGGCCCAGCACAGTAGCAGCAAAATCGAAACCGCCGCGGGAAGAGGCGTTTCTGGAGCCAGAGGGCGCTTCACGCAGGCGATGGCCGAGAGTGCAGCAAGAATGAGTAGGAGTTCGGGGCCGTAATGAGGGATCCAATCAGTCGAATGGCCTTGGGTGAGCCAAAAGAATGCTACAGCCGGAATCAAAAGTTGAAGAGCCGTTGGCCACAAACTCCAACGGACCATCCGGCTCGATGCATTTTGATTCCAGATTAATGCTAAAAGAAGAATCACGGAGCCTTGGGCGGGATAAGTGTAGTTTTCGCCGCGGTAGGGATGAAACCAGAAGAAAACCAGAGTGGGTGCAAGCGTCGCAACGATCAAGAGCCAGGGTTGGGCGGCTTCAGTGCGTAGCGCGGGAAGAAGCGTGCGCCATTGAAGGAGCCGGCGAATACCCTGAGCATAGAGTGCTAGAGCCGTCCACTGCCACGGAAAGAGGTAGTAAAAAAACAGAGGAAACCATACCTGCCAATGAGGCCCTCCGTTACCTCCTGCTTTCTTCAGTGACTCGCGCACGATGTACGACTCGTAAAAATGGGGCCAGTCGTGAATGATCGCAGGCAGATATCCTGCTACGCTGATGAGCACACCACATCCCAGGGCAAGCCAGGAGCGAGCACGAAGAAGTTTCAAGAGCGCCTGACGGTCGTTTTGAACTCCCGCACGAAGGATAGCGTTGAGAGGAAGGCTTGCGCCAATCAGAACCGAATGCAAAGGCGACTTCGCCCAGCCTGCGATTCCTGCGACAGCCCAAAAACCGAATTCTGCTGCCGGGCTTTTGTCACTTCGATCTAGAAGCCACAAGGCGCTAGCATAGCAGGCGAAAAGCTCGATCTCCATTTGGGTCGCAAGAACATGTCCGAGCGATCCTGCAGAAAAGACGCAGGCGAGGCCTGCCCAGAGTGCGTAGCGAGTTCGCTGCGGGCCCAAGCAATGCCGATGAACGGTAGCTCCGACTGCGAGACCTGCCAAGATCACCAGAGGCAAATTCATGTAGCGTAGAGCAATGAGTTGCAGACCAAAAAGCGCCTGCCCGATTTGAATCAAAAGTAAATGCAGCGGGCCTTTGAAGTAGTTGGGCTCTCCAAATAAAAATTGAACGAAATGGGTGCCCCGTTCAGTCATCTCAAGCGCTTGCTCGACGTAAACTTTTTCGTCACCTGCAGTGGGCAGAAGACGTCGATTCAGAAATGGAAGGTACACTAGAGTGCTGGCAGCAATGAGAATCCAGTGCCAGGAGAGGGAACGTGCTCGCATGCCTCAGGGTTCAATCGCACTGGTCTTAGAGGCGTCAAGAGAAGAGTGCTTGAGTCTTTAATGCTTTCTCGTGGGTTGGATCAGGATCTCGGTGGAATCAAAAAGGGGCTTTCAACAGAATGGTTCTTCGGTTTGAAATCTCTCGGACTGTCATGAAAAATTCCCCAACGATACGGTCGATCTACGAACTGGTTTTTAATCGCGGGAACTCCCCATTGAACTCCGAGAATGAGTGTCCACGTGCTGAAACAAACCGGCAGAATCCGCGAGCACATTCGTCCGGACA
>JBDLQW010000123.1:0-13829 GCA_039800365.1 Pseudomonadota bacterium
TCGCCTCTTCGGATCAAGACGAGCTTGACCGAAAAAGACTGGAGTCAGAGAAAGCCGCATCAGAAGCGCGAGCACTGTGGTCAGCGAACGCTCCTGAATCGAAAATTCGCTCGCTTCTAGAAAAGATTGCCGAAGAGTCGCCTTACTCCTTTGAGCGCGAGCTGTGCCTTTCGATCTTAGAGAGCCGTGCTGGTCGGGCTACGGTGGCGCTTGCTCATGGCGTGAAGGCCAAGATGCTCGCGGGAGAAATCGAGAGACGAGATCCGAGGTTTCAATTTTGGCTTTCGAAGCTCTATCGCGACACGAACCAAACGCCCGGAGCTCTCGAGATTTTGGCCGAGCTGAGATCAGCAACTCAAGCTGAGTCACGTCGGCTCACGGGTATCGGGTTGCCAGCAGTTCCGGGGCCCAAGGCTTTACTGGTGCTTGAAAGCGATCTGCTCGTCTCGCAGCGACGTTGGGGAGAAGCTGCGAAGTTAATTGGCGAATGGAATGAAGAGAAAGCAGGGCCCCTCGAATCGCCGATGAAATATCGCCAGGCGCAAGCGCTCATGAATACTGGCGCCCCTGGTGACTTAAAGAAATCTCGCGAAATCCTTGAAGAGCTGACCAAGAAAGCTCCTGAGGAGTTCTGGAAAAAGATGGCGCAAGAAGCGCTGGAACCCGTTCAAACCAATGCCAAGGAGGGCAAGCCATGACGGAAATCATCACAGCAGATCGACGGATGAAGGACTTGATCCAACTCGCGACAACAGTCGCCCAAAGCAAGGCCACGATCCTGATTCAGGGTGAAAGCGGAACTGGCAAGGAGCTCATGGCATCGTTGATTCATGAGAACTCCTCACGCGCGAATAAGCCGTTTGTGGCGATCAATTGCGCTGCGATTCCTGAGAATCTGCTCGAGAGCGAGCTTTTCGGTTATGAGCGCGGTGCATTTACCGGCGCCGTGAATAGCAAGGCAGGGAAATTCGAGTTCGCAAACGGGGGCACCCTGTTATTGGACGAAATCTCGGAAATGGACATTCGTCTTCAGGCCAAGCTCTTGCGAGTGATTCAGGAAGGTGAAGTGGATCGGCTCGGGGGACGTAAACCTATCGCCGTGGATGTGAGAATCCTGGCGACGACCAATCGCAATCTGGCGGACTGCGTGCGTGAAGGCACCTTCCGCGAGGATCTCTTCTATCGGCTGAATGTGGTGAATCTTACGGTTCCTCCACTGCGTGAGCGAATGGGAGATGTGACCCTCTTGGCTCGTCGATTTGCCGAAGTCTTCGCCCGCAAGAATCAGCGCTCGCTTCTCGGGATTTCTCCAGATGCCATTGCAGTGCTTGAGTCTCACACCTGGAACGGCAACATTCGTGAGCTTGAGAACGTCATGGAGGGGGCAGTGATTACCTGTCGTGAGGGGTCGATGATCGAGCCATCCGACATTCGGATTCAATACCGGCGTTCGGGAGCCGACCTGGTTGCTGGGTCTCAGGGACAGCAGGTGGATCTCTCGGGTTGGTTGCCGGGCCGAACCTTAGATCAGATCGAGAAGAACGTGATCCTGGATGCCCTCAAGCATTTTGAGGGAAATCGCACCCATACGGCTCGTGCTCTGGGCATCTCGATTCGAACTCTGAGGAACAAGCTTGCCGATTACCGGCGCGACGGCATCAACGTTTGATGGCGATCAGGGCGGTGCTGGGAAAAGGATGCCGAGTGCTTGACGTCTCTAGTCATGCCATTCTGATGAGGAGAGAGCCTGTGAAGTTGGAGGGTAGGTTATGGTGAGCGGATTGGGCGATAGCGGTTTCGACGCCACGGTCGGCGCGCTGAACACAGCGATGAACTTGCGGCTGATCAATCAGAACGTGATCAGCTCGAACATCGCTAACGCCGATACTCCTGAATACAAGGCGAAGCGCCTGGAGTTTGAGGGTGCCCTTCGAGAGGCCTTGAATGTCGGGCAGGGATTACAGGCCGAGGCAACGCATCCTGAACACATCCAGCGCCGCTCGACCGATCCTGTCAATCCAGAGATTTATGATGATCCCAATGGCGTAGAATCGCTTGATGGAAACACCGTAGATCGTGCTGCTGAGATGGCAAGGCTTTCAGAGAATCAGATTCTGTTTGATGCTGCGGCCGAGTTGATGAAGCGAAAAATCGGGATGGCAAAATACGCAATTGGAGAAGGCGGAGGTAATCGGTAATGGACTTCTTTTCCTCAATGCGAGTGAGCGCTAGTGGTCTTGAGGCTCAGATGAAGCGGATGAACACGATCTCGAGCAATATCGCTAACGCCGAGACGACCCGTGGACCCGACGGAGGTCCGTACCGGCGCAAAGATGCGGTATTCGAGGCCAATACTGACCGCGAGAGCTTCGGTGAGATTCTTGCCAATCAATTAGATGAAAACGTTCAGGGAGTCCTGGTTAGCGATATCCATGAAGACACCGCGACTCCTCGAATGGTTTATAATCCGAGCCACCCTGACGCCAATGCCGAGGGGTATGTAGCGATGCCAAACGTCAACCCGGTTCATGAGATGGCCAATATGATTAGCGCGCAGCGATCTTATGAAGCCAACGTGACGGCGATGGGCGCTGCGAAAGCCATGGCGGCCAAGTCGCTGGAGATTGGCCGATGAGCCACTTTTTAGGCCAGGAGGTTGGGCATGAATAATCTCTCGGTAGAAAACCTGGCTCGTACCATTCAGGTTGGTGATGCCTCGTCGTTAGTCGGTAGCGGTGTTGGTCGACTCGAAAAGCCAGACGTAGGCGGTGCTTCTGGTGCCGGTGGAGCGAGCTCTTTTGCAGATGTCTTAAAGAACTCGATGCAACAGGTAAATCAGCACCAAGTTGAAGCCGATCACGCGATTCGCGAGCTGGTGGCGGGTCGCAGTAAAAATATTCACGAGACGATGCTCGCCGTCGAGCGTGCTGATTCGTCCTTAAAGCTCATGATGCAGGTCAGAAATAAGGTTCTCGATGCTTATCGAGAGATCATGAGAATGCAGGTCTAGTTCATCAGGGGAGATGATCCGTGGTAGAGTACCTATCCAAAGTTAGTCAGCAAATTCTCGACTTCCTGAAGACACTCTCGGGCCCGCGTAAAGCAGCCTTGATCGTAACAGGAATGGGGATCATTGGCGCGGTGGTCTTGCTCTTTACTTGGGCGGGAAGCACAGCCTATTCGCCCTTGATGACCAATTTGAGTCCGGATGACGCCAGCACCATCATGCGTACCCTGCGCGAGAAGGGCGTGCCTTTCGTCGTCGATGGAAGCGGGCGCAACATTTCAGTTCCCACTGAAGCAGTGCATGAAACTCGCATGGCACTTTCGACGCTGGGAATGCCGCAGTCGAGCGTCGTGGGATATGAGGTTTTCGATAAGCAGTCATTAGGAACCACGAGCTTCGTTCAGCGCTTGAATCAGAAGCGAGCCCGCGAAGGCGAGTTGATGAGAACTATCAATTCGATTCATGGCGTAAAGCGCTCTCGTGTGCACTTAGCCATTCCGGAGCGAAGCACTTTTGTTGAGGATCAAAAGAAATCTACCGCATCGGTAGTCTTAGATCTCGAACCCGGGGTTGTTTTAACCGAGAAGCAGATCTTCGGTATTTCTAACCTCGTTTCTCGCGCAGTTGAGGGCTTAGACTCAAACGATGTGGTGATTGTTGATGCCAGTGGAAAGATGCTGTCTAAGAATACCGCCGACGGTATCGCTGGCCTGACGACCAGTCAGATTGATACTCGCCAGAAGTATGAGCGCGAGTTGGAGTCGCGAATTGAAGGAATGCTGTCGCGAGTCGTGGGCGAGGGTCACGTGGTAGCTCGCGTGACAGCTGACCTTGATTTCTCTCAGGTCAATGAAACCCAGACCATCTATGATCAGGAGGGCGCAGCCATCCGATCGACCGAGAAAAATAACCAATCTCAGGAGGGCACTCGGCCGAGTCCGGGAGGCGCTGCAGGGGCAGTCTCGAATACTCCGGGAACTGGGACGGGCCCAGTGCCTTCGGAAATCAAGAGCAACACCAATCGCTCTAACGAAGTCGTGAACTACGCCGTACCTCAGACCGTTCGTACGACTGCGAGACAAAGCGGCATGCTTCGCAAGCTGTCGATCGCCGTGGTGGTTGATGGGAAACAAGTGCGTGAGAGCGGAAAAGACGGCGAGATCATTAACAAGACCGAAGCTTGGCCTGCAGAGAAGATTCAGGAGTTCGAGTCGATTGTAGCAAGTGCGGTTGCTCTTGATCGGAAGCGAGGCGACACTCTCGAGATTCGCAATATGGAGTTCACGCGAGAAGATCTCGACGAGGCCCAGCGCATGCTCGAAGCCGCTGAGAGACAGCGGTACTTGAAGCAAATGATTCCTTACGCGGGCGTTGCGCTACTGTTCCTGGCGTTCTTCTGGTTCGTTGTTCGTCCTTACATCAAGTGGATCACCGAGAACACCATCGATAGCGTTGATACCTTCCTGCCGCAAACCATCGAGGAACTTGAGAAGCTTCAAAAAGGTACTGCGATGGCAGCGATTGAGGATATCGCCCCAGAAATTCCGGAGCGAGTCGACCCCGACCGAGTTGAGGGAGAAATGATTCGCGAGAAAGTGATTAATCTGGTCGATGGGAACCCCCAGAAGGCGGCGTTGATTCTTAAAGACTGGCTAGCCGGCGTCGATCATGTCAGTCGCAAGCGGGAAGAGAAAGTCGAGCCAGCGAAGGCTAAAGGCGCAGGTTGATCCAGAGCTGAAATTAGGAACTAGAAGAGCGGAGGACCAGGATGGGATTCCACAATTATGACGAGATGAGCGGAATTGAGCGTTCGGCGCTTTTGTTGAATGTTCTTGGAAACAATGTCACGGCTCGGATTTTTCAAAAAATGCGGGATAACGACGTTAAGCGTCTCATTAACGTCATGGGCCAGGTCAATAAGGTTCCCATTCCGGTGGTGAAACAGGTCTTAGAGGATTTCTATACCGAGATCGCCGAGGAGGAGAATCTCATCTTCGGACATGCCAACGGCAGAGACTTTATTCTGGAAACCTTGGGTGAAGATCGAGCTCGCACGGTTCTGGGACAGTTGTCAGTGGTTGAGGGAAGCCGCACTCTAGAGGCGCTCGAGCTCGTCGACTCGAGAACCTTGGCCAATTTCTTGATCAATGAGCATCCTCAGACAATTGCATTGGTCTTGGCGCATCTTGAGCCCAATAAAAAATGCGATGTTTTAAAGCGGGTTCCAGAAAATATTCAGACCGAAGTGGTGTTGCGTATTGCCAACCTCGACTTTATTTCACCGAGCCTGATCGCCCAGGTCGACGAAGTGCTCAAGCAAGAGCTTGCGACTTTGGGATCGATCGACATTCAGCAGCTGGGTGGCGTTCAGCCGATCGCCGACATGCTCAATGTCATGGACAAGTCGAGCGAGCAGAACATCATGGCTCGAGTCGAAGAGAAAGATCCCCAGCTGGCCGAGGAGATTCGCAAGCTCATGTTCGTCTTCGAAGACATCGTTTTCGTCGACGATCGAGGCATGCAGTCGTTGCTTAAGGAAGTTCCGAATGACAAGCTCGTGATGGCGTTGAAGACGGCTCCTGAGGATATCAAGGAGAAGATCTTCAAGAATATCTCGAAGCGCGCGGGAGATCTTTTGAAGGAAGATCTCGAGAGTCTTGGTCCGGTCAAGCTCTCAGATGTCGAGGGTGCTCAGCAGGAAATCGTGAATTTGGCCAAGCGCCTTGAAGCGGAAGGCAAGTTGATGATCAGTCGTGGCGGCGATGCTGACGCGCTGGTGTAATCAGGCTTAGAGGAGTGTTCCCATGGCTTCGGATTTCACGAGAATCAATAGCGAGAAGCTCAAAAAAGTGGTGGATGGCGAGAGCGATTTAGGACGTGTGGTTCGTCCCTATCAGCAAAAGCCCATTCAGGAAGGCTCGTTTCGTCCGGTACAGCGCGATCGAATGGTTCTTTCAGAGAACCCCACTCTTAAGGACTCTCGTTTCAAGGTTTCGGAGTTAGCGCGTCCTTACCTCTCGGTTTTTCAAGAAGAGCAGGCCGTGATCGCCGATGAGGTGAGAAAGCAGGTTGATGCGCTTGCGAAAGAGACCTACGAGGCCGCTTTAAAAAAGGGCCTCGAAGAGGGTCGAGTGGCTGGCGCTGCTGAGGCTCGGGAACACGTGTTAGCTGAAGCGAGGCCAACGCTTGATTCGCTTGAGTCCTTGCTTCATGAATTTGAGGGCCTCAAGGCGGCGGTATTTTCCTCAAATGAGCGCTTTCTGATTGAGCTTGTGTTGAGGATTTCGAAACGGATTTGCCTGAAGGAGCTAGCAACCGATTCGGAGTATGTGACCCGTCTGGCACGAGCGATGATTGAGAACTGTGGGCTACGGGAGAACCTGCGGATTCGGGTGAATCCCACGCAGGTCGATTCGATGGGTCAGATGCGTGAGAGCTTGAGGACGATGTTGGGTGAGCTCAAGAACCTGCAAATCGAACTTTCAGACGAAGTGGCTTCAGGAGCGTGCGAGCTTGAAACCGACTACAGCACCTTGCGGGCAAGCCTCGACTCTCAGATCGACGCGATTCATGAGGCCTTGGTGAACGGATGAACGAGGGCCCTTCTTTAGACGCATTAAAAATCCTCGCTCGTCTTGATCGTGCCTCGATCTATGGAGAGACGGGAAAGGTCTTGAAATCCGTCGGAATGATTTTCGAAGCGCATTTGCCGCGCTCGAAGGTGGGAAGCATTTGTCGAATCGAGTCTGATGCGGCTGATTCGGGCAGCATTCAAGCTGAAGTGGTGGGGTTTCGCGATAAGCGCGCGCTGCTCATGGCGTTTGATGATGCCGCAGGGATTCACGGGAGTAGCCGAGTATACCTTGAGCAGGAGATTTCTCAAGTGATGGTGGGGCCGGCTCTTTTGGGTCGAGTGCTCAACGCTCGGGGCGAGCCTATCGACGGTAAAGGACCAATCGTCTCAGACGAACCCTTAATCGCGAGGAGCCTGTATCAGAAGCCAGCACACCCGCTAGAGCGCGAAGTGATTCGTAGGCCTTTGGATCTTGGAGTTCGGGCGATCAATAGCCTCCTGACCTGTGGTCGGGGTCAGCGCATCGGCATCATGGCCGGATCGGGCGTGGGTAAGTCGGTTCTGCTGGGAATGATGGCTCGAAATACGGCTGCCGATGTTAACGTGATTGCGTTGATCGGCGAGCGTGGTCGTGAGGTTCGAGAATTCGTCGAGCGGGATTTAGGGCCAGAGGGTCTTGCTCGTTCGGTGGTGATTGTAGCCACCTCAGATCAGTCGCCGCTGCTTCGAATGCGGGGGGCCTTCCTTGCCTCAACGATTGCGGAGTACTTTCGTGATCAGAAGAAAGACGTGCTCTTACTGATGGACTCGGTCACGCGATTCTCTATGGCTCAGCGTGAGATCGGTCTTTCGATGGGCGAGCCGCCGGCCTCGAAAGGATACACTCCCAGCGTTTTTTCAACCTTGCCGAAACTTCTCGAGCGCGCGGGGACGGGGCCTGGGGGAGGCAGCATTACAGGACTCTACACGGTTTTAGTCGAGGGCGATGATATGGACGATCCGATCGCCGATTCAGCCCGGTCGATTCTCGACGGTCATATCGTGCTCTCTCGAAAGATTGCGCAAAGGAATCATTTTCCGGCAATTGATGTCTTAGCAAGCGCAAGCCGCGTGATGTCTTCGGTGATCTCGGACGAGCATCGCCAATGGGCTGCCTCAGTCAAAGAGTGGCTCGCGCTCTACCGACAAGTCGAGGACCTAGTCAATCTGGGCGCCTATGCTCGGGGGGCCAATCCCAAGATCGATACCGCTATCGCGGTTCATGATCGCATTAATGCGCTCCTGCGCCAGAAGGTCGACGAGCCGGGCGATTTCGATCAAACCCTCGCGATGCTTCACTCGATCGTTCGAGCGGCCGAGGCGCAAGCCTCTGGCAGGTAGTTTTATCCCAGTGCAAGACTTCCCACTGGAAAAACATTCAGTCTATTTTCGCGCCCTCTGACCGGAGACACTGAAAAAGATGAAGCGATTCAAGTTCCGTCTCGAAGCTGTCGAAACGATCCGGAAGAAAAAAGAAGACGAGGCGCTACAGGTCTTGGCAAAAGCTCGTGGCGACCATCAATCTGCAATTGATTTCAGGCAAAACCTCGAACGAGAGCTCAGGGATTCGATCGCCAGACGTGAGGGGCTGGCGCAGGAATGCGTTGGACCCGAGGCTTACGCGATCGAAGAGGCGTTTATTTCGGGAACCAAGATTCGAATTCAGCACGCCATTTTAAAAGAAAACAGAGCGGCACGATTGGTAGAGCGCGCGATGCGATCTTATCTTCATGCCAGGCGGGATACTCGAGTGATCGAGACGATTCGTGAAAATGATTTGCAGGAGTTTCGCCGCGAAATCACCAAGAGAGAGCTCAAGGAAGTCGATGAGCTGTCGTCATCGAGAGCTGTTCGATCCGGAGTCGAGCCATGAGGCGCATGGTGATTCCAGTGGTTGCGTTTACGGGGTTTTGCTTGATTTGGCTGGGGTTCGGCCGACAGGTTCACCACGATTCGATTTCATTGCACGAAGATCTCCTGGCGTGGTCGAGTGCGCAGGCTGAGTCTCCTGCTGACGGTGCAATGCAGGCACATGCTGAGCCTTCGCCGTCGCCTTCACCATCGGTAACCGAGAATGAATCGATTTCTAGCGGTTCGATCGCTGCCGATGCCTGTATTCCGGGCCAGGCGTTGAATGATCTCAAAAAACGTGAGCGGGCGATTTCCGAGCGCGAGGCGCAGCTGCAGTCGAGAGAGAGCGATCTTGTGGCGCGTGAGAAGGCCATCGAAGAACGGATGCAGCAGCTTCAGGCGGTTCGCCAGGAGCACGTGAAGCAAGATGCTGCCACAAAGAAAGCCTTTGAGGAAAAGCTCGCACGAACAGTCGAGCTGCTCGAATCAATGGCTCCGAAGGCGGCTTCTCAGCTGATTGCTACCAGCGAGGATGGTCTTGCTGTCGAAGCGATGAGCCGAATGTCGACCACGAAGCTTTCTAAAATCATGAACGTGATGGATCCGAAGCGCTCGGTCCATCTCATGGCACTTTTGTCCGGTACCGGATCCGCGGACAAAGGCACAGGGGTAACGGATCCGTCATTAGATCCCAAGAAAAAGGAGAAACTTTGAATGGGAAATCAGAAGTGGAAAGGAGGTGAGGAGCATGGTGAACGTACAAAACGTGGCAAGTCTGCAGGGAGTTGGGGCCGGCAATATCAAGAGCGGAATGACAGGACGAGCTCGCCCCAGCAGTGAGCGTGAAGGTGGGGAAGAGTTCTCTGGTGCAATAGCGGCAGCGGATCTCTTGGCGGCACAAAGCCCCAGGAATTCTGTGGTCGCCACGGCGCTAGGATCAGGAAGTGCTCCTCTCGAGGGTGCCCGGAAGCCGGTTTTATTCGGCGCAGATCAGGCCGCTCAGCCACCGCAGGGTGGAGGGGATGGGTCTGATGCGATTCGAGTGAAAACTACGGGTCGATTAGACCGGATGACGCCGGCTGGTGTGGGAGGAAGCTCTGAGGCAGGCGCTCAGATTCAGAAAATGGCTGTCAGTTTGAACACTGGCGCGGATATCGCTGGACTCAAGCCCTGGAGTACGGACTGGGTCTTCGAAGGGGGAATGAATCGTCACCCTCTGCAGAAGACTCTGCTCCCAGACTCCTCGAGGGGTGAATCCGCCGGAGCCTTGAACGGACTTGAAGAGCTTCTTCGGTCGGTTCGGGCTCGCACAGCACAGGACTCTGAATTGAGGCAGGCCTCAGCAAAGATGGCTTCTTCCGAGCTGATGCAGGGAAATCTTCAGACTCAGTCTCCGTTAGTAGCGCAGAAGCTTCAGTCAGCTGGAATGGAAGCTCTGGTCAATACTGAGATGCGGGGTAATGAAGCCCAAGCGAAGGCTGAAGTGGAAGCGGAATCGGAAGCCGACGTCCTCGCCGCTTTCGAAACCCAGCTCCAGGAGGCTGAACCAGCGGGCCCATCGCGCAGTGCGGGCTCGATGGGGTCAGAGGAGTTTCTCTCGGTGCGGGAGGGGGCTCTTCCGCGAGGGGGGAGGTCTACTGGCGCCGAACCTTTGATCGAGCGTGAGTCTGGAGCCAACCCTTCTTCCAGGAACCGACTGGAGCTTCCCTCCTTGGGTGGATTCAGGACTCCGAGTGAGCAGGGGGGTTCGGCTGTTCAGAACCCCTCTGGCGGCTCTTCGATGGAGGGGCGTCCGCCGACGGAGCTCAAGAGCAAGAAATCGACGCTGCCCGATACGCTGGGTCTCATTCATCCCCACGTCAGTCAGACCGACTCGATTCCGAATATCATTCCCTTCGAAGCGAAACCCAATACCCTGATGTTGGAGGGTGGGGTGGTTGCCGGGGCGATGAGCCGAAATCGGATTTCCACCGAATCGATTGGTGGAATCGCACAGAGCATTCGCCAGTTGAGCGCGGGGGGAGAGATGCGAATTCGTCTCAAGCCCGATCATCTGGGAGAGCTTCACGTGAAGGTCGTGACCAGTGGACGAGGTGGTGCTGAAGTGGGATTGCAGATTCAGGCCAGTGACGAGCGAGCCAAGAAGATCCTGGAAGAGAGCGTTGGCAGCTTGAAAGAGGGCCTGGCAGCTCATCACTTGAGCTTGTCGAAGCTCGACGTTCAGATCGTACCCCCTAGTTCGCAGACCACTAGCTTCGGAGATCCCTCGCAGGATCGTCAGAGCCAGCAGGGTCAGCCCCATCTCTCATCGGGTTTTGGACAGTCGAGCGATCGGGGATCACGCCAGGAGTCGACGAACTCGGCTGAGACGACTCACGCGCGAGGTTCGGCGAGTGCGACTCAACGGCAGCAATTCAGTAGATCGACTGGCGGAGGTGCGATTCGTCCGATGGCGGCAAGCCGCTTGGATGTAATCGCGTAATAGCCATGAAGAGGAGTGCAGAATGATCGGATCGGTGGGAAGAGCACAGGAAATGCGGAAACCACAGGTTGCGGATACGGCCGCAGCTTCAGACCTACAGCGAGGAATCGAAGTGGATTCCTCTGTCAAAGTGGGGGCTCCAGCAGAATCGAACTCTCCCACCGAGCCGAAATTCGGAGATATCTGGAAGAAGATTCAGGGCGAGATGGGCGCCAAAGCAGAGAAGCCACGAGAGATCAAAAAGACTTTAGATAAAGATGATTTTCTACGCTTGATGATCATGCAGATGAAGTACCAAGACCCATCGAAGCCTTTTGAGATGGAGAAGATGGGCGCTGAAATGGCCCAGCTTTCCAGCATGGAGCAGCTTCAGAACCTGAATCAGACGATGAAGCAGCTTGCAAATCGCGATCAACCCGTCGAGAGACTGGCGATGACGGGCATGATTGGCAAGACCATCGCGGTAGACCGCGAGAGATTTCCTCATGTCGAGGGTCAGTCTCAGAATCTGAAGTTTATTTTGCCCACGGATGCTTCACAGGTGACTGTGACTGTTTTGGATCAAACCGGAACTCCAATTTTGGAACAAGATCTGGGGCCACAAAAGAAGGGCGAGGGCTCTTTCAGCTGGGATGGAAAGAAGGCGAATCGATTTATTGCGAAATCCGGAAATTATACTTACCGAGTCAAGGCGCTGAATGATCAGGGTCAAGAGATGAATCTCTCTCAGCAGACCAGCGCCCGAGTTGTTGGGGTGAGCTTCGAGGGGCAAAAGCCGGTATTGCTGATTGGTGATATTTCGAATCCTCAGCGAGTATTCATGGAGAGCGTTACTCGAATTGTCGACGAAGCCCCGAGTTCAGGGACGACGAACGCGGGACTGATTCCCGGCGCGAAGTCATTATCCGAGGCAGTTTCCGGGTCTAAAGGTAGTGAGTCGACAGGAAACTTTTTCACATTCAAAAAAGGCGAGGGTTCTCGTCCTCTGGATCTCAGCGCTCTTCCTCCTGAAGAGTCGAAGGTGCTTCAGGCCTATCAGCGACAATCGCAGTCTGTCGATCGGCCTTCGGGTGTGGAGTCTCAAGATCAGGAGCGCGGATTCGCAAATGGGTTGAGCTCTGCCGAGTAGGCGGCAACCATTACCGATTTTTTTATTTTTGAAAGCGAGATAGTTTTAAAAATGAGGAAAGGAGGTGAAAAATGAGCATCAACAGTAATCCGTTTCTGTATCCCAATGTTACGAGCGTTCCAAATCAGTCAGGAGTTTCGGGATCGGAGCCGGCACGAAAGTCAGATCGAGGAGCTCCTGGAGAATTTGATTCTGCATTACAGCGAGTGATCGATCAGGGAACGACGACTGGATCTCCGAATCTCGATCAGGTTCGCGATCCGTTGAAATTCTCGGCACACGCAAGCCAGAGGCTCACCAATCGAAAGATTCAGTTTGATCCTGGAATGATGTCGAAGATCAATGAAGCCGTCGATAAAGCGGCGGCTCATGGATTAGAAGACACGTTGGTCTTGACGCCAAATGCTGCCTTGATCGTTAGTGCAAGCAATCGCACCGTGATCACAGTAATGGATCGAGACCAGCTTCGTGGAAATGTTTTCACGAATATCGACGGAGCAGTGGTGATTTAGGTTAGTGGCAGTGACGTAGCAGTAGAAGTAGAAGTAGAAGTAGAAGTAGAAGTACTAGGCTGGACCCAAACGGGAAGCCTAGCCGACTCTGAGTGGGCCAGAAGTGCCTGCTTAATCCATGAGGGAAGAGTCGGTTTTTAACAACAATAGCAACGACGCAGGAGGCGTCCCTATGGGTATTCTCTCTTCAATGAACACGGGCATTTCGGGTATGCGTGGAACCGGCGAATCTCTCGCCATCTACGGTGATAATATCGCCAACGCCAATACCACCGGATTTAAAACCAGTCGTCCGGAGTTCCAAGACCTGGTGGCTTCATCGCTGAAGGGCATGCTGGGGGGCAATCAGATCGGTCGAGGTACTCGATTGGCTGCCGTGACTCCGATCATGTCGCAGGGATCAGTGACGATGACGGAGTCGCCTACCGATTTAGCCATTTCCGGAGACGGAATGTTTGTTCTTGAGGGGGTTGATGGTCGCACCTTCACTCGAGCCGGAAATTTTCACTTTGACCGTGAAGGGAAGCTCGTCAATCCCGATGGTAACCGGATTCAAGGCTTTCAGGCGGACGAAAATGGCAAGGTGACTTCGAAGCTCGGCGACATCTCGGTGGATCGTACCGTGATCGACGCTAAGCCAACTCAGAAAGTCGAAATGTTCATGAATCTTGACCTTCGTGCCGACTCGAAGCAGGAGTTTGACCCAAAAAATCCCGAGAAGACCGCACAGTTTGCAACCGGAGTTACGGTCTACGACAGCGCAGGTACCCCTCGAAACGTGAGCATGTTCTTCAATAAGACCGGAGATGGCGAGTGGACCTGGAGAGTGATGGCCAAGGGCGAGGATCTGGCCGATGGAAAGATGGGAACTTTGGTCGAGCAGGCCAAAGGAAAGCTTCTTTTCGACACCGACGGTCGCCTCAATAAAGTGGTCACCGACAAGAGCTCGTTTAATTTCAATAAGGGCGCGGTGAAGGATCAGAACATCGAGTTCAACTTCGGTCCTGAGAAATCGAAGGGCGGCACTGGGCTTCAAGTCACTCAATATGGAACTCAGTCTGAGGCTTACAAGTCGCTTCAAAATGGCTTCTCGGCGGGCACGATGACGGGTCTGAGCTTCAATGATGATGGAGTCTTGACCGGAATCTTCAGTAATGGACAGTCGCTGAATATCGCTCAGGTCGCCTTGGCGAGATTTGAAAATACTGAGGGTATCTTCAAGATGGGTCAAAACC
>JBDLQW010000124.1:0-10957 GCA_039800365.1 Pseudomonadota bacterium
CTCATGACCTTGTTCCGCAAGCCATTTCATATCCATCGTTTTGCCACAAAGAGGAACCAGCACTCGCCGCGATCGCCCTTTTGGAAACCAAGCGATGAGCTGAGGTTCAATTTCGCTTTGATGCCATCCGATCTCACCTTGCTGCCAGCGCTTGATCCAGAATTCTTTTTGCATGAACCAAGACTACCATCATGCCAATGCAGGATACAGCTGCCTAAAGCTTAAACACTCTCTTGCTCGTGCAACGCCTCATCGGGCCGGTACACCCTTTGCTTTTCCTCTCTTGCTCATGAGCGTCTCGCCCTATCTCCCGAAAGCCACTGTTCGAGTCTTCAGATCCTTTCTGGCTATGACCTTGGCCAGTTTTTCTGCAGCCTCGCTGACATGCTCTCACTGGGCCTCGGGCTCAGACCTCAAGAGCCAGGGTCTTCTCAAAGTTTATCGAACCGACGACCCGAACTTTCTGAACGAGATTCGTCTTCATCTTGACGATGAGGGAAACCTCAAGACTTTGGGAGTCTCGCTTGAGCCCGCACCAGTCACGCTCGCTCAGCTTGAGAGAGGCTTTGTGCTCAATAAAGTCAAAAAAGGGCCCCTTACGATCGAGACCGTGCGATTAACCGCCGAAAAAGGCTTCAATCTCAAGTCGGGAGGCCCGCTGACTCTTCGATACCTCAAGCAGTACCGCCTAACAGGATCTAATACCTACGAAGAACTCTCGATGAACTTGGTGCGCGAGGGTGGGCGCTGGCTGCTTCGAGATCAACACCATCAAGAATTCAACACCCTCCGCATGAACGCACACGCTCGCGGCATCAGCGAAATTACCGCGGTCAATGTTTGCGCCACCGCCCAGATCTCAGACTGGATTCAAAGTGTGGCCAGGGGTTCCTTCCAAGACTTCTCTGTCCATGAGTCGCTCAGCACCGTCAACACGTCCCTTTTTCGCCGGAAAGTACAAGATCTCGGCGTGATCTCCCCCCTATCCCCGAGCGCGAGCGGCACTCCGCAGTCATCGTCGGCTCGAAGCGCGAGGCACGTTGCTATTTAGGCACCTTAATCGGCGCTATTGAGGCAATCGATGAAACGATCATCCCAACAACCCCACCGAAAGCGGCCTCAATCGGAGGAATAATCGGTGTAGCCGACTGCTCCCGGCGTGTAGAAGGTATTTTGATCGGGTTCAGAAAGCGCCCGCCCCTCACGCACTTTGGCGACGAGATTCGGGTTACTGATAAAATGATGGCCAAAGGCCACGGCATCCATCTGGTTCTGAGCGATCGCACGAGCGGCCTCTTCAGGCGTGTAGCCCATATTACCGATCAATACGTTCTGATACTCATGACGAGCAGCCTGGATCACCGGACCTGTTTGAATGCCAAAAAAATCTGCTCGCATCAGATGCAAATAGGCCAGATGAAAAGAGTTCAGCTCTCGAGCTAAGAAACGGGTCAATCCCACCGGATCTGAATCCCTCATACTGTTATAGCTATTGAGCGGCGAAAGCCTTAAGCCCACTCGATCAGCACCGCAAACCGAAATCACTTCAGAGAGAACCTCGAATAAAAAACGAGCTCGATTTTGAATACTGCCGCCATAGGGCCCCGATCGCTGATTCGATCCATCGCGAAGAAATTGGTCAATCAAGTAGCCATTAGCGCCATGCACTTCAACGCCATCGAATCCAGCGGCAAGCGCGTTGACGGCCGCTTGTTTGAAATAACCCACATATTTTGGAATCTCAGCATCAGACAACGCTCGCGGAGTGACATGCGCTCTCTTGCCCTTCAAGGTCATCACTTCAGACTCAATCGCAATCGCGGAAGGCGCCACCGTTTCAAAGCCATCATTCATGTCAGGGTGACACGCGCGACCGCCGTGCCAAACCTGCAAGAAGATTTTGCCCCCTTCTCGATGAACAGCATCGGTCACTTTTCTCCAACCTGCCACTTGCTCAGCACTGTAAATTCCAGGCTCGGCAATAAAGGCTGAATTTCGCTCTTGAATCATCGTCGCTTCAGCAATGATTAATCCCGCCGAAGCCCGCTGGGCATAATACGTGGCCATTAACTCGTTGGGAATATGCTCAAGGCCGGCACGGCATCGAGTCAATGGTGCCATTAAAATTCGGTTTGAAAGAACAAGCGAACCCACCTGGAGAGGCCGAAACAACTCTGGAGTCTTCATCAACGTGTCATCCTTTACTGGAGTCGACAGCATACTCGGCAAGCGAAGTTTTCGCTAGAACAGTTCACGACACCACCTTGCACCATCAAACAGAGCGAGTGAGTACAACGAAAACCAACGCCAGAGCCGCGGGAAAGGCCTGAATCCAAAAGATCCTCGGACTGACGCTCCACGCTCCATAAAGACCCGCGAGAATGACGCATGAAAGACCGTAAACTTGAAACGCAAAGCTCACGACAGAGTCGGCGACCATGAAACTTGCCACCAATACGGCCGCCAAGAAACCATTATAGAGGCCTTGATTTGCAGCCAGCGCCGCGGTCACCTCGGCTTTCTCTGGTGAATTTCTAAAAGCCTTAAGCCCCACAGGTTTTCGCCACAAGAACATCTCTAAAATCAGAATCCAAACATGAAGACTAGCGACCACCATCACAAGACCGTTTGCTACGATTCTCATCGCTTCATTAGTAGCGAACGTTTTGCGGAACAGCTAATCCTTTTAGAAGAACGGTTAGAAGGACGGATTGAACGTCGACCCACGCGCAAATAACGTCGAGGTCCTCGATGAGTGCTGACAAAAAATCCAAAACTCAATATTCTTTTCAGTCATGTCTCCCTCGCAAGAGCCCCAATTCATCCCCCCAAAATCAGAACCCCAGGAACGAATTTTCGCTTTAGATGTTCTGCGTGGTTTCTCGTTGCTCGGAATTCTCATGATGAACATCCAGGCATTTTCGATGCCTGTTGCCGCGTACTTTAACCCGATAGTCCACGGTGGATTTTCGGGTTTAGACCGGCTCGCATGGTGTGCGACGCGACTCTTTTTTGATGTGAAATTCTTAAGCATCTTCTCGATGCTTTTCGGTGCTTCCCTGACACTTGCTGGAGGGGGACATCAGGGCAAGCGAAGACTCGGCTGGCTTCTCATCTTTGGGTTGATTCACGGCTATTTTATTTTCGTGGGCGACATCCTTTTTACCTACGCAACGGTCGGCGTTCTCGTTTTCCCCGCACGATCCTGGCACGTGCGAAAACAGCTGATGATCGGCTCTTTGCTGCTAACCACTGCTCCCACCACATTTTTCATTCTAGGATGGGCCTATGAGGCTTTGCCCCAGTCTTGGCTGACAGAGATCCTTAGAACCATAACAGACGTCGACGCCGCCCGTGAGCTTGCCGTTTTTCAGTCGGGTTATCTCCAGCAGCTCGCACTTCGAGCCGAACTCAGCTTTTCTAATCAGGTGATCGGCACTGCAATAGAATCGGGCTGGCAAGCAGCGGGCTGCATGCTGATTGGCATGGCCGCCATCCAGTCGCATTTTTTTGAAAGGGCGAAAGAACACCTGCGCAGCGCCGTGGCGGTATCCTGCGCTGGGCTTCTCGTGACAGCGTTAGGAATGGCAATGGTGATGCAAAGCAATTTTTCAGCGCGAAGCTGGCTCTTTGCTCAGGGGCTTCACCTCATTGGATCAATCGGTATTGCCTTTGGCTGGGTGACAGGGGTCTCTGCCCTCGCACAAACATCGGCTTTGCAAGGATGGGTCGGACCGATAGCCAAGCTAGGACGTGTGGCTTTCAGTGCCTACATTTTGCAGTCTCTCTTTGGACTTTTTGTTTTTGGAGGCCAAGGCCTTGGGCAGTACGGAAAGTGGAGCCGGTCGGTATTGTTTGCAGCTCCTTTTTTTGTTTGGGCGCTTCAACTCGTGCTGGCGAAGGTCTGGACCTCGCGTTTTCGAGTGGGCCCTCTCGAGGCACTTTGGCGGGGACTCTATCGAGGCGACTTTTCTCTGGGCCGTATCCCCTAGGCTCTCGGTCGAAAATGGGGCGATCACAATGCCACCTACACCCACGACAAGCCCCTTCGAGAGTGAAACGATGGGCCGCTTCGTTTTTGATAAACTGGCGGCCTCCTTTATGATGGGGCCAAATTTGACTGAAGTCTGGACCTTGACTCGCTGCTCATTTGAGCTGAGCACTGGCGAAGGCAGAAAAATAGAAAAATCATAAAGGCCGGGACCAGTTCAGTTGTGTCAGTATTTCGCCGTTATGACGTCAATTTTAGATCATACTGCCCGATCCTGTTTTTCTTACAATCATCTGTTCTTTGAGCGCGTCTTTCAGGCAAACTAAACTGACTTGACCCAATGAGATGCTAACTCCATGAGAAGAACGAAAAAGACATCAACTCAAGCACCGAAGATGAAGCGTCAATCGCAAGGGGCGAATGCAACTCGTCTCGGGGCGAAACTGCTAACCCTGTCTGGGGGCAAATTAAATTCAGCGCAATTACGTGCGATTTTAGATGTCTTGCCCAACAATGTGGCACTTTTAGATCCCATGGGCGAGCTGATGTTAGTCAATGAAGCATGGCTGAATTTTGCTGTCGAAAACGGAATGACGCGACGAGAGGCCGCTTCAGGAAACTACCTTAACGTGTGTCGCTCGGCCGCTAGTACAGGCGACGTGATCGCGAAAAAGACAGCGCAGGGAATTGAAAAAGTTTTAAAAGGCCGAATCAAATCTTTTATCCTGGACTACCCGTGCGATTCATTGACCGAGAAGCGCTGGTTTCGCATGCACGTCCTCCCGGTTCAGTGCTGGGGCGAGCGTTGTTGCCTGGTCAGTCATGCAGATATCACTCCGCGCCGCTAGTCGGTGAGCACTTGATAGATCCGCCTCTCGTGGATGACGGCGCCATACTCAGAACTGAAAGACCATGACAGTGGCAGCTTCCTTGCAAACTTTTCCTCCATGCCGAGGTCGGAAAAAAGGCCAAAAATCCGCGCCGAGCGCGACTCGCTTGGAAGCCTCGAGCTCGCACAGAACCTGCCTTATGGAATCGAGACCGAACGGGCCCGCAGGAACTTTTCCATTTCCAAAAGGCGCGCTCCCTTGCGACTCACCTGCGCTCTGATCCGAATTAAACGTGCTGCTGCTCGGAGCAACGAACAATGCGGGAGCCTGCATTCTACGATTGCCTCTTCCATCCACAAGGCCTGCGACGAGTTACTCGAGATCGCTGTGCGGGAGCCAGCGCGTTGGCAAGAACTCTTTCCACTCGATGTGTTTGGAGCAGGCGCCGGAACATCACTGCACATGAACGTGAATGAAGTAGTCGCCATCCAGGCGTCGCGCCGTGGAACCGCTGTGGATCCCCACGTCCATGTCAACCTCCATCAGTCCTCGAACGATGTGTTCCCCACTGCCATTCGACTCGCCCTGATCGAGGCCTCATTCGAACTCACGCGCATGACTCAGAGCCTCGAGGAAAGCCTCAGGAACAAGGCCTTTGAGTCGAGAAACATCCGCAAGACGGCACGAACCCATCTCAGAGACGCCGTTCCCATCACACTGGGCCGTGAGATCCATGCCTGGGCTGTATCGCTGGGCCGATGCCGCAAGTGGCTCGAATCGTCCCTAGATGAGCTTTCTATTCTTCCCTTGGGCGGAGGAGCGGTCGGCACCGCTCTCGGTATCCCCACAAAATTCGCAGAACTCGCACTAGCTGATCTTCGAGGCCACTATGGAACTTTCGTCGCTGCAACCGGGGCCGCACTCTCCCTTCCCACGGATCGAGTAGAAGCGGTGCAATCGCAGGCCCCGATCTGCCTGCAGGTTTCGATGCTTCGACTTCTAGCCATCGAGCTTTGGAGGATCACCAGCGATTTGAGGCTGCTCTCATCGGGACCGCGTGCCGGTCTTGCCGAGATCCAACTTCCTTCAGTGCAACCCGGCAGTAGTGCCATGCCCGGCAAGATCAACCCCTCGGTACCAGAGATGGTCGGACAGGTCTGCCTTTCGGTGATGGGACAAGACATGACCTGCGCCCTTGCCTCGTCCCATGGGCAACTCGATCTCAATACCATGACCCCCGTACTGGGACTCTCGGCACTCGACGCCACAGAAATGCTGGCCCGAGCCGTAGAGACACTGCAACAGCGCTGTATCAGCGGACTTAAGTTCAATCACTCGGTGATGGAAGAAAATTACAGCAAAAATTCAGCACTGATCATGGCCCTCTCGCCAACACTCGGGTTCCTAGAAGCAGGAGAATGGATACGGCGCGCAGAGCAACAGGAGCAACCCGTGCTGGAATGGATTCGTGAGCAAGGGTTGCCACCTGAGGTGCTCCAAGGATTCGAAGACGCCCTCGAGAAGAGCCTCGCCTGGCCCTTTGCTGATCTTTCGGCAGGAGAACCAGAACCGGGCGCAGCACCCTGGGATACAGTCGATCAGGCATCCTGGGAATCGTTTCCTGCCAGTGATTCGCCGGCGTGGTGAGTAGTCACGCGAATCACGAACGCAAAAAAACTAAACTGGTCCCGCCCTTTATGATTTGCTGATTTTTTCGGAAAATTGGCCCTCAGCTCGTCTGAGCAGCGAGTCAAAGTCCAGATTCCAGTCAATTTTGGCGGAATCATAATTCCAGGGACCAGTTTAAAAATTGCTCCTCCTGAGATGCTCACCGAGCCATGCCATAAGCGGCGCACAGGGCTCGAGGAAGCGCACCAAATCCCGAGCAAACTTTGAGGTTCCAAAGCTCGACGGAAAATCAAACTCCTTCGAAGCATAAAAACCATTGTGCCTCAGGTAATCGGCAAGCGGATGCTTGGGGTCATACCCTTGGGGAATTTTCTTCAACTCTCGACCCCTGAGCTCAAACCGAGCTCGCTTGAGGGGCTTCATTGCCAAAGCAAACGCTTGCCCTGAAAACTCCTCCACCAAGCGCTCACGAAAGACGGCGCGCTGTAGCGATTCAAAACGATAAACCCCAGCACCCAGAGCGATTCCGGTGGGATCTATTCCAACGTAGTAGCCGGGAGCTTGCTCTTTCTGAAAGCGTCGATCCCAAAACAAAAACCCCACCCAGGTCTTGTAGGGGGTCTTATCATCACTGAAGCGCGTGTCACGGTTGATGCGATAGATAGAGCGAGGCGAGATCTCGAGGTGTGGGCTCAGCTGAATCAGTAAAGGCCTGAGTTCCGAGACCCACTGTCTAGCCGGTAGCTTGAGTGCTTGTTCGTACTCCTGCCGATGAGCATCAAACCACTCCTTGCGGTTATTGCGCTTCAGTGCCCTCAAAAATCGAATCATCGTCTGGTCCATGCGAGGGCAAACAATAGCCCGGACCCTCAAAAAGGCATATGGCTGTTTTCAGGATCGCTGTCATCGCAACAGCAACCGGTCTGACCGGCAGTGCCGCAGTCTACTCCCTCGCTCGAAACCCCGAGGCGCACGAATACGTCCCGGGGTTTCTAGAAATGGTGGAGACTGCAACAGAAAAGCAACACCCCGTGGACCTCAGGGCTTCTGACTGAAGTCAGGTGCTTTAACCCTCAAGGCGAGAAGACGAGCTGAACTTAGTTCCCCAACCCCACGAGCTGCCGGCTCACTTGATACAAACGCTCCGCAGTCCCGTCGTCATGTGCGTTCGGATTGGGGGAATGAAGTGGCCATCCGCCACGCTGTGCCTCACGGGTTCGATAGATTCCCACTTGGCTGAAGTAGCCCCCGCTCTTCTGCTCAACTTCGGGAGCGAGAAGAGCATAGAGCGTGGACTGAGCTCCCTCCCAGGGCTCCAGCATCCCAGCCAGTCGAAGAATCGGGCGAAGCAGGAAGTCCTGCAGGAATACTGGCATCGAAAACTGAATGAGGTTGGAACGAACCCATCCTGGGTGAACGCTCGCTGTCGTCACACCGGTTCCAGACAGCACCTTTGCGAGGTGCTTCGCATGAAGGAGATTGGCAAGCTTGGACTGCGCGTAGGCGGTCCAGCCATCGTACTTTCGCACCTCGAAATTCAAGTCTTCGAAATCGATCATGCCCTCTCTACCCATGGCGCGATCATGGAAGCAGCTCGATACATTGACCACGCGTGACGGGGCTCCACGCTTCAAGGCGGTAATGAGCAGCTCGGTAAGCAGGAAATGACCCAGATGGTTGGTGCCAAACTGGAGCTCAAAGCCATCGGTGGTCTTCTGCCTCGGAGAATTCATGACTCCCGCATTGTTCACGAGTCCATGGATCACCGGATACCGTTCCAAAACCTTCGCTGAAAACTCACGAACCGACTTCAAGCTTGCAAGGTTCAACTCGATGACTTCGAGCTCTCCGCGTGTTCCTGAGGCTGTAATCGCCTCCGCTACTCGCACCCCCTCCTGCAATCGGCGGCAACCGAGCACCACGTTCGCCCCCTGGCGTGCCAGCTGCTCTACGGTAACTCGACCAATTCCGGAGTTCCCCCCGGTGACGACATAAACCTTGCCCGCCAAATCCTGCTTCAAGAGCTTTTCCGGACAATGATGAATCTTGGGCATACTGGCCACCTTTCATTTTAACGACCATTGGTCTCTTAAATAGCAAGTTAAAGGACCATCAGTCTCTTGTCAATCTGCGATCAAATCTGTGCTAGACTTCAAGGGTGAGACCTGACTTTCAGAGGGCCAGGAGCCCAGAACACAAAGAAGAACGCAGATCGCAATTGCTCAGGACTGCCCGAGAAAACCTCAAACAAGGCGGGACTCTGGATGAATTGGGGCTCAACGAACTTGCCCGCCAAACCGGAATGGCCAAGTCCAATGTTTATCGTTACTTCGAATCCCGCGAAGCTCTGCTCCTTGATCTCCTCTGGGAGGAATGGACTTCCTGGTTTCTCGGCATTCAAAAACAGATCAACTCGCGCAAGATCCCACGTCAGGATCCCGAGATGCTCATTCGCCGTATTGTTAAAGACATCGCAGGACAAAGGCTTCTTTGCCTGCTGACGGCAGCCCTTCCTACGGTACTCGAGGCGAACCTCAGCGAGCAGAAAGTGCGCGAGTTTAAGAAGTCATCCCTAGATTTTTTCTGGCAGGCCGCCGCTTATTTTGAGTCCATCGCCCCGCAACTTTCTAAAGAGAGCTATGCCAGAATGCTCCACGATGGGGCCTGCCTGATCGCAGGCCTCTACCCTCACGCACATCCCGCCAAGGTCGTACAGAAGGTCCTGAAGTCGAGTGAGCTTGGTTTTTTCAGGCGGAACTTCGCAAAAGACCTAGAACGGATGCTTCTAGCGATCACGCTTGCTGACAAACGCGAATGAAACCTCGGTAAACTGCAGTAGACTTCGGTAGGCCTAAAGGGCGTCTAAGCTATCCAATACGAGTTGTCGTGTCTCGAGCCAGGATGTCGAGATACGTCTGATAGGCGTAACGTCGCCGCCGTTGTTTTCCGCTGAACTCCTGGATGATTCCTAGCTTCTGGAGGTATTTAAGAGCCCTCTCGACAGTAGTCCTACTGAAGGCATCAACGTCAGCGCAAAGGCCAGATTACGCTAGTTCTTGATAGTATCAAATGATGCTATCAAAGTCATGAAACCGCCCTTCGATCTGAATTCCAAGATCCTCAACCTGGTCTCTGAGATCAGCTTGCTGGTGGGACGATATGACTGCTTTCAGGATCAGCTCAGAAAAGCGAAAAACAGGAAGCGCGTTAAAATTGAAGATGCTGCCTAGAACTCACACTAGCCCTCTTGAATTCACTTCACGCACCTGAATTGACAGCCAGCAAGACGCATACTGCTACTTACCCAGACAAAGCTTCGAGATATTTTTCGAATTTTTTATAGAAGCGGACCATTCGGTTGATCAAGAGCTAGACATCCGCCCTATTGTTAAACAAGATTTTTGGAGGTCTAACCGGACTGGCAGACCCGCTCATCTTGTGGGATCAGTAGATCCATGATCATTTACGAAGTGAACATCGCTGTTCAGAACGATGCAGCCCCCGATTACGAGCGGTTTCTTGAGCGGCATATTCCAAAAATATTACAGATCGATGGTTTCCGGGGCGCCAGTTGGTGGGAACGCCTTGCGAAGGATGAAAATGTGCCTGAAATGAAAGGCTCGACCCTTTGGACTGTTCATTATCACGTAGAAAGCCGGAAAGCTCTCGATAGCTATCTCATCAACCAAGCGCCTGCGATGCGAGCAGAGGCAGTGGAACTTTTTGGCAATAAGATTTCCATCAATCGAAGGATCTTGAACCATCGATCATCTCAGGGCCTGTCCTCAGGGTAGTGAATACCCATCAGAGTGTGTAGGCAGTAGGCTACTGACTGTCTCGGCGCAAGATCTGGAAATGGAAAGCCAAGGGCCTTTTTGCTGCGCTTTGATGAGTTCAGCCAAATGATTGCCAAATTTATAGGTGACCACCACACGTCTTGGAACTCCACTCTATGGCGAGGGAGTGTCCTGATTTTTGTGTAACTGGCTTCAATCAGGTAGCTTCGGTCCATGGGACGGAAGCGAAAGAAAGGAAGCCAGGAAGTCTACAGGGCTCCGTCACGTGAGATCGCCCATCCGGCTCTCGATCGGCTCGAGGTCAAATGGAACGAACGCGCTAGGACGGCGGTGAAGAGCTGGCGCGACGTAAGCGCGCCATAAACTCCGCCTTTAGTCTCCGAAGCAAAGGAGCCCCGAAGATGATGAGGACAAAACGGAGTCGAGCCGATACTACTGGCTGAATAGGCACGCTATTCCTGCGGTGAAACCCGTGACCCGAAGACGGTAGCCAGCGTTCGCCGCCAAACGCGCGCTGTCGCATTCTTCCACCCCACTGGCCATGGCTCTTTCCGGGGTTTTCCTCGACAACGTCCTGACTCCAGCATTGGGGACATCCCAAGTGCTCGGATACCGAGTCGCCTTCCTGCTTTACGGTTCGGTCATCGCGCTGGCGGGAATTGCGTTCCTGAGGCGCTTCCTCCGCGAGTCGGTTGTTGCAGCGGACTGAC
>JBDLQW010000125.1:0-23391 GCA_039800365.1 Pseudomonadota bacterium
GAGTTCCTTTTGAAATCTCCGCAGAACCCTGAATCTTGACGTCTTCCATCCTCAACACTCCCTCTGGCGACTCTTAAAATCGCCGTTTTGAAGTGTTCGGTTGAAAATGGGGCTATCGCAAAACGACCCCTCGGGTTTTAGCTCAAGAGCCGAATCTCCGGGCTTCAGTTGTAAATCTGAAGACGCTAGAGCGTAGACTTCGGTCGCTCCTACTTGCGTTGAGCTTGACGCCGAAGAGCCCATTTCTTCAACGGCAGGACATCCACCCCACTCTGATTGAATGCCCCAAATCGCGACATGCACTTGCCCCACGCTAGGCATCGGGATGCTGACTTTCATCTCGGGGCGGCTGACATCGAGCTTCAGCACTCGAACGGCACTCGAAAGTACCTTGGGAGCGTATTGCGGATGAAAAACTTTGCCCGAAGGCAGGGCGCGACTTGGAATCGTGCTGCCCGTGACATTGACCACGAGGCAACTGAACCCATTCAGCGTCTTTCCTTCGCCATCAGGTGATGCGAAGAATTGCGAAGGA
This sequence comes from Pseudomonadota bacterium, assembly GCA_039800365.1. Taxonomy (GTDB): domain Bacteria; phylum Bdellovibrionota; class UBA1018; order UBA1018; family UBA1018; genus CAIOHW01. Next base: position 536 of record JBDLQW010000125.1, read on the forward strand.
GCCTGAAGGGCAGGCGCTGGAATCTCTGATGCCTCTCCTGCCAAAGATATCGGGCTTGAGTCATAAAGTTTTTGAGTGAGGGCACTTTCTTCGCTCGCGCGTTGAAGAGCCGAAGTATCGATCACAAAGGTCAAATCGCGAGATGGCGGGGTGAGCGAGCATGAGGTCATCATCAGGCTGATTGCGAGGGTCATTGAGCCATAGGGCTTCAGCGACCCGGCAATTCTTGCCGTCGAGAGTACCAAGCTCGACCATTTTCTTAAGGCTTCCATCATAAACGTACCGCTATAGCCCTCTCCAACTAGTATCGGCTAAGTGAGGTGCCGACAAAATTGTGTCAGCGCTGACACTCGCGTTTCGTAGTCCTTTCGAGGTGTTTGGCATTCTGAATTCAGATTAAACTTAGAAGTAGCGATGCGTTCCTTGACCTTGCTCTTCACTTCTCGAATTCGAATAGCTGCCGCCGCGCTAGCGCTGGGGGGATGTTATTCCGATAGCGCCTATCTTGAGCCAGGTGGCGGCGAGGGATCCCCAGTCGCGCCTGTGGTTCAAGGACTTTCGAGTAGTGCCATTCCGGTGAAATCGAAGACTTGGAGCTTCACGTGTTCAGTAGCTCCTTGTCAGTTTCGGTATCGGGTGATCAAAGTTTCTGATGCCACTGCATCGACTGGAGATTTGAGTGCTTTGGCTTATGGGTCTCTGCTCAGCAGTGCTTCGGTGACTCAAAGCTCGGGCGATGAATCGTATTACTTATTTGTGCAAGCGCGCACTGCCTCGGGTGCTGAATCGCCAGTGAAGCAAGTCTCAGCGATTTTAGATAATACGCCGCCTGCGCTCACAGGACTTCAGAACACCGAGCAGAACGCGTCCGTGGCTCTTCTTTCTTGGAACTGGGGATGTACTCAGTCGCCGTGCACGTATCGCTTCAAGGTCGATACGCAGCCCACGGCAACTCTAAGTGGAAATTACGTTGCCGATACCAGCAAGACGCAGACGGGCGCTGGGGGTCAGTATTTTTTGCACATTCAAGCCAAGGATCAGGCGGGCAACGAGTCGCCTGTTGCCCATTACTATGGCTGGTTGAGTGGGTCGTCTTATCAGATTTCAGGAAGCGTGACGTTTGACTGGGTGCCGGCAGGCTACACGGTCAGCTCTGGGGGGAGCGTTGTTTTTCAGAGTCGCCTTTTCTATGAGCGGGAGCAACAGCTTCCTGCTCGGCGAGTTTTAGTCGAAGCCATTGAGCCTGCAGCCGGAAACGCAGTCATCGGCTCGACGGCCACCGATGATGCGGGAAATTACTCGATCTACGTGCCCAATGGAAAAACCATCAAGGTGCGGGTGCAGGCACGAATGACGGCAAATTCGTATGTTCGCGATCAAGTTGCAGGAAGTCCTGAGTTTTGTGACGGAGCTTCTTGGGACTTTCGAGTGGTGGATAACACTCAAAATCGAGCCATTTACGTGCTGACCAGTCAGTCGAGCTATTCTGCGGCCACTTCGGGAGTGAATTTTACGCCGGCACTCACGAGATCGGCAGGAGCGTATACGGATCGTTCGGCCGCGCCTTTTGCGATCCTCGATACCGTGTTGCGAGAGCTTGAGTTGGTTTGCCAAGCAAGCCCCGCCGTGAGCTTGCCCCTTTTAGATCTCAATTGGTCGGTGAACAATAGTACCGATAGCGGTGATAAAACGACCGGAAGAATTAGCACCTCACATTACACGGTAGAGTCGGTTGGTGGACAAGCTCGTCCTAGTGTTTACATTTTAGGAAAAGAAAATAGCGATACTGATGAGTACGACGATCATGTGGTGGCTCACGAGTTCGGGCATTACCTTGAGCATCAGCTGTATCGTTCCGATTCGATTGGGGGCGAGCATAGCCTCGGGCAGATGCTCGATCCTCGCGTGGCTTTTGGCGAGGGCTTTGGAAACGCGATTTCAGCCATGACTTTCTCTGATTCAGCTTTTGGCTCGCGATATGTCGACACTTATGGTTCTTCTCAAAGTTCAGGTTTTTCAATCAATGTCGACCAGGCTCCGGTCTCAGGCGATCGTAGTATCTATTCTGAGACCAGTGTTCAGCATCTGCTATGGAAGCTCTTCTCGAATCGAAAAGCCATCGATTCGACCGGTGCTTTTTCGAGAATTCACCAAGTTCTTGCCAGTGATCACGTGATGACCTCGGGGTTGACCAACCTTCTCGGTTTTGCCGCATTTTATCGAGCGCGCTACGGAACGGATGAGAGCTTGAATTCACTTTGGACAGGGGCCTTGAACTCATCTTGGAACGCCCTTTGTGTCGGAGTTTGTCCGAATTTTGGAAATTCTGGAACGCTGGATATTTTTGACCAGGATGGAGATTTGGGCTCAGGCTATTCGTCGGCTCTTCGGTATCCTGCGGGGGGAACAGCCTACTCGGCTGCCTTTTGGAATCTTTACGCTTCGATTCCGGACTCATCGGCTCATAGTCGAACGAGTTTTGGGGCCTATAGCTATCCTGAGAATAAAATGGGTTTTAATCGATGGTATCGGTACTCGCACGTCGGTGCTTCACGAGTGGTGACCGTAAGTGTGCCTGTGACCAGTGCCTGTAATGGCAGCGACGCTCTCGATATGGCGGTGTATCGTCTAGGTCAGTTGGTTGCAATTGATGAAAGCACCAGCGGGTGTCCGACCGTTTCTTTTAGTGCAGAGCAGGGGCAAGATTACGTGGTAGTGGTCATGGGATACGCTACCGAGGTTTCTTCATTTTCAGTGACGGTGCAGTAGGTGTTTCAGGAGCGTGATGTCATGAACTCAAAACTTACTTCTGTTTGTTTTCGAAGAGTCATGGTGCTCTTGGGGCTAGTCACTCTGATTTTCGGGTATCATCTGGGACATCACTCGGGATTCGCTGCGAAGCAGAGTTCTGAGGAGCAACCCGCGGGGCTTCCGTGGAACGGAGGAAAGCCCACAGCTCCGGTACGGGTTCGTAGCGATTTAGAAGCGCCCATTGCCATCCATCAAGATGTGCCTTTTCGGATTTTCATCAAAGTCGATCGACCCTGTCGAGAGCTGGTCGTTCGGTTGCGCGGTCTTGATGGGTTGCAGTTGGTGGGGAACGAACTGCCCCAGAGTCTGGGGCCATGTACTACCGCAGATGAAGTTTCGGTGGAGGTGGTGGTGCGGCTATCTCAGCAAGTGAGTGCTTACCTCGCGGTGGATTTAACTCTTCTTGGAGTCGAGGGGTGGAGTGGCGATCCGGATTTGGGAACCTCACAGTTGATCGCCGTAGTGGCTCAAGGAAGCTCCAGCAAACCCCAGCAAAGCTTAGGAAAAATGCTCGATCCCTCAAAAAGCGGCATCGATTCACCTGTCGTGGAGCTTGGAACTCCTGCCAATTCGCCCTAGATCAGCTTTCAGTTGCGTCGTTTTCAGTAGGCTCAGGCGTGCCTTCTTGAACCCATCCTGCTTCGCGTTCTTTGCGATAAAGCGTTCTTCGATTGATGCCGAGAATTTGAGCGGCTTGTTCTTTTTTTCCACCGGTCTTCTCGAGAACCACGCGCATATACCGGCGCTCGAGCTGCTCGAGAGTAGGAAAATCAGCGATCGCCGACGAAAAAAATTCTTCGGCGTTAACTTGTACCCCATCGGGCAGGTCCTGCTCGTCGATCAAGTGGTTTGATGCGAGCACAACTGCGCGCTCGACGAGATTCTCTAGCTCGCGCACATTGCCGTCCCAGCGAAGCGAGAGGAGCTTGCTCATCGCCCGGCGTGAAAAGCCGTCGACTCGCGAGCCGTTAGCCGCCGAATATTTACGAAGGAAATGCTCCGCCAGAATCGGAATGTCTTCTCGCCGCTGCCGTAAGGCGGGGATGGCAATCGGAATCACCGACAGGCGATAGAAAAGATCTTCCCTAAAAACCCCTTCTTTAATCGCGGCCTTCAGGTCTTTGTGGGTTGCTGCGATGATTCGAACATCAACGCTCTTTCCAATCGTTTCACCCACCGCGCGTACTTTTCGCTCCTGAATCACGCGAAGCAGCTTGGCTTGAAGCGCGACATTCATGTCGCCAATTTCATCAAGAAACAGCGTACCGCCGTCGGCCTCCTCAAAAAGTCCGCGCTTTCTGGTGTAGGCTCCCGTAAAAGATCCCTTGGCATGACCAAAGAGCTCTGACTCGAGGAGCGTTTCTGGAATGGCAGTGCAGTTGATCGCCACAAATGGTTTTTGAGCGCGGGGGCCGTTGGCGTGAATCGCACGCGCCACCATTTCTTTTCCGGTGCCGCTCTCGCCGGTAATGAGTACGTTGGCGGTAGCTTGAGATACCCGTTGAACCAGGTCGAAAACCTGTTTCATGGCGGCGCTCTTGCCGATGACTTCGCCAAAAGACCAACTCTTGCGAAGCTCTTTAACCAAGGCGCTGTTGTCGCGAGTCAGGCGGCGATGCTCTAAGGCCTTTTGGACGCTAACAGAAATCTCGGCCAGCTTGAACGGCTTGACGACGTAGTGAAACGCTCCGCGCTTCATGGCCTCGATTGCGGTTTCAACGCTTCCAAAAGCCGTGATCAGAATCATCGGTATTTCAGGGCGAAGCTCCTTCATTCGCGCCGTGAACTCGAGCCCATCCATTTGGGGCATTTTGATGTCAGAGATCAGCAGGTCGATATCTCCTTCGGGAGTTTCAACCGAGAGAGAGCCCTTTCGGCCCAGGGCCTCGAGCGCGCTTACCGCATTCGGAAAAGTCGCAACCCAATAGCCCTCGGCCGATAAGGAGTCTTCAAGAAGCGATCGCATCTCCTGATCGTCATCGACGACCAGAACTCGTCCTTTTCGTTCAAGCGGCGCGTTCTGCTTCATAAGGGGGGATTCAATCTCTACGCTGGGTTTTCAGTTAGTGCTTATAATGCGCGTCTAGCATTTCTCCTAACACGCGCATCCCGTCAACGGCGGTAAAGATTCCCACCACTTTGCCGTTGCTTTGCTGAACGATGGCGCAACCCCATTTATGCTCGGCCATTTCTCGAGCGACCGTATCAGCCGGTGTTTCTGGCGAGACAGTGTAGGGGTCAGGGGTCATGACCTCTTCGGCTACAAGATCCTCAGATCCTTCAAAAGAAGCTGCAAGCTTGATGTCTCGGTCGGTAAGGACTCCGATCAGCTTTCCGCCCTCTTGCACAGGAAGGTGCCGGATGCGGTGTTCGCGCATCATGGTGATTGCTGTTTTAATCGGAATATCGCGTCCCACGGTGTGAGGCATGGGGGTCATAAATTTCTGAATGAGGGGCATCGATTTCATGAGTGTGTCTCCTTGATCTGGGCTGAATACAGAGCAATCAGGATGCCGAGCGGTAGAGAAGCGCTCAGGCCACCTGAAGCAGAACTGTTTCTGTTTTAGTTTCAAAGCCTTACAGAGATGAAAAATCGGGTTCGGGCCGGATGCCCCACGGCCGTTGGTTTGAAGTGTTGAGACTTTTTTTCTCAAAGATGCGCAGCTTCGTCTCACGCTTTTGCAAGGGCGCTCGGCTTACTTCTTCACGCGGGCTCAGGAAGTAATCATCCATCGGAGAAAGGGGAATCAGCATGAGAACCCTCCAGATCGAAGCACTTCGAAGGCTTCTGCAAAACACCCTTGGCGCGACATCGTGCCTCGGTAGCGGGCTAGGCCCTGGGCCGCATCGTCGTATGGAATGGTCTGCAGTTGAGACTCATGGGCTCGCAGCGCCTTGAGTTTTTTTTCCAGGGTATTGGAGATGTCGATGAATACCCCGGGTTGTGCGATTGGGTTCCAAACTTCGTACCCTAGTACGCGGGTTGCTGTGTGGGGCGCTCCGCCCGGCTCAGAGTACCATGGGCCAGACGCAGCTTCGATCGCCGCCATCACCAGCTCATGCGTGATTCGGTGGTCGGGAAAACGATCATCGCGACCATGAACAAAAATCGTGTCTGGTCGAATCTCGCGGATCAAGCGGATGACTTTGATCTTCATTTCGCGGGTCGGGTGCATGAGCCCGTCTCGGTAACGGAGGAATTGAACCTCGCTGGTACCCAGGATGCGGGCCGAGGCCTGGGCTTCCTCTTCGCGAACTCGAGCAAGTTCCTCAGGGGGTGTTTCGAGGGCTCCGGCTTCACCGGACGTCAGGATGGCGTGAACAATTTTGTGTCCTTGGTTGACGAGCTTCGCGATTGTCCCGCCACACCCTAGTTCGATGTCATCTGGATGTGCCCCAAAGCAAAGAATGTGCTCCTTCATGCGAGTCTCCTGAGTACTTCGGTAGCGATCTGGGTGGACGGTGACTTTTCCGGGGTTGGCAAAGGTAAACACCCTGGAGGTTCAGATAAGGCGCAATGGATTGCCTCAGTGATTGCTCGCTGCTCGATGCCGATGATGGAGGCCTGTCCTGTCTCCAGGCCATTAGTGCGCTCACTTCGCTCGCGGAGAACTAAAGTTCGGCGGCCGAGACAGGCAGCCTCCTCCTGAATTCCACCCGAATCGGTCACCACCAGGCTTGCTTGGCTCAGTAAGCCAATGAACTCGCGATATTCTATGGGGTCTGTCAGACGAATATTGCGAGCGCCTCCTAGGGTTCTCTGGGCTACCTCGCGCACCAAAGGATTGGGGTGGAGTGGGTAGATGAATGTCATGTTGGAATGGAGATGAGCTGCTTCCCGAATCCCGAGAAGCATCTGGCGTAGCTGCTCAGCACCCTGCTCTCGCCGATGAAGCGTGATGAGCGATAGGGGAGACGAATCGTGAAGTGGACTTCCTTGGCTCTGGATCGTTCGAACGGAGTCGATCGCCGTTGTTCCGGTAACCCGAATCTTGGAATCATTGATCCCCTCGCGAATCAGGTTCGCACGTGCATCCTCATCAGGAGCAAAATGAAGTTCAGCAAGTCTGGCAACGCTCTGGCGATTGAACTCCTCGGGAAATGGAGAGTCCAGCCGGTACGTTCTAAGGCCCGCTTCTACATGAGCAATCGGAATCCCGTGGTAAAAGCAGGATAAAGCGGTGCTAAAGCAGGTTGTTGTATCGCCATGGACGAGGACCAGGTCGGGCCTTTGCCTTCGGAAAACCTCTTCCAACTTCACGAGTAGGATCGAAGTGAGGCTTGATAAGGTCTGGTTCGGCGTCATGACCCGTAAATCGGTGTCAGGCTTCAAGTCGAAAGCTCGAAGGGCCTGATCCAGGAGTTCCCGATGTTGGCCTGTGCAGATCAGGGAGGTCTGGAATTCTGTTTTCTGCTTGAGAGCCCGGTAGACCGGGGCCATTTTGATGACTTCAGGACGGGTTCCGACAATCAACGACACGCTTTTCATGAGGTCGTGTTCTAGAGCGCGTCATTGTTGAAAAAAAACGAATTGTAGTTGATGATTGTTTACTTATGGATAGTAATCGTCTTCGCTACTTCATTGCCGTCGCAGAGACGGGCAGTATTCGTAAGGCGGCTGAGGTTCTTCGGCTCTCACCTGCCGCCCTGTCTAAGGCGATCAAGCTTTTAGAGGATGAGACCAACCTGCGTCTGCTTGCGCCGGCCGGACGTGGAATCGTGATTACTGCGGAGGGAAGAAAGCTGGCAGAAAGGGCAAAGCCAGTTCTATCGGAACTGAACTCTTTGTCTGCGACGATCGGTCAAGAGACCAAAGCCGCCGAGCATTCGGTTCATATCGGATCGTTTGAAGTTTTCACGACGCATTTCCTTCGGCCGTTATTAGAAGTCCTACCGAACGGGGTCCCGCTGTTACTGCGTGAGCTCATTCCTGGTGAGCTGGAAAACGCTCTGGTCTCGGGAGAGATCGACCTCGGATTGACTTATATTCCGGTTCCAACTGCAGGAGTCGAGCACCTGCGCGTGGCAAGCGTCAAGATGGGAGTTTACGGCAGAAAGAGCTATTTCGAGGGTGTTCCGTTTGAGGAGATTCCGTTCGCGATTCCAGTGCAACCACTGAAAGGAGCACCCAATAAGGTACAGGGCCTCGACGGTTGGCCTGAAGACAAAGTTGTGCGCAAGGTTCACTACCGAGTGACTTTAATGGAGTCGGCCTTGGAGCTTTGCCGATGCGGAAAGGCGGTGGCGTACTTGCCGAGGTTTGTCGCGCGGTTACACAATCAAAGTGTGCATCCGAAATTAAAATTGCAGGAGTTTCTGGCCCCCAAACGAACGGGGCTCCATACGCAGCCGGTCTATGTGGTGCATCGTAAAGATCAAGCTGAGAGCCCGTTGATTCGTCATATCGCCAGGCTGCTTCGTGAAGTCTGTTCCGACAGTTGAGAAAGAATCGTGACGATCGCATGATTAAGGTGAATCTCACTCAGGTCGCTCTTCGCGTGCTCAGAATTTTGGCGTTTTAACGCTAAAATCTTGACGTGACATCCAAAGAAATCGCTCTGACGACCTCATCTGCGCTCGCTTGATCGTGGCCTTCTTCTTATACTGAAGAGAGCAGATGAATCGTTTTTTTGGTGAGTCCCTGGAATGAGTCCTCCGATGAATGAGCCTAAAGCACAGAAGATCAAAGAGTCGTCGCACTCCCAGGGGTTGAACCGCTTGGCTTCACGTTGCTCTGGTGGCTGGCTGATGGGAGTTCCTGTGTTGATGGGGATTTCTTTTTTTGCCGTTGCCATGGGCGATAGTCTGAGCGCCTTTGCTCGCGAAGAGTGTGCGCGGTTCATGGCGAAGCTCAATCCCAAGCTTCAGCGGATTTTGGCTTCACCCAAGATGATCGATGTGACACTCGCACACCCCTCGGGCAAGGAGTTGCTTGCGCTAGAGCGCGATCCTAAAAAGGCCTTGTTTTACGCGATCACTAACGATGATCGACTTTTTTTTAGCTCAGTTCCTGTTGAGCTTGAAACTGCTACGCCAACTTTCGTGCTTGCCCCCAGTGCTCAGGGGAAGGCTGAAGTCGTGCCTTTGCGTGAGTCGGGTCAGATTCGATACCAGGCTGAGCTCGACCAAGAGCATCTCGAGAACGCCGTGATTCTCGGACGAGGCGGAAAGCATAAGAGCTTCATTTTTCAGCAGACTTCAGGTTTGGACCCCTCTGGTGATGAAATCCGGAATTTAGTGAAACAACTGAATTCTCCTGAACTTCCCGATTTAGCTGAAGTCGGCTCGAACTACCGTTTCGTGAAGTCTTTCTCAGCAGGAGGTTCGCAAGCTCGGGTTTTTGAGTGTACGAAGATTCTGGAGAAAAGCACCCGGGGAGAAAAGTTTATCTGGGACTCGATCATGAGCACCACGGCGATTCAGATTGCCGGAATCGCGGTCACGTCTCCCGAGCGCTTTACCGATTCGGGGCATTATAACCTTTTAGCAGGTGATCTCAGTACGCCTGCCATCAACACGTGGCTAAGAAGCATGGCAAGTTATTTCATGCTTTCGAAAAATCAAAGCACCGCGCGGCGCTATGCCGTCAGGTTTGGAGTCATCGGTCCTTCGGTGGGTATTCAGGCGGGGGTTTATGAGCTCCTCGACACCGACAAGGTTCTCAGCATGAGCGGCTACGCCACTGGATATTCGGTGCTGATGATTCCCAAGGGCGATCTCATGGATAAATTCGTGTTGCAGCGAATTCCCAGCCTCTCTTACGAGGCCTGCCTCAGAAACTCGTCGCTCAGGTGGATCTACAGCCAGCGAGCAGTTCGAATTATCGACGGCATCGTTTCGACAGTGATCTTTCTCGAGGGACGAAAAGCCATCGTGGGTCACTAGTTCATATCTGCATCTGCAGATCCCTCGCGCCACCCTTCATGCGCACGAAGGGAATGGAAGAAAAGAGCCAGACCAGGCACGCTTAGGCGTGAGCGTGGTTGGTTCGATGCTTTTTTCGTGCAGGCAAGAGCCAATACACGGGAAGTCCGGCTGCAATAAAAAGAAGTCCAAAAAGGCTTTGTCGGGGCATCTCGATAATGGAATTCACCAGAAGCGCCAGCGAGGTCAGGCAAAAGATCAAGGGCAGTACTGGAAAGAAGGGCACTCGATAGGCGCGCATCAAGTGAGGTTGCTTTCGGCGCAGCCGGACGACGGCGAAACCGCAAAGACCATAAAAAATCCAAGCTGAGAAGACCACCCAGTCAGTGAGCATCTCAAAGGTTCCTGAAAGCGCGAGCACACAAGCCCAAGCCCCCTGAATCAAGACCGAAATCATCGGCACTTGAGTTCGTGCATGCACGCGACCGATCAGGCGAGGGGCTAACCCCTCTTGGGCCATCGCAAAGGGCACCCGAGCGCCCGTGAGGATCGAGCCGTTCATGGCACCGACGGCGCTAATCATGAAAGCGATCGATAGGAACTGAATTCCCTCTTTTCCCATGAATGTTTCGGCGGCCCGTGCCGCGACCGAGAGTCCTCCGGTATCCAGAACCTGGGCGAAGGGCAGAGCGTAGAAGTAACCCAAGTTGGCCATCGCGTAGATCGCAAGCACGGCAAGAGTTCCCAAAATCAACGCGAAGGGCAGATTTTTTCCTGGGTTCTTAACCTCGCCCGCAGCCATGGGCAGGTTGTTCCAACCATCGAAGGCCCAGAGAGCCGAGATCATCGCCAGGCCAAAGGCACTGAAAGAAGACGAACTGGGAAGGATGACTCCATCAGCTAAAACACGGGGGTCACTTGCTAGATGCGACCAAGAGCCGCTTTTCGAAAACCCAAAGGCGGCCAGCGCAAGCCCGACGACCAGAAGCATTTTCAGCGCAGTCAGGGCTGACTGCAGTGCTCCTCCGAACGTCACTTGGAGGCAATTAAGCGCAGTGAAAAGACCAATCAGACCCAGGGCTACCGCTTTCTGCTCCAGCGCCGTGAGCGAAAAAATTCCCAGCGCAAAAGTAGCGGCGCCAACGCCGTAAGCCGCAATCGTTCCAGGGCCGCCGATCCAGAAGCGTTGCCATCCGTACAGAAATGCCACCGACGGACCATACCCTTCGCGCAAATAAACGAACTCGCCTCCAGCCTCTGGAAACAGGCTTCCGAGTTCAGCATAGGCTAGGGCCCCCATCAGCGAGAGCGCACCAGCGGCTACCCACGCAAGAAGCACCATGGCTGGTGATCCCAGAGCCTGGGACATGGGAGTGGTTTTCAAGAAAACCCCGGTACCAATCACGGTTCCAATGACCAGCGCGAGAGCGTCCCATTTTCCGAGCGAGCGTTTTAATCCCGAGTGATCGGTCATTTTGGAATTCCTTTTCTAGGGCGCAGGCGAGCGAGACTCTTCCTGCTTGGTCATTTCGCGCACTCTCGAGAGCTGAGCGCTTGAGGGAGAATCATTCGAGAGAGTCGCCCTTTTTAGCAGCGGACCTTCGTTCAAAGGTGAATCTGGCGTCGATGCACAGCCAAGGCCGCTTCCTTCATCACTTCAGAAAGCGTGGGATGAGCGTGTGAGCTCTGAGCGATATCTTGGGCCGTCGCTCCAAACTCAAGCATCGCCACGCCTTCAGCGATCAAGTCACCGGCGCGCGCACCGACAATATGAATTCCTAGAACGCGATCGTTCTCGGCGTGGGCGATGATCTTCACGATTCCTTCCGCTTCTTCCATGGCCTTGGCGCGGCCGTTGGCCATGTAGGGGAAGCTGCCTACTCGATAAGGAACGTTGCGCTCTTTCACTTCTTCTTCGGTCCATCCCACCGACGCGAGTTCGGGATGCGTGTAAATCACATTGGGAATGGCTTGGTAATTGACGTGCCCATGCTGACCCGCCATGAACTCCACTGCGGCGATGCCTTCTTCTTCGGCCTTATGAGCGAGCATCGCGCCGACGATCAGATCGCCTACCGCGTACACGCCCTCGGCAGCAGTTTCAAAATGATCGTTCACTGGAACGCGACCCTGAGCGTCTTTTTCAATGCCCAGGCTTTCTAGCCCCAGGCCGTCAGAGTAGGGCCTTCTTCCCGTAGAAACGAGAACCTTGTCAGCTTCGAGGGTGAACTTCGAACCGCTCTTGCGATCCTCGATTTCGACCAAAAGCCAGTCGCCTTTTTTCGATGCCCCCAAGCACTTATGACCGAGCTTGAACTCGATGCCTTGCTTGCTGAGGGATTTCATCAGCTCAGACGATGCTTGTCTGTCGGCGCCGCCAGCGATCCAATCGTTGAATTCAACGACCGTGACTTTCGATCCAAGCCGCGCCCAGACTGATCCCATTTCAAGGCCGATGACGCCTCCGCCCACGACAACGAGATGCTGAGGGACTTTGCTGAATTCGAGTGCCTCGGTCGAACTCACGACCTGTTTGCCGTCAAACTTCAAAAAGGGCAGCTCGATCGGCTCGCTGCCGGTAGCCAGAAGCACTTTCTTCGCTAACAGGGTTTGAGACCCTTCCGGGGTTTGAACGACGATCTTCTTGAAGGGGCCTTCGGCGCCGGCAAGTTGGCCCTTGCCGTTCACGAAAGTCACACCGTTTTTCTTGAAAAGCCCCGCGATGCCCGTGGTGAGCTGGCGAACGACGGCGTCTTTTCTTTTCATCATTTGCTCGAGATCGAGCTTTAAGTCGCCAACGAGAATTCCGTGTTTCTGGAATTTTGTTTTGGCTTGATAAAAATGCTCGCTCGAGTCGAGAAGCGCTTTCGAGGGAATGCAGCCTACGTTCAGGCAGGTTCCGCCGAGCGTTTTTCGCATTTCGATACAGGCCGTTTTCAACCCGAGTTGCGCCGCGCGGATCGAGGCGACGTAGCCAGCTGGACCGCCGCCAATGACGACAAGATCAAATTGCGTTTCCATCATGATTCTCCTAGACGCTGAAGCCGAGTTTCTCGGGGTTTTCTAAGAAGTCCCGCAAGTGAACGAGAAACGTCACTGCGCCTTTTCCATCGATGATTCGGTGATCGTAGGAGAGCGCCAAGTACATCATGGGGCGAATCTCGACCTTGCCCTGGATGGCTACCGGACGTTCCTGGATTTTGTGCATTCCCAGAATGCCGCTTTGGGGCGGATTCAAGATCGGCGTCGAGAGAAGTGAGCCGTAGGTGCCGCCATTCGAGATGGTGAAGGTGCCACCTGTGAGGTCAGCAATCGAAAGCTTCCCATCACGGGCTTTGAGGGCAAGCTCGGCCATTTTCTTTTCGATTTCGACGAAACCAAGCTTTTCAGCTCCACGAATCACAGGAACGACGAGACCGCGATCGGTACCGACGGCAATGCCGATGTCGATGTAGTCATGATAAATCAAATCTTTGCCGTCGATTGAGGCGTTGACTTCAGGAAGAAGCTTGAGCGCTTCGACCGAGGCGCGGGTGAAAAACGACATGAATGACAGGGGCACGCCGTGTTTGGCTTTGAAGCCGTCTTTGTGCTCGTTGCGAAGCTTCATGACGGCGGTCATGTCGACTTCGTTGAACGTCGTCAGGATGGCCGCTGTATTTTGAGCCGATTTCAGGCGTTCGGCAATGCGCTGCCGAAGCATGGTCATGGGCACTCGGCGATCGCCCGGTTGATCTTGGTACTGAGGACCTGTGGGAGCGCTCGGCGCTGCAGAGGGAGCGCTGCTGGGAGCGTGTCGCGCGACCTGGGTCGTGGTGGTGGCTAGGCCTGCGGAGGTGGCGCCGGCGGGAGCATGACTGCGAATGGGGCTTCCGCCTGGGCCTGCGGCTAGGGCAGTGAGGGCAGGGCCGGAGGGAGCGGCGCCTGTGGGTCGCGCCGGAGCTCCGGTGGCCTGCGGAGCATGAGCTCCGGTGGCCTGCGGAGCATGAGCTCCGGTTGCTTGCGGAGCATGAGCTCCGGTCGTTCCGGTAACCGAGTCGTCAATCATCGCAATGGTGGCTCCCACTGGAATTCGCTCACCCGTTTGCTTGAGGATGGTCAGCGCCCCCGTTGCTTCGGCCGCCACTTCGACAGTGGCTTTGTCAGACTCAATCTCCAACAGAACTTCACCGTTCTTAACCTGCTGGCCTGGGGCTTTGAGCCATTTCAGGATGCTGACTTCGGTAATGGATTCGCCGACGCTTGGAGCAACGACTGGATGTTTCATGGTCATTTCCTCTGGTTATTTTCTGAGTCCCGAAAACGTATCTTCGATCACGGCCTTTTGCTCAGCCTCATGAACTTTGGGAGAGCCCACGGCAGGAGACGCTGCCCAGGGGCGCCCCGCATAGCGAGGGAGCTTTCCTCCCCAGTGCCGCGGGTCTTGCTGGCAAACATACCAATAAGCGCCCATGTTCTTAGGTTCCTCTTGAGTCCAGACCCACTCGCGCGCGTTCGAATACTTTTTCGCGAGCGCGTCGATTTGCTCGGCCGGCCAAGGATACAACTGTTCCACACGCACCAACGCTACCTGGTTCAGTGCCTTTGCCTGTTTTTCAGCCAAGAGGTCATAATACACTTTGCCTGAACAGAGCACGACTCGCTCGATAGCCGCCGGATTTGCCGAGGCTGTCGAATCATCGAGGACCTCGTTGAAGCCTCCGGTTGTGAACTCCTCAAGCGAGGAAATGGCTTGAGGATGTCGGAGCAAACTCTTGGGGCTCATGATCACCAAAGGTTTGCGGAAGTTCCACTTGAGCTGGCGACGGAATCCATGAAAGAGCTGGGCGGGAGTCGTGAGATTACAGACCGACCAGTTTCCGCGACCCGAGAGCTGCAAAAAGCGCTCAAGCCGAGCGCTCGAGTGTTCGGGGCCTTGACCTTCAAAGCCATGAGGAAGCAGAAGCACCAGTCCGCTCATTCGTGACCACTTCGATTCGCCGGTAGCGATGAACTGGTCGATGATCACTTGGGCTCCGTTGGCGAAATCACCAAACTGCGCTTCCCAGATGGTGAGCGTGTTAGGATCCACTGACGAGTAGCCATACTCAAAGCCCATGACCCCGGTTTCAGAGAGGTGACTGTTATGAACCTGCAGTCGAGCCTGCTCGGGATTCAAGTGGTTGAGCAGGCAGAGCTTCTGGCCTGTCTCAAAATCACTTAAAACCGCGTGTCGATGAGTAAAGGTACCTCGTTCAGCGTCCTGTCCCGAAAGCCGAACTGGGTGCCCTTCTAAAAGAAGCGAGCCAAACGCTAGCGATTCGCCTGTTCCCCAAGAAATACCCTTGCCCTCTTGCACCGACTTGAGCCGCTCTTCAAGAAAGCGTGTGAGCTTCGAGTGGGGCTTAAAACCAGCTGGCACCGTGTTTATTTTCTCGGCGATCAATCGCAGCGACTCGGCCTTGACCGCGGTTTCGGGGCGCGACCGAAGCATTTCGTTTTCGGTGCCTCGAATGAGCCCTTGCCAGCGCCCCCGAAGAGTATCGGCATGAGGATGAGGCGCGTCTTTTTTTGCGATGACCAGCGCCTGATTCAGCTCTTGTAGGCGGGCCTCGCTCAGTTGTGTCTGTTCAGCCTCTGAAAGCGCACCCGATGCCGACAGTTTTTTTCCGTAAGCTTCGCGTGGCGAATCGTGTGCTTTGATTTGCTTGTAGAGCACGGGCTGAGTGAATTGGGGTTCATCGCCCTCGTTGTGTCCGTGCTTGCGGTAGCAAACCAAATCGATGAACACGTCCGAGTGAAACTTCTGACGGTACTCAATGGCTAGTCGGCTTACGGCCAGTAGCGCCTCAACATCATCGCCGTTGACGTGAAAGATGGGGGCGTCCAGCATTTTTGCGATGTCGGTGCAGTACGGAGTGGATCGTGAATCCTTCGGATCAGTCGTGAAGCCGACTTGATTGTTGATCGTGATGTGAAGCGTTCCACCTGTCGAATAGCCTTCAAGACCCACGAAGTTCATCGTCTCGTAGACGACTCCTTGCCCGGCCATGGCGGCGTCGCCGTGGATAATGAGAGGCAGGACCTGCGAACGGGCACGATCGCCACGAAGCTCTTGTTTCGCGCGGGCCATGCCGGTGACGACAGCGCCAACGAACTCGAGATGGCTGGGGTTATTGGCCAGTGAGAGGTGAACCGATTTTCCGGAGCGAGTGGTGAGGTCGCGTGAATAGCCTTTATGGTATTTCACGTCGCCTTCGCCTTCGAGGGGATCAACCGTATAATTGCCTTCAAACTCGGTAAAAAGGTATTCCGGTTTCTTTCCAAAAAAATTGACGAGCACATTTAATCGGCCTCGATGAGCCATGCCGATCACGATTTCCTCGATGCCGAGCTTCGCACCGGTGTCGGCTGTTTCGTCCAAAGCCGGAATCAGCGCCTCAGCCCCCTCGATCGAGAAGCGTTTTGCGGCAACAAACTTCAGGGCCAGAAAACGTTCCAGTGACTCACTTTCGAGCAGGCGCCGAAACACACGTTTGGCGTCCTCTGAAGCCAGCGGTGCTGAACCCAGTGCACCCGCTTCGATCTTCGAGCGCAGCCACTCTTGCGCACTGGCATCGCCAATATGGCGAAACTCTACTGCAACCGTCGAGCAATAGATTTTTCGGAGTTTATCGATGATCTGAGACAAAGAAGAAGGAACGGCCAGCCCAATGAGCCCGGCAACTCGGCTGGGTTGATTCAGGTCTGCGCTGGAAAGTCCGAAGCGCGAGAGCTCAAGCTGCGGGTGAGACTTCGGAGCGGCATGTAGGGGATTGATCGAAGCGATGGCTCGACCAAACTCACGATAAGCGTCGATCAGCTGAACGACTTTGAGTTCAAAGCTCCACTCAACAGAGGCTTCATTCAAGCGAGCTTCGCCAGCAGTCGTCAGCGTCGATGCGTGGTTTTGGAATTCTCGTGTCGCGAATTCATGACCGAGCTCCATGCCTTCGAAAAGAGCACGAAACGTAGGCTCTGCAGTTTGCGGGCTCTGCAGGTAGTGCTGAAACTGCTCTTCGATGTATTCGGCGTTCTGCGGTGAAAGGTAAGTGAACTTGAAGCTGTTGGACAACAAGGGCGCTCTCCCAGGGTCAGGAAAAACCGTTAAATTCGGGGAATTTGGCTACTCTTTTAGGATGGAGCTTTTACCGGGTCAAGCGCAACGGATAGAGTTTGCCTAGTTTTAAAAAAAAGCCCCGCTTGCCAGAGTGGTCAAGCGGGGCGTCGTCAGATCTCTCTGTCTTGAAATCAGTGGCGGATCGTTGCCGAAGGCTCTAAAGACTCGATCCTTCGGGTGATCCCGAGCTGCCGAGAGCGTTCGAGAACCACGGGGAGGATGTCGAAAACTTGACCTTCTTTCCTCGAACGAAGCAGCTTGATGTACTCGGCGTGGCTCCAGCCCAGCGGGGTGGCGGCCCCTGTTGGCTGTCCGGCAGCCGGCCCTTTGTCCCAAACCTGCTCAGGAATCATCAGCGATGGAGTGGCGAACGCTTCCATGGCAGCAATGAAGGGCAGTATGGCGCGATCACGCTCTGCTTTTGACGCATGGTTTGCCGCAGCCACTGCCAGCTGATAATGGCCGCGCTCACCTGTCAGCAAGGGCCAGAGCATGCCATGGGTCTGGCGGCCTGAGCCTTCGTCATAATTGTATCGGTCGGCAGTGTAGCGATAGTAGCTCGGCCCCCGGCCGGGAACGATGACTCGAAGGTTCGAATCATATTCTGGAATCGTCTCGACAATTGAGGGGTCTAGCGCATCGCGAACGCCTAAGCGAACGAGCTCTAAAAAGCCCCCATCGAGCACATCTTTTTCACGGAGCGTGGGGCCGCCGTTGGCGATGGTAATCGTGGCATTGTCATTAGGATTCCAGAATTGGTCGACGCGAGAGGCGGCTTCCATCCGGATGAAATAACTTCCGTTCCCAAGAGCCCCACTTTGGGTGAAGGTCCAGGTTTCGAGATTGTCTCCGGGCTTCGAGCTCCAGGCGTCCGCAGTCTTTAAGTACCGCTGGGCACGCTGATCATCGCCTTGAGCGTGGGCGATCTCAGATGCGCAATAAAGTGCTGCAATTTCCGAAGCGATGGTTGCTGGAGAGGCTCCAAAGTTCTCCTCCCAGCGCTCTTGACCAGTCCAAGGTCCATAATCGGTTAGAAAGTCAGCTGCACGTCGAACCATGTCCCAGGTGTCAGCTAGGCTCACTTCGCCAGCCTTCCACAGACGATAGGTCAAGATGACTGGAAAGGCCGTTTCGTCCATCTGCAGGCCCTGCCAGTAGGGTGAGCCGTCGATCCAGAAGTTTTGCATGAACGAGCCATCTCGCGAACGGCGGCGGAACCCATATTCCCAGAAGCCGTCTCGGTCGGTGAGTTGGGCGGTGCGGAGTCGATCGAAAGCGGCCCGTGCCGAGGCAAAATCACCCACTGCTAGCCACGTGGTAGCCATCTGGTAGAGGTCGCGGGGCCAAATCAGATGATAGCCGCCAACCTTTTTCCAGAGGGGGTCGCCATTGCGGGTCCAGTCGACTTGATGGATGCCCCAGGGAATCGAGGGTGAAGCCACCACTGCACCCGCAAAGGATTTATCCTCCATCGATTTCAGCATGGCAGTCGAGGCGCGGAAGCGCTTTCCGCCGTCGAGTGACTGGGGAGCAAGATCGAGGAGTTTCGATTGATAGCCGCGCCATTGAGCGCTGAAGCGCTCGAGAGCCGTTTCAAAAGACTCCTGAAGTGACGAAAGAGCGGTTTGGTGTGCTCGGCCAATCGTCGAGCCGAAGCCTAAAGCCAGCTCGAACTCGCCTGAGCCGCTGTAGTCGATTTCGGCTCCAGCAACGACGTTCCCATCGTGGGCTTCGGTGAATTTGAAGTCCATCGAGTAGTCGCGAGAAAGGTCTTGGTAGAGGTCAAAGCCTCCGGAAAATGAAACGGAAGTCGCTTCGAGAGGAACCGAAGCCACGAGGGCTTGAGCTTGATCTCCATCCCAGGCGAAGAGACCGGACCCAGGCGCCAAAGAGGACGCCCCACTGAGCGCATGATTGCTCATCGGAGTTCCGCCAGCCGTGGGATTGTAGAGAACGTAAAGCTTCAAGCCGGGTTGATTCGGCAGGAATTTCACTTTCATCCGCACCGCTTGAAGATCGGGGTCGGTAAAAATGGTTTTTTCAAGGCGAAACAGTCCTGAAACGTCCCGAGTCGTGACTCGGAATGCGGGCACTCCGGTTTCTACCCACTGAACATCAGAGATGCCATCGCGGCGCTCTTCCCAGAAAAAAGATCGTCCATCGGTAACCAAGAACTGAAGGTCACGGATTTGGGGACGATCGAGTAAGGGCCAGTAGACTTCAGTTAAAATTCCCTGAGCTACCGTGAACCACACCTTTGAAATGGGAGCCGTGGGAGATTGAGCCGAATAGCTTCCCTTCGCATCATAGGCTTCATAGGAAGTGCCGAAAGCTTGCTTGATTCCGCTTGCCCAGTATTCCGGAAGCATTCCGGAACGAGGGGCGGGGCCCTCTACTGCTGCAGACCATGCAGAGGAGGACAAACAATGGAAGACGATCGACAGGAGGGCGACACCGAACGCGGACCTTTTGATCATGCCCCCGTTCAACCAGAGCTTTTGAGAATAGGCAAGGGGCCAAAAAGGAACCCCAGGGGGTTACGAGGCGAGGCCCTGGGTCGATTCTCGTTCCTCAGCCGAGAGCGTGGCCGCCACGTCTAAAAGGATGAGAACGAGCTCGTCGAGCTTTCCCATGCCGATCACGAACTGAAGTTGCGGAGACGCTCCGATCACCGGCGCAGGTTCGATTTGGCTTGCTTGAAGCTCGATCACGCTGCTGACGGCGTCGACAATCACGCCCATGAAATGATTTCCCTGCGAATCTTCTTCGATA
The DNA here is from genome assembly GCA_039800365.1 of Pseudomonadota bacterium. Classification (GTDB taxonomy): domain Bacteria; phylum Bdellovibrionota; class UBA1018; order UBA1018; family UBA1018; genus CAIOHW01. Next base: position 20,121 of record JBDLQW010000125.1, read on the forward strand.
TCCACAACCACGATGCAAGTCGACCGGGTAGGGGGGCTTGGCTCAAGCCCGAGTTTGAGCCGGAGATCGATGACTGGAATGATTTTGCCTCTGAGGTTCATCACGCCAGCCACGAAGGCAGCAGTGCGAGGAACCGGAGTGATGTCGGTCATCGGGTTGATTTCTCGAACCGTCTTCACAGAGACCCCGTAGGTTCGGTTACCCAGTTGGAACGTGAGGTATTGGCCGGCACCCGCTTTTGCGGAGGCATCAAGACTGGCAGGGGCGGTTGGCGAAGTCGATGGTGAGGGGCCTGTGCTCATGGGTTTCGTGATCCTTCACAAGTCGTATCGGACCGCTTCTTGTTTGGCTTAACGGGAGGTTTTCGAATCGCCTCAAAAAGAACGTTACTAAGACGCGGTGCTCGATAAATGAGGGACGGGGTCGTCGCCGGCAAGCGCGCCGGAATCACGACGGTGATCCTGCCGAAGCTGAACGAGAAGAACCTGCATGACGTGCCGGAGCACGCCAAGCAGGGCTTGAATCTGTTCTTCGCCGGCTAAAGGCAGCAAGCCCAAGTCGAAGCTGGCGCGTTCGAAGAATGGCAGCAGAACTCTATTGTCATCGTGATCCCGCTGAACGTTCTCTAGATGCTTCAATTTGATGATGGGACATCACGGCTTCGTGCCGGATGCGGCTCATAGTATCGCGAGGCTGTCAGCCTTGATCACGACCTGAGAGCCGTTCTCCTCGTTTTTTCCGGTGAACTTGATCACTGGCGCACCTACCGATCTGAAGCCCGGCAAAAAAAACCGGGGAGGTTATCCGTTGATCCCAACTGAATAACCCCCCCCCGCTCCCGATTGAAAAGAGACTTTTAGCAGTGCCTCAGTGCCTAATAACCCACTTGACCAGCTCAACCGGCAAGCCAAGGATAAAGAGCGTTCCCTTATAAGTGAATTTCACCGCATTCCAGGTGCCCTCGGCAAAAACCTCGACAGACTTCCAGGTGAGATCTTCGAGCTTGTTGGCAATTTCATTCAATTTGATCTTCTGGGCTAGATACTCGATTCCGTCCACGATCAAAACCACCGGTTTGGAACTGACGACATAATCAATCGCGTCAATGGTGCCTTTAGCCACTGATTGCAGAGCCTCGCGCGTCACATTACCAATGGTTCGGACGGCAATCTTGGTCACTTGGTAAATTCCGCTTTTTTTGGCAAGTTTAACGGTAACGTCAATACTGTATTCGATGCCATGAAAGGTCAGCTCCAGGGTCTTCTCGCCCGCGCGAACCATCGCCTGCACTGCCGGGAGCTCATAGATTTTTTCGAGCTGATCACCCGTGACCTCCACCACTTTTTCACCAGCCTTGATCGTGACACTGACGATCTTGATACCGGTCTCCTCAACCTGCCGGACAATCCCATCGATCGTGTCCTGGATCCGTCCCTTCTCGAGAAGGACCTGGTGCCCCCGCGTCATCCGAATCTCGCGTGTCAGACCATCCATGTAATGATCAATTTCAGCCGGTTTGCATCCCTCAGTCTTGAGGCAGCGCTCTGTGAGAGTGCGATGAAATTCGTCGGGCGTCATCTTCACAAAACGTTGCGACGAAAAGCCGGTTGCCGAGAACAGGAAAGCCCCCAAGCTCAAGGAAGTCACTGCCAGGCGAAAGTTTTTCATATTTCCTCCGTGTTTTTTATTCAGGTTTGATTGCAAGTCTTGATCAGAGGAATAAACGATCCTGGCGAGCACAGCATCCCGTCTCACTGACAGTTTTGAATGAAATCTGTCAGCGGATAGGAAATTTAAACCCCATTTTGTCGGAGCTCCGGATTTGGTTTCATAGCCTTTGTGGCGAGTTTGGCTGATTTTTTTTGCGGTGTGATTGTTCGGGATCCCGACGCCGTGTTTGGAAATGGGATCTTCAGGAGGTCATTTTTCTCCTGCTGAATACACGTCTGCCTGCCTCGATTCAGGGCTCGTCATTTCGTTGGCGGGAGAGCTTTGGTTTACGTAAAACTCAGTTGAGTAGGGAGTCGCGCGGGGGCGATGTCGGGTGGTTTGTCGGGTCGTCCGAGATGGCCTAGGTTTTTTCGCATCGCCCCAACCTCGATGATCGCGGCAATGATCTTGAGCTCGCCGGCGCAGTAGCTGCACTTTTTGACGTCGATGTCGAAGACTCGAGCGAGGAGTTCAGCCCAGCTTTTTCGTTTGGAGCGTTTGGGGTCATCACTCCAGGAGAGGGGCTTTGAAAGTCTATGTTCTCGACGAGGCAAGAAAGATCGCGAAGGTAATTGGAGTTCATCCCTCGGCGCGGCTTTTCCCGGAGATGGAGCGATGCCCGTTTGGAAATGCGCTCGATAGCCCGTGTTCGCGGAAGTATTCGTGTGGATCTTGCGGAGGAGGGGAGTCGAAAGAAAGTTGAATAAGAAAGGGGAGGTCGGAAAACCTCCCCTTATTTTACGAGGCTTGCTGCTTTTTGTTTCGGATTCGCGCGCGGCGATCCAAGGATTCGGCGAGCATTGTCTTAATGACAGCTTGCCGGCTGATGTTCAAACGTCGAGCCTCACCATCAAGCTCGTGAAGCATTTCATGGGAAAAATCGACGTTCACACGCTGTACGTCTTCACGCTCGCCACGGGCCAGGGGAGGCATCATTTTGCCCTTATGAAAGTATTTGGTTACGTCTTCCCCGCGATCGGCCATATCTGCAATTTCGTCCGCCGTCAGGGTTCTTTTCTCAGCTTGCGTTTTCATACTCTTTCCTTTCATCTTCGGTGGCCTTCCATAGCGTCACCAGCCAGTAGTATTCGCCGTGATCGTCCTCGCGCACTTCGTAAATGACGGAGTACAGATTCGCGTTTACCCAGCCCGTCGCCCGCCATTGTTCCGGTGGTTCGTCTCGCCGCAAGGCTTCGTAATAATTTCCGTCAAATAGGGCCTGAGCTTCTTCAAAGCCAATTCCGCGCTTTGGGTTCTTCCGTAGTAGCTCGCTTTTCGCAGGGTCGAACCTGATGCGCATAGCTTCTCTTTCGCCTTCTAGTGTATAACTGTTATGCTAATTATACCGCATAAAAAGCATCTCAATTACAATTGAGTAATATCAAATACTTGACACCATAAGCAAGCATCTCATGTTTAATAAGGTATATCAGTTATGCTTAATTTACGGTGTTCTTATACTCTAGTTAACGTAATTGCTATTATCAGACTTAAGTATCTGATATTATTGCTATTATATTTATTGGCGCTAAGGTGTTTTCGACTCTGCCTTGGCGAAGGT
>JBDLQW010000126.1:0-21841 GCA_039800365.1 Pseudomonadota bacterium
CGTGGTGCCTTTGGTTTGTTCTTTCCGCTTACGAGCTTTGCCCTTGCGAGCTTGGCGGACCTTACGAGCCATACGAGTTTTGCCTGTACGAGATGACATAAAAACCTCTTCGATCAATGATCAGGATAGGCCGATGTGGATAGCTCACAGCTGAAATCAAATCAAGGCTTTCTGGGAATAGTTCTTGCGGACGGCCTGACCTCATGCACCCTCGTTTCTTTTGCCGCTACTTTCTGGCCCTCCATCTGGCAATGAGAGCCCTGGCCGTAGCCTCATCCGGATCGGTCACGCCTCCGACCGAGACCGAAGAGCTCGCAACCTGGCACCTTCAACCCGGCGAGACCCGAACGCTTCAAATCAAAGACCTCGAGCGCTTCTCGATTTCAGGCACGGCCGTTCGACTGGCCCCGATGCCCGAACCCTCTCCTGCCGGCTCGCTGCTAATCAAAGGGGTTCAGGTCGGGCGGTCCGAAATCTGGGTCTGGCGTCGAGACCAGCCCCTCTTACATTGGAATATTCAAGTTCAAACGGGCCGACGCGAGGAAAATCCCCCAGCCGCAGGGTCGCTTGATTCGGGGTTAAGTGGGCTTCGAGAGGCGCGCGTGTTTCGAGCAGGTGACCGAGCGACCCTTCGAGGAATGATTCAAACCGAGGCCGAGCTCTCGCGGATTCAAGTGCTCGAAGAGGCGTTCGGAAAACAGATCGAGAATCAGACGGAGCTTTCTCCAGGACTCCTTGAAAGCGGACGATCGCGGGTATCGACGTGGATTGAGACCCAGAAACTTCAGGGTCTGCTTCGGATTGAAACCTTGGGAGGGCATCTTTGGGTTCGAGGCTCGGCGCCCGATCAGGCCACTCTGGGGAGTTGGCGAAAAACGCTGCGCAGCACCTTTCCGGCAACTCAGATCGAACTCTCGACGCTACCCGACTCAAGTCGAACTCTTTTTTTCAGGGTGTTTTTCTTAGAAATGAAGAAGAGCGCGCTTCGACAGCTCGGACTCCAGTGGCCGTCACATTTATCAGGATCGCTACTGCTTGAGGGAGGTTCGCTCTTCTGGTCTCAACCCCCAAGCGTTGAACTCTCGCTTCAGTGGCTTGAAGGAAAGGGCTGGGCCAAGGTGCTTTCTCGACCTGAATTGGTGGTGCGAGTACCCGGAGAGGCAGAGCTCTTTAACGGAGGTGAGATTCCATTAGAAATTCGCTCTCGAGCAGGCAACCGTGCCGGAGCTTGGATCGAATGGAAGCCTTATGGCTTGACCTTGAAGCTCAAGACACTTTTTTGCACAGCCGACCAAGTGCGCTTTGAGGTTTCATCCGAGATTAGTGAACTCGACCGCGCCAACGGCACGGCAACTCTGCCAGCGCTTCAAGCCAGTCGAGTGAAGTCGCAGATCGACGCGCGAATTGGCGAGCCGATTTTTCTGTCAGGACTGCTGCAAGAGAAAACAGGCAGCCAAACGCAGGGTTGGCCGGGATTGAGCCAAATTCCGTTACTGGGCAAGCTCTTCGGCTCAGAAGACTTTGTTCATCAGCGCTCAGAACTCGTCGCAGTGATCTTACCGTTGAATGCTCCGCCACCGGCCGTTGGGATGAGGTCGGAGTCCGAGCTCGCGCTCGGAATGAAACCCGAGCTCGCGCTCGGATTAAAACCAGAGCCCGCGCCCGTCAGCGCCCATCGATTTTCCACCGGCTTCGACCCAGCTCTTCGCCCGCTTCTTGAAAGGGCTCGCCCATGAGCCTGATTCACCGCCTCGAAACCTGGCTCGCCGACCCCGCCATCACCGATATTTGCATCCATGGTCCCCAACGAACCTTTATCGACCGCGGTCAAGGCATGGAAGCTCAGCTTCCTTCGCTCGACGCTTCAACAGAGTCTCATCGACTCAAAAGCTGGACCCTCGATCAACTCTCGAAGGCCGGAAAAAGTTGGGATGCCCGAAGTCCGTTCATCGACGCCCCGCTTGAACCCAGCCACCGCCTGCACGTGGTTTTTCCTCCGATTGCCGGTACCGAACTCGCCCTTTCGATTCGCCGACTCGGACGTTCGCATTCAGCCTCAAGCAACGAACGTTGGGCCTCGAACTCCGTGGCGTTTCAGACTCTAAAACAAGCTGTCGAAAGGCAAGAAACCATCCTCATTTCCGGCTCTACTGGAAGCGGAAAAACAACCCTATTGAACGACCTCCTGGCCTTTGCCGCACCTGAAGAGCGACTCTTAGCGATTGAGGACACCCCCGAACTTTTTCCGCAGCACCCGCACTTCCTCTCGCTCTTGTCTCGCCCACCCAACGCCGATGGCTTTGGCGAGGTCACGATACGTACCCTGCTCAAACAATCGCTACGAATGCGCCCGGATCGCATTCTCGTCGGCGAATGCCGAGGCGCTGAAGTACTCGAATTCTTACAGGTGCTGAATACCGGACATCGAGGCTCTCTAGCGACCATTCATGCGAACTCGGCTCGCGATGCTTTGAGACGCCTCGAGCTGCTTTGCCTGCTTTCGGCCCCAGAGTCGGTCTCCATCAGCGCCCTACGCGAATGGATCGCCTCTGGAATTCAATGGGTTGCTTATGTCGAACGGTCCCCCAAGGCCGGGCGCCGCATTCAAGAAGTGGCTCGGCTTCAAGGCATCGAAGCCGGCACCATTCTTCTCCGACCGGTGCTAGACGCCGGTGCGCGGACTGTGGTTTAACTAGTCTTCGCTACGCCATGAGGAAAAAACCCAAACCACTACACCACACTCTGCTTTTCACCGGATACACCGATGCCTCGGCGGGTGGCCCCGAGAGCTTTTGGACGATGGAGTTCACGGTTTTTCGAAGTCGAAACGGGTTTCAGCGACGAGCAGAATGGGTGGGCATTTTCGAGAAGCCCTCGAAAGACGGAACTCGGCTGGATCGAAAAGTATTTCGAAAAGCACTCGCCTTCCCCGAGGGCCTCGAAAGTCTCGAAGACCTGACCAGCAAGTCTTGGCGTTGCGATACGATCCACTTTTCACCCCAACGCTACTCGGGCCGCATTTCCAGCTCTGAAGGCGAATTGACTTGGGACTTCTCAATCGAGTCGGGCTACCGACTCGACTTTTCTCCGCTGCATCCTTGGCTGCACTTCAGAACCCTGAGCACCCAGATTCCGCTTCGCGGTTCCTGGGCCCTGCTAAAAAAGAACGGCGAAAGCTCGTCTTTTTCTTGGAACTCTTCGGAAAGTCCGGCCCGCGCCATTCTTCAGCGCCGAGACGAGAGCAAACGCGTTTGGCCCACCCTTTGGTTTCACTCGCAATCGCTTCGTGAGTCTCATGCACCTCAGGTCAATCACTGTGCCGAGGGACTGCACGCCAGCCCGGGCCTCACCTCTCTTGCGAATCTCACGAGCGTGAGCGCATTCGACACGCTGAAAACGCTACCCCGTGCAACACTCTGGAAGGCGCTGCGATCGAAGCTTCAAAAACAGCGTCAGGGGTGGTCTTTTCGCTCGGATCAAGGGGGCCAAGAGCTGCGCGGAAAAATTGAAGTCGACCCGAAACATTGGGTCACCCTGCGCTACGAGGACGTCGACGGAAAAGCTTTCTACCGCTCGAGCGCGCGGCGGGCGCGCCTCGAGATTCAAGTGCTTCAGCGCGGAAAGCCGCAGGGGCTTTACCGCACCGGCGAAGACATGTGGCTGGAATGGACGACGCGCCGTCCTCCCGTAGAAGCCCCTGAGCTGCGATAAACTCAGAACGGTCTTCTGAGCCCTTCTTCTCGAATGCTTTAGGGAAGATCCACGGCCGCCCCGAAGCAGCCAGAGCCCAAAGCATGCCCCAAATCAAAGCAATCTCAAGCTCACGAACCACGTGCTTCATGCCAAGCTCCACGAGCTCCAGCTTAAGCTAAAGGCTAAGACCAGGAGCAAAAGCACCGAGGGCGCCACCAATAAAAAGAGCGGTTTTAAGGCGCGAGTCGATAGCAATTGAATCTGCCGTTCAACCTCGCATTCAAGCTCTGCCTGAAGCGCCGCAAATGAGGCTTCGATGCGCTCTGCACAGCCTTTTCCCTCGTAAATCGAGGCTTGAATCGCGCGCCTCAAAGACTCGCCCTGTTCTGCAATTCTTCTCGAAGCAGAATCAGACGCTAGGCTTCGAAGGCCGGGCGCCGGCGACCAAAGGTCTGCCCCCCAGGCAGTTAAGAGATCGGGGGCCAAACGCTGGAGCTGCGGCACTGCCCTGGACCACGCAAGATCGGCAGGAAGTCCGCCGCGAAGCGAACCTAAAAGTCGCTCTCCGAAACTGTGCGCAGCGCCCCACCAGCAGCGTCGATCCTTCGAAATTCCAGCCCAACGAGCCGCCTCTGCAAGTGACAGCATCCAGGCCATGGCGATTGCATCCAAAAAAAGCGCGATGGCAGTGACCCACAGCCACTTCCACCCCAGATCGATTAATCCGGGAACCAAGAAAAACAGAGCCGCTGAAATCAATGGCACAATCGCACCGCAAACTACTGCCTGTCCCCAAGCCTGTGCGCTTCGTGCCCGCGCTCGATGATCTGCTTTTTTCTGATCATCGAAAATTTTTTCAAGACGACGCAAAGTGGGTGTTACAGCAATTCCCTGCGCACGAAACTCTGAAATCGTTTCAATCGCAAGCTCTCCCCAAGGTGGCTCTAGCGCACTCAACGACTGCCAGTGCTCTTCTGAGGGAAGCCAACCACTCTCGAGCTTTTCGCGTAAATCGCGAACCAGGCAAAGCGCTTCATCCCAATGGGGGCGAGAACGGGGAAGCAAAATTGAAAACCAGCGAAGTTCGGGCAAAAAAGCAAGGAGTGCGGCTCCCGCGAAACCCCAAGAAAGCCCAGCAAGCGCCTGAAACATCGTCATGCCGCGCTATCAGCAAGCTCTGTGCCTAACTCGACACCGACGAGCGAGCAACGAGGTCAAAGCCGACCGAATCGATGCTGCGAAATTCGCGCAATTCCATGCCAGTGGCATCCTGAGCGCCGCAACGGGAGGAACCTCAAATCAGAAACGGGTGTAAAAACCCATTGAACCAAGACTCACCTTTTCTGGATCAGATGAGACTGTTGAGTGGTTGGCCGCTTCTCCCACATCCAAAAAGGATGACGCCCACACAGAGTTCGATATCGATTCGCCTGGGTGGAGCGGCGAGTTTGCCGTATGTTATTTGACAACCATCATGGCAAACACGATCAGATCGAGCTTGAAGTACCGGCGAAATTGCACCCACCTTCTTTAGAAGTTTTGAGACCAATGGCATCGACACCACAGGCCCACGCCTTTTTCATCAAGTCAGGCAAAGTTCTCTCGACGCTCCTACTTTCAAATACAGACTGGCCGCCGTGCGCATTCAGCAGGCAAAGCTCTTCAAATTTCTGATCCTTCGAGCTTTCGCTAAGAACTTGAACTTCACAAGTTTCAGCCTTCGCTAGACACTCCCTTGAATTGGGCTGTGCGTCAAAAAAAATTGACAACATCAGTCGGTCGATGGCACTACTCGCCACCGTTCGCGGAGGCAGTGAACCATGCGCAGAATCAGTAGAGTCTTTGGAATTGCAGTCCTGTTATCACTCGCGGCTTGTGCCGCCGACATTGGAAGCGGCGGTCCCGCTTTGGAAAACCTGCCGGTCTATTCCCAGTCGGAGATTGATCAGGACGTAAAGAATCTTTCCACTATTCAATCGGAAGCTGAAAAGGTCGGCTTCAGGACGACGACTTTATATCCTACGTCTTCAACGATTGAGACTCGGTGGGATCAGGACCATCTCAAGTGGGTCGCTCAGAATAATCCAAGTCTTACTCTCCTTGAAGCTGTAACTGTCCTGAAGCGGTATCAGGACGCCTTGGAGAAGCACATTTCGAAATACGCGCGCTTCAAGAAGCCCGACGGATCAGTGCAAGCTCTGAAGTACGCGGATGAACTTCGTGCGACCCTCGACTTGACGAAAAAAACCGTCGAAAAACTGAAGGCTGAAAACGGAATCACCGACGAACAGGTTGCTGCGAAAATGGCGGGTAAGGAACCCCAAACTGAAACGAAGCCTATCGACGCCGTCGGCAGCGGATCAGCTGCGGTTAAAACTTCCGGTAACAGTTCGGTGACACCTGCACCTGGGCCCGCACCGGTTGAAAACCGTAACGTTCCTATCGCTGATATCAAGAACCACGCATTCAAACTGGAAGTGATCGACGCTGCTAAGTTCAACCAACTCCTTGCTGCCGGACTTTCGCTCTTTCTTCAGAACGGAAAGACCGCTTCGCAATACCGCCTCGATCGCACTAGCAACCTTTGCTACCTCGAGGATACCGGCATCGGGACCGTGAAGGTTGGCGATCAGGTTTTCATGGCAAACATCCGCGAATCCGGTCAAAAACTTTTAGGCATTTCGAATGACCTGAAGGTTCAAATGCGCTGCTTGAAACTGAAGGATTCGTACACCGCGTGGAACGTCAATGACCTAGATCAAATCTTCCAGGGCGTAGCGAAGGTCATTACTGAATAAAGGCCGTCGAAACCATCAAGAAAACCACTAGCGCAATCATGATGGCTTTTTCGGCCCTTGCCCTGACGCTTGCAGCTTGTAGCTTGCGGCGAAGGCCCTTCCGGTGAAAACGCCGGGCAGCCCGGCGGCGCTGGAACATCACCCTTTCAAGGCCCCTATCCTGACTTCCGGCCAGGATAAGAGCGCGTCCGGGGTGGGCTTTCAGGATCTGCGAATGTGATTTTTCCCGCCTTCAGGCGTTTCTGGCTGGGCGTGATCAAGAGCATTCCCGAACGAGCGTTTGTACGGCTTCGGCTTTAAGATTCTTGGCAATTCGAGCTAGCCAGGATCCATGCCCCTTTCGGCACCTCCCGCTACACGAACCTAAAAATTGACACGGCACGTTACCGTCCGCTAAGACGGGCCAATGTTTTTCCGGGCTGGCTGGGCAATCGCTCTATTTCTCGCATTCCATGCAACCAGTTTTGCGTTCAGTTTAGATGACCATGCCCAGATCACCCGAATGGCAGCGCAAGGTCTTGAACGGTGCCTCCCGGGCCTCCTTTCGCAGTCCTCGGTTGATCTCATCATCCAATCCAATCAGAGGGAAGACGTTAACCTGGTCCGAAAATGGACCCGTTATTCCCACTTCTACAACCCAGAGCGCCCCTTCCGATCCAGGCGCCTGAACTCGCACGATCGCATCGTAGACCTCGAGCAACAGCTCACGACTTGCACTTCAACCGAGGATGTCGAGTCGTGCCGCGTTCTTCTCGGGAAAGCCCTTCATCATGTTCAAGACATGGCCTCACCACCCCATGTCTTTCCAGTGAACCACCTCTGGACGGATGGTTTCGAGAAACTCAAAGTCAGGATCTCGGATTCGAGCGCGTTTTCTAGCTGCGACTCGCTACTATCCGATGCACTCCGCTCTTCGGTTGCAGAGATCCATCAGGCCGTCGCAGAAAACACCTGGTCTGTTACCAACCGCGGCTACCTCAAAGCGATCCGTCAGGAGAGCTCCGGTTCAAAACCTGTCCGGATCTCGATGTTATCTTTTTGGTACCCTGGAGCGAGCGGCCACTGGGGCCAGTACGGAACATTCGGGAACTCTTTCGGAATCGAACACCTCGACACGCCCCTCGGAAAGCTGTGGATATCCCGATTAGAGTATACCGAGTTCAAGCAATCGCGACTGCAAGCAGCACTACGCGCAAGCCAGCTGGTTCTGGCTCGAATCTGGCTCCTCGGGTTTGGCTCCTATTTCGATAAAAATAACGAACCCCTCTAGCCTTGCAGAATTCCTCGCTAACGAGGTCAAAACCCAAGGCCCGCTCCGAGCTGCATCGCGCGGCGCCTATTGCCACTTGTTCTGGAATTCGAGCAGCAAGAGAAGTGAAAGTCGCGCCACGATCAGGGCATTTTTAGTGAAAAAACGCCCTGATCCTTTAAGTTTGTAAACTGCAGGAATCCAAAAGCGCGCGTATTGATTTGAGGTTTCGCTAGAAAACTTGCTCCATCGGCACTTCGCCACCGACAGTCAGCGCAGGAATTCGAATCGTGGGCTGAGCATCGGTAACCGGAGCCCCCTGACCGTCTTTGCCGCAAGTTCCGATCGCGAAACCGAAATCGGTACCCACGCGATCGACTTCCATCATCACCTTTGGACCATTGCCGACCAGAGTGGCTCCACGAATCGGTGCCCCAAGCTTTCCATCGCGAATGAGGTAGCCTTCAGTGACTGCGAAAACAAAATCGCCCGTGACGGTATTGACCTGTCCTCCGCCCATGGCTTTCACGAAAATTCCATAGCGAGTATCGGCCAAGATCTGAGCAGGATCGTCGCTGCCGGGAGCAATATACGTATTGGTCATCCTGACGATGGGCTTGTGCCGAAAGCTTTCACGCCTTCCATTGCCGGTAGGCGAAAGATCAAACTTCATTGCGCAGATTCGATCGACCAAATAACTCTTGAGCACTCCGTTTTCGATCAAGACCGTCTTGCGAGCCGGAGTTCCCTCATCGTCAACTGAATAAGAACCTCGCCGCCCCGGCATGGTGCCATCGTCAACGACCGTGATCAGTGGCGACGCCACTTGTTGCCCGACCTTGCCCTGATAAACGGAGTTGCCGTTGCAAGCGAGATCAGCCTCAAGCCCATGGCCAACGGCCTCGTGAATCATCGTGCCGCCAGCCTCGGCAGCAAGCACCACTGGCATCGTGCCCGCTGGCGCCGGAGCTGCCTCGAGCAAGATTCTCACGCGACGGGCGCACTCTTCGGCAATTTCCTCGGGGGGACGACGGTCAAAAAACTCGAGCCCCAGATAGCCCCCATCAGCTTCGTAACTACTTTGAACTTGGCCTTTGCTTTCAGCAACGACCGAGCAGAAATAAGTGAGCGAGGTTTTCATGTCCTGCGCCACGATTCCTTCGCTAGTGATGGTGCAAATTTTTCGAACCGAATCGAGTAGCACCGAAGTCACCTGACGGGCCTCGGGCAAGCAAGCACGCGCTGCTCGCTCGCCGCGCCAAGCGTATTCCATGCGTTGCTGAATCGAGACCGATTTCGGAGGAATCACGACCTGATGCTGCTCGGTGCTGCCATCACGTAAAACCGGCGGTCTCCAATCGGTGTTTACCCTTGTCGCCTCGGCTGAGCTTTCTCCCCGATGAACAGCTGCCGATAAATCAGAAGCAAGCTTCAAAAGCGACTCGCGAGTGAGCTCGGTCGTGTAGCCATAAACCGAACGGTGATCAAAAAGAATGCGAAGCCCAACGCCCCGATCAATTCCATCTACCAGCTCATCTAAACGACCCGCTTCGATGGCAATTCTCGTCGCATGCAGTTCTTCGAAAAACAGCTCGGCCAGCGCTCCTCCATTCGATAGTGCGCGGCTCAAGACCTCTTGAACATCAGGCCCCGAGAGGCCCTCAATTCCCAGTTCCTTCAGGCTTTGGTCGATCGAGTTCTTCAATCCAGACTCCCCCTTGCCTGAAGTGCTCGAGCAGTTCCTGCCATTGCGTCAAAAATCCGGCAGGAATCGTCAGCTCTAAGTCACAAGTCGATTCGCCAGCCGGCGACAACCGCGACGGCTCAGATCCGGCGACTCGATCTTCAGGCAAAGTCGAGTATGCCACGATTCCCTCCTGCGCTTCCATCACATGATAGACCCATGCAGAATCGCGCTTTGCGATGCGAATCACTTGTCGGTAAGCCAATGAGGGTGGGTAGGAAGCCATTTCTTGCTGAATCTCCAGGTCGCTCTTATCCTGGAAGTCAGATGACACGCAATCTTCGGAATTCTCGAGTTGGGTTTTGGCTTTACACTGGCATCGCTCTCGCCCTTTCTGCCTGCGCCTCAGCTCCTAAGCATCAGCCCGAAGAGCTCGTGCAAGAGCTTCGCGATCAAGTTTCTGGCCTGACGGCGCGCCTCGAAGGAATGGAGCTTCGGGTAACGACGCTTCAGGAAGAGCTTCGGGCATCTAAAACCGCTCTCGAGACCGTGTCTCGACAAACCAAGGAAAAGCCCGCAAGCACCGATGTCCTTCCGCCGGTCACCGCAAGCATCGGAAAAGAGGTAGAGCCCACGCAAGCCCCATCAGACCCTCAGGCGCACTTCGCTTCAGATTCGGCAACCGTCGCTTATCGAAATGCCATGGTGCTTTTTGACTCAAAAAAATATCCCGAATCGATGTTGGCTTTCACTGCCTTCTTAGATCAGTACGCTGATCACCCCTGGGCAGGATCGGCTCAGTTTTACATCGGTCAGAGCTACTTTTTTCAAAAAGAATACCGTCTGGCACTTCAAGAATATCAACGGGTGATCACTTCTTATGACCGCAGCCCGCATGTGGCCGATGCCCTCAAGCAAATGGCCATCTGCGAAGATGAACTCAAAATGCAAGGTGCTGCGGCTCAACACCGTCAACTTCTGAGTTCGCTTTTTCCGAGCTCTCCGGCCGCAGCTGCCGATCGCGCTCGCTTGCAAAGCACTCCTAGCACTCCTAGCACGCCTGAACCCACTGAAGCGAAAGCGTCGACAGCCGAAGATCTAACGGCAGAAGAAAAGAGCTCACCGTGAAGCGCGCCCGACCCAAGCTCTCGACCCCTCTTGTTGTAGCGAGCGCGATTTTCAGCACTACCGCCCTGGCGGCAAAGCCCCGAGCGATTGGGCCGACTCCCCCTATTTTATCAGATGAAGTATGGAAGAAGATTGCTGAGTCGCAGCTCGACCAAACCTACACGATTGCCCGTGGCGATACCCTTTACGATATTTCGAAGCGACTTTTCGGAGACGCCAACTACTGGCCCAAGATCTGGCAGATCAATGGGGCAGCGATTCCGAATCCACACCTGATTTACCCCTCGCGAAAACTCAAGTTCTCTGCAGGAAGCACGACGAGTTTACCCAGCCTCACCCTGAAAGATGAATCAGGCTCAGACCCAGCAACATCGCGATCGAAAAAAGGCACTCTGGCCGAAGCTTCGAACGAGACCGCTTCAGACGCGGGCTCGGGTGCCCGCACTGAGCCCCAAGCACTGAAGTCTGAGGAATGGAAGCTCTTGCCACCGCAACCCTGGGAACAAGCCCAGATCGAGCTACCGAAGAACGTAGATGAACAAGGGTTTGATCTTTCAACCAAATACGTTTTTCCGAAAACCAAGGGCCTCGAATCGCCCTGGATCATCCGTCGGCAGCAGCTTCAGACTCGAGGCCGAATCATGGCCGGAAGGAATGAGAATGCCGCACTAACCACCGGCGACTGGATTTATATCGATCAAACGCCCTCGCCGCTGAAGGCTGGAAACACGTACGCGATCATCGGTGAGCCAACGACCTTAGAAAGTGGTGTTCGCGAGAGCTTCGCCTACCCGATCTTGGGCAAGGTCAAGATTCAAGGCATCAATGATGGCCTTTGGGTGGGACGAATCGAGCAGGCCCGAGGCTCGATTGAGCGAGAAAAATCTTTTCTGATATTACCGCCACCTCGAGCAGAAACGCCAAAATCGTTAGCGGCTCCATCCGCCATCACCGCCACGTTGTTCACAGAAAAAGGCGAAGCCCCTGAGTTCGCCTCTCAGCATCAGCTGGCATTCATCGACCGGGGCATCAATGATGGCATCGCCCCAGGAATGGTTTTTCGTGCCTATCAATATCGCGACCCCATGAACGATCGCGAGATCACTCGTTCAGATGTTTTGGTGCGAGCTGACGTGCAAGTTTTGCAAGCAGCTGAACAGTTCTCTTTGGGATTAGTGCTTCGTTCGGCGGGGCACACTTTAGAAAATGGAACACCGCTCGTAGCATTAACTGACGTGACCGAGCTGAATCGCGAACGACTGTTTCAAGCGACGGATCTCGAGAGCGTTAAAACGGAAATCGAACCTGAGCCGGCTCCCGAGACTGAACCCGAGCCCATCCCCACTCCTGAGCCTTCACCGGTACCCTCACCCGAGCCTGAGAAAAACGAGCTAGATCCGTTAGAAAGCCCCGATTCGCTCAATTCTGACGATCAAAAAAATCTTCAGCAGCTCGAGAAGCATCCGCCCATCGAGGAGCTTTCGGCCCCTGAAGCTTCGGGTGCTGAGGGTGCGGCCTCAAATGCGCCCCCTGAGTCGAAGTCGGATTCAGCGACAACGGGTTCGACTTCCGAATCGACGGAAGCAGCACCAGCCTCAGAGCCCCCCTCGGAAATCGACACGGGATCGCCTTCGGCCGAGAGTTCAGAGCCAGCTCCCCCAACTGCGGATACTCCAGCCGAGAATTTGCCTGCGCCAACGGCTACCGCTAGCCCTGAAGGCTCTGGTCAGGCCATGACGAGCGACTCTTCGAGCGCGACTGAAAGCCCGAGCGCAAGTGCGAGCCCGACTCCCACACCGCAGCCCAGTGCGGGTCCGACTGCGAGCCCAAGCCCAAGTCCCAGCCCGACACCAACACGAAAAGCATCGCCCAAGAGCTGACGCAGTTTTTGCATCCCGAAGCCGCCTCGGAGGTTTTTAGGATGCCACTCTTTCGTCTCGACCCGGACTCTGCTGTTTTTCGAAAACTATCGCGAACTCCTCGCCCCAGCCCCTCTTCGCTTTGGATCGAGGCACGAGACGCGAAAGCACTCGAACTCCTCGATCGACTCCCCGAGCACGGCCTGGCAATCGTCGGTACCCGCGAGCCACAGCCCCGATCAGAATGGTTTACCGAGAAGTTCGTTCAGGGCCTCCAGGCGTCGCCTCTGATCATCCTCAGCGGGCTTGCTCGCGGGATCGATTCTGTGGCTCACGAAAGCGCTCTGGACGCCGGACTTCCCACCATCGCGATTCTCGGATGCGGACTTGATCATCAGTATCCACCCGAGGGCCGTGCCCTGAGAGAGCGCATCGTGCACTCGGGCGGACTCGTTATTTCTGAGTTCAGTCCTCACGAACGCCCCACTCGCCATTTTTTTGTCAAACGCAACCGCCTCATCGCTGCGTGGTCTCAAGCTCTTTGCGTGATGGAAGCGCCCGCCAAATCTGGCGCACTCCTCTCGGCGGATTACGCGATGGAACACCATGCCACGGTTTTTTCAGTTCCGTCATTTCCGGATGATCCGGCTTACGCCGGCAATCAACGACTCATTGATGAATATGCGGCAATTCCGCTTTGGGGCACTCATTCTTTAGGGGCCGTGTGGCTTGACCTGGCCACCCGCCAACGCGCTTTTCCGCTCGAGGTCGCGAAGGCCCCTCGCGGTCTTCGCTTGAAAATTTCCGCACCATCCTCCTAGATGAGACCATGTCTAAGACAACGCTCGTAATCGTGGAGTCCCCCACCAAAGCCAAGACGATTCGAAAGTTCCTTCCCAAGAGCTTCACAGTCGAGGCCAGCATGGGCCACGTGCGAGACCTGCCCCAGTCGGCGGCCGACATCCCCCAGGCCTTGAAGGCCCAAGAGTGGACCAAAATCGGCGTCAACGTTGATGAAGACTTCGAGCCCCTGTACGTGGTGCCAAAAACCAAGACGAAAGTGATCCAAGAGCTTAAAAAACGGCTCAAAGACGCAGAGAGCGTCTATCTGGCAACTGACGAAGACCGCGAAGGAGAATCCATCGCCTGGCATTTGCTTCAGGTGCTCAAGCCCAAAGTTCCCGTCAAGCGGATGGTCTTTCATGAAATCACCAAGTCGGCCATCGAGCGGGCCCTCAACGAAGTGCGCGATGTCGACTCTCGACTCGTTCGGGCGCAAGAAACGCGACGAATTCTCGACCGACTCGTGGGCTACACTCTTTCGCCGCTGATTTGGAAGAAGATCGCCTTCGGGCTCTCGGCGGGCCGAGTTCAATCTGTCGCTCTGCGCTTGATCGTCGATCGTGAGCGCGATCGCCTGAAATTCGTGAAGGCCGACTACTGGGACCTCGAAGCTGAGCTGGCCAAAGGAACTGATGCTTTCAAAGCCAAGCTGATTGCGTTGGCCGGACAACGAATCGCCACGGGTAAGGACTTCGACGAGAATACAGGCAAGCTGCTTGCCGGCCGTGAGGTTCGACTTCTGGGCGAGAACGAAGCCAAAGACTTGGTGGCGCGTTTGAAAAACATGCCCTTTCACGTGTCGAGCGTCGAAGAAAAGCCCTCGACTTCGCGTCCGGCGCCGCCGTTCATCACTTCGACGCTGCAACAAGAGGCCAACCGTAAGCTGGGGCTCTCGGCCAAAGATGCCATGAGAACCGCTCAGGCCTTGTACGAAGAAGGCTTCATTACTTATATGCGTACGGACTCTCCCAATCTTTCTCAAGAAGCGCTTCGCGCCGCCCGTGCCTGCGTCGAAGACCTTTACGGAAAAGACTACCTCTCGCCCGAACCGCGCCAGTACACGTCAAAAGCCCGAGGCGCCCAAGAGGCCCATGAAGCGATTCGTCCCGCGGGAGCCCAGTTTCAACATCCGAAAGAAACGGGCCTCTCAGGCGTTCAGCTCGCCCTTTACGAATTGATCTGGAAGCGCACTGTGGCCACTCAAATGGCCGAGGCCAAAAAACTTACCGTTACGGCGAAGATCGAGGCGGGCGATGCTACTTTCACGGCCTCAGGAACGCGTATCGTTTTTCCGGGCTTTATTCGCGCTTACGTCGAAGGCGCCGATGATCCCGAAGCGGCCCTCGAAGACCGCGAAGTGCTGCTTCCGAATCTGCAAGTGAAAGATGTTCTAAAAACCCGAGGAATTGATGCGCTGGAACACGAAACCAAGCCTCCGGCACGCTTTACCGAAGCAAGCCTCGTTCAAACTCTCGAGAAAGAAGGCATCGGGCGCCCTTCAACCTATGCATCGATTATTGGCACGATTGTCGACCGCGGTTACGTGAGAAAGACAGGCACGGCCCTCGTGCCGACTTTCACGGGCTTTGCCGTCACCCAACTTCTCGAGCGGCACTTCGATTCTTTGGTCGATACGGGATTCACGGCCAAGATGGAAGCGTCGCTGGATGAGATCGCCGAAGGCAAGATCGAATACCTTCCCTATCTGCGCGCGTTTTACTTAGGAAAGACAGGCCTGCGCGAAAGGGTCAAAGCGCAAGACAAGAGCATTGATCCCGAAGAATCTCGAACCGTGCTCTTGCATCACCTCAAAGGCATCGACATTAAAGTTGGAAAATTCGGCCCGTATATCATCCAGTCTCAGGGAGCGAAAAAATCCGAAGAAGTGCACGCTTCAATTCCAGAAGACCTCGCTCCGGCTGATCTTTCAGTCGAAAATATCCACGAGATCTTGGAAGCTTCGAAAAATGGCCCCCAAGCCATTGGAAAAGACCCAGCTACAAACCAGAACATCTATTGCCTCACCGGACGCTACGGCGCCTATGTGCAATTAGGCGAGACGCCTCCGAAACCCGAGAAGGCGCCCAAAGCTCGAGGAAAGAAGCGCGGCGAAACGACTGCGGCTGAGGCACCTTCACCCGCAGCAGCCCCTAAGCCCCGACGAGCCTCTTTACCAAAAGGGGTGCACCCCAAAGACGTCACTCTCGAGATGGCGCTCAAATGGCTATCACTACCGCGAACGCTGGGCACCCACCCCACTACTGGTCAGGCCATTGCGACCAACAATGGCCGATTCGGCCCCTACGTCGTGATGGACGGACAGTTTCGATCGCTGAAGAAAACCGATGACGTGTACACGATCACTCTCGAACGCGCGATGGAGCTTCTTGCCGAAGAGAAAAAAGGACGCGCCGGAAGCACGGTCTTAAAAGAACTGGGTGCGCATCCGAAGGATCAAAAGCCCGTGCAGGTGCTAGAAGGAAAATACGGCGTCTACGTGAAGCACGGCAAAGTGAACGCCACGGTTCCGAAAGAAACGCCCACCGAAGCGCTCACCTTGCAGATGGCCGTGAGCCTTCTCGAGGAACGCTCGAGCCAGAAAAAGCGCTAACAAGCACCGAAAGGCCCCAACTCACCTCAAGGGGTTGAGCGATCGTGGAGCAGACCTTCCCTGATTTTCTGAGCCGATCGCCCCGTGGCACAATAGCCGTCGGGGCAATCCTCTTCGCGTCGGGGCAACCAAGGACGAACCCGAATAAAAACCTGATAGCCCCACTTCATCAAGGTTCGAGCGCCTGGAAGCTTTGACCCTTTCACCCATAAAGACAGTGCAGGCAGACGCTTCCAGATCTCAATAAAGCCATCGACCCCCGTGACGAGCTCACCCAATTCATTGCGAACGTGAAAAACACGCATCACGGTCAGTGGATCCAGCCCTTCAGCTTTGGCATCAAAACCCGGGTAAGAAATATCCACCCACTCGAGCGCTTCGGCCCCCGACTGCTTTCGGTAGAACTCGATCTCTCGCGAGCAGAGCACGCATTTTCCGTCGAAGTACACTCGAAACGCTGCCATAACCGACCCTCCATCAAGACGAAAAGAAGGCTTTAACGAGCCGCAAACGGAATCCACACTTCATTGCGTCGCCAGAACCAGGGAGTCCAGGGCGGATTGAAGCGCGCTAAAGTGGCTTGAGCCGTAGGGATGATTTGTCGACCTGCCATCCAATCGAGAAGCTGCTGCGCTTTTGCTTGAAAACGCTTTTCAGACCAAGTTCCCGAGTATCGAAGCACTGCAATTTTCTGAGGTGGCACTTCGCGAATCACCACTCGCGAATCTAGCGGGCGAGGAGCAGTGTTCAGTGAATACGTCGCTGGCAAAGTAAAGGTCACGCGCCACGATGAGCCCCCCGTAGGGGTTGTTCCCACGGGAGCCGTCATCGCGATTTTCTCGCTCATGCCCACCGGAGCCGTCATGGCAATTTCTTGCGCTCGCTCGTTCTTGCCGAAAATATAGCCGGCCAGCCGTCTAAAGCCTTCGTTTGAGGCCTCTTTGAAATCACCTTCGACTTCAGTTTCAGCCACGACCACTGCTGAATACTCTCGAAGAGAAATCGCCCCGTCTTGCTGAAGAACTTGATAAGCGGGCTCCTCAATGGCCATTGCCCCTCCTGCATGAAGACATGCGATCAGAAACCCAGCAGAAACCCAAAACTTCTTAGCAATGTTTGTACGTCTCATGATTCACCGGCGTTTTCCTTTCCTGCGGACCACTTAGCCCCAAAAGGGCCCCCGAGTGACCCGCTGGCTCGCCTTCTAACGATAGTTTAAGACTTTGTGAACAGAAAACTCAAGACCCCTAAAAGGGCTGCTTGCCAGGAGGGCCTCTTTAAAACCACGAGTTTCAAAGGGTTTTTTGGGCCCTAAATTTGTCGCTTCCGACACACTTTTTTCGCCAGCAGCTTTTCGAGACACTGAAAGGCACGAGGGCAACTCATCAGTGAAGCGTCATTTCGCCACAAACTCCCCGAGCACGCCCCTGCATCAAACCGGTGCGGGTGGCTTGCGTGCGAGCGCTCTGGGTTTGAATGCGGCATCGAAGCTGGCTTTGGTTCTTTTGCTGAACGCTGCGACTGCCTGCTCGCTCAAACCCGAGCAGCCTTCGTTTACTTTTGTGATCGACACGACGGCCTTTCAAGAAAGCCAGCAAGCACTACAGAAAAAAGGAGGCAAAGCCCCCTCACAATCGGTAGCGCCAGGGATTCCGAACCCCAGCATGGTGGCGCCTAGCCAGTTCTTCGCATCTCGCGCAGGTGATTCTTACACCAGTGGCTTTAGTTGCCTGGCCGTGAATGTGTCCGGCCCCACGATTCCCACAAAAAGCCTTCCCAGCGGAAAGGCGTTTCATCCGCATTATTCGCCGCAAACGTTTTCAAGCGCCCTGGCCGTTGTTCGCTTGAAGGAGAGCGAGCCTCAAGTTGAAGTCGAGCTCCCCATGCCGGCTTTAGGCCGTGTGCATGTAGCCGTGTGGGGGATTCAGTCTGAGAATGGGGCATGCCCCACGCTCGGAGTGGAAGATTCGGTGGCAGCAGTAAAACCCTCGAAACTTGAAGTCTATGAGTTGGCACACTCGACTATTGACTTACAGCCAGGACGATCACTGGCCAAACTTGAGGCGAGCTCTTCTGATTGGAGCCAGCTCACTCACCCCGATAATCGGGTTTTGATTACTGCCTCAGGCTCGGAGGCAGAAGCTCCCGAGCTGACGTATCCAGAGAGCCTGATCGTCGCTACTTCTGGTCAGAACCTAACGATCGAAGCCGCCACCTTTAGAAATATTGCCTCGCTTAGCATTAGCCCTGCGTTACCCACAGGAATGAGCATCAGTTCAAACGACGGGTCGATTTTTGGAACGCCCCAGGGCCCGATGGCTGAATCGCCCTACACGATTACCGCAGCCAATAGCTCTGGATCGAGTGTCGCGGTCACGCTCCGTTTACGCGTTCGCGATGCAGCGCCAAGTGCCCTTGCTTACAGCGCTACAGCATATACTTTTACGGTAGGCACTGCGCCCTCGCCTCAACCCTCGCCAACCGTTTCGGGTGGTGCCCCCACTCAGTTTTCAAGTGCGCCTGAGTTGCCCCACGGTTTAGGCTTGAGCTCTTTAGGTGTGATTACGGGTACGCCATCCGCTTGGCTGTTACCCACAGCTCATACCATTACGGCCCGGAATGAAACGGGCAGTTCAAGCTTCACGCTTTCTCTTCGAGTGAATCAACCGACGCCGACCTTAAGTTATTCGGCGTCGCCTTACACGGCAACTCGGAACTCTGCGTTTTCGATTACGCCAACCGCAGGCTCAAGCGCCGCTAGCTTCTCGATTTCGCCAAGCCTGACTGCGGGGCTAAGCTTCAACTCCAGTACCGGCGTGATCTCAGGCAGCCCAACAACTACTAGCAGTGCCCTCACCTACACAGTCACTGCAAAAAACCTCACCGATCAAAGTGTGACGGATACTTTTTCGTTACGCGTTCGCGATGCAGCGCCAAGTGCCCTTACTTACAGCGCTACAGCATATACTTTTACGGTAGGCACTGCGCCCTCGCCTCAACCCTCGCCAACCGTTTCGGGTGGTGCCCCCACTCAGTTTTCAAGTGCACCTATTTTACCCGCGGGTTTGGGTTTGAGCTCTTCAGGTGTGATCACGGGTACGCCCACAAATTATCAATTTCCGGCCGTCTCTCATACCATCACAGCTAGCAACGAGACAGGCAGCTCGAGCTTCACGCTTTCTCTTCGAGTGAATCAACCGACGCCGACATTCGCTTACCTGACTGGCACGCACACTTTTGAGCAAGGCTCATGGCTGAGCGTCAATCCCACCACTTTTCAGAACGTCACCGGCGGCGTTAGCTTTATCCCGGGGCTTCCGGCCGGGCTATCGATTAACCTGACCACAGGCGAGATCTTTGGCACGCCACAAGCCACAAGCAGTCCCACAATCTACACGGTGACTAGAACCAATCAAACTGGCCAAAGCGCAACTGCGACCGTGACCCTCTCGATCATAGCAGCCACCACAAAAACCATCAGGTTTTTAGCGCCGAGCGCCGAAATCACCGAGGCGGCAGGAGCTTCCCACAGCGTACAGGTCACCCTCTCGGCTGCATCTCAAACAGCAACGACGGTAAAATTTAAGCTCAGCCCGCTTTTTACTCACAGCGATTACACCAATACTTCGCCCCTGAAAGAGGGAAGCATCACAATTCCAATAGGTGCAACCACAGGTCAAATCACGTTTTCGCTTTCTTATAATGGAGCTACAGAGCGCAGTAAGTTTGTTCAACTATCGCTAGAGGGTTCTGAAACCCTTCGACTAGGTGCATTTTCTACTTACCGCCTCAAAATCAAAGATTACCCGTCTGGAAGCCTCACGCTCACTCAGTTGGCAACAGGGCAAAATCACGCCTGTGGGATTTCGAATTTAGGAAAAATTTTCTGTTGGGGCGACAATTCATTCGGACAACTGGGTCTCGGTGCTGGCACGGACACTGCCAAAGCAGTCCCCACCGTGGTAAGCGCACCTTCTTCTTACTCGGCTAGTGCGATTAGTGCGGGAAGCGCTCATACGTGTGCGCTGGTTTCAGGAAACTTTGGTGGAAGTTCCCAAACGAACCAGCTTTATTGCTGGGGAAAAAACTCAGACGGCCAGATCGGCGCTGGCAACAATCAGCACCAGTATGCTCCCGTAGCCATTAGCGCGGGAACGATGTTCTTAAAAATCAGTGCGGGAGATGCACATACTTGCGCGATCAAAAACGACCAAAAAATTCTCTGCTGGGGTGCGAATGCCTCTGGCCAGTTAGGCATTGGAAATTCTGATGCTAAAAACCAGCCTGCTGAAATCTCAGGTTCAGGCACCTACCAAGAAATCGCCGCGGGAAATCAGCACACCTGTGCGGTTCAACAGGGAACTCAAAAAGTCGACTGCTGGGGCTCGAATACTCACGGACAGAGCGCCCAAACAGATACCTCCCAGAACTTCACGACACCCACTGCCGTTTCTGCATTCAATAGTCTTAAAGTCTCGCGCCTCGCCACAGGAGCCCAGCACACTTGTGCGATTACGGGAGGAAACGCAAATCTCTCCGATAACGGAAAGCTCTATTGCTGGGGGAACAATAATTATGGCCAGCTCGGGCTACCCACCAGTGGCCAAGGTTCCGTGACATGGACCACTACTCCCACGCTCATCGCCCCGATGTTGACTTACAGTGAAATCTCGGCCAAGGGCCACACCACCTGCGCGGTTTTGGGCGGCAAAACCCGCTGCTGGGGAAACAATGACTGGGGCCAACTCGGTGTAGGTGATCGCCTCTCAAGTTTCATTCTAAACCCCGTGGGACCTTATGGCATCGTCTCTGCCGGGGGCACCTTTTCTTGCGGGATCGAGCAAGGCTCGACCTACTGCTGGGGAGACAATCGCTACGGCCAGCTCGCGAACTCCACTTTCGACCAAACCAAGGAATCCATTCTGCCGCTGCCGTTAAACACGATCGCTGCCGGAAAACTATCTTTAGGTGATGAACATGCCTGCGCCATCACCACCGACAACGCGCTCTATTGTTGGGGCGATAATCGCTATGGCCAACTGGGCGACGGCACGACAATCTCGAGATCTCACGCCACGAAAATTGGCTCAGGCTATAGCAGTGTGGTTGCAGGGGCTAGGCATACTTGTGCCATTCGCGCCTCAGACTCAAAACTATTTTGCTGGGGTGATAACACTTCAGGCCAGCTCGGTGATGCCACTCAGCAAACTGGTCTGGTTCCCACCCCCGTTTATTCGAGCCTCGCCTTTAGCAGCATGGCCCTGGGGGGGAGCCATACTTGTGCAATTTCGTCTACAAGCTCGCTTTACTGTTGGGGGAAGAATACCGAAGGGCAATTAGGAATTGGCGGGACTTCAGGAGTAAGTGTACCCACTCAGGTGGTCGCCCCTCTCAATGTCAACACGGTACAAGCCGTCTCAGCAGGTGAAAACCACACCTGTGCGCGAGCCCTTACCAACGGCTTGCCTCAAGTTTACTGTTGGGGCGATCATAGTTTTGGTCAGCTGGGAAATAACACCCAGGTCGGCACCGATAGCAACTCTCCCTTTTTCGTTTTGACTTCACTAGCCACCGCACCTCTTAAATCGGGCAAGAACCATACGTGCACCATTCGGGCAGATGACTCAAAACTGGTTTGCTGGGGCAGAAATGATCAAGGGCAGCTGGGTGATAACAGCACCAGCAACAGGATTTCCCCTGTAATCCCTTCGGATCTCACCACACCAATCACTCGAATCGCCTTGGGTGCAGCCCATACTTGTGCCGAAACTTCATCGAAGATCTACTGCTGGGGCGATCACAGCTCGTTACAAGGCGGAGGAGTCGATTCTGGGTTGACTTACAGAACCACACCAAACCTCGTCATGACCTCGCAATCAGGCGCTCTGTTCGCTGGCGGCGCTTCAAGCTGCCAAGACCACGGCACAGGATCACCTATGGGAAATGTGACGTGCTGGGGAAGCCGCGGCAATGGTC
>JBDLQW010000127.1:0-4920 GCA_039800365.1 Pseudomonadota bacterium
CCTTGCGATCGGCTGACTTCTCGGCAGCGGTGCCGTGGAGTTTTGAAATTCGATCTCAGCCACGGGTGGCTCAAGGAGTGATCTTAACCCTGGGAGCAGCGGGAATTCAGTCATTAAAGACGGACCCCCGAGGCCAGGTGGCACTCACCACCGCTCAATTTGCAAACTCGGGTGGAAGCTTTATCGTCAATGCCATCAATCCCTCGTACGCGACTGCCCGTTTCGAAGCAGGCTATCGCTTCGAAAGCGGTACAACCCTCAGCCTCGGCTATCGAAAACAACTTGCGGGGCAATCCGTTGCCCAAGGCGATATTTTCGACGCTGGCCTTCAGCTGCGATTTCCCTCGCAGAACGCGCCCCGGCCCGCGAATGCAGCCTCAAAAAAGACCCGCACCAAGACCCCTTCTCTCACTCAATACGTTTCAGAGGGTAAAGTGACCGGAGTGGTGAACACTCGCACCCTCATGATTGACTTGGGTGGAGAGCAAGGAATTTCGGTAGGAGATCTCATCGATATTTTCAGCGTCCTTCCCGATGGATCCTTGGGACAGCCCGTGGCCCGAGGCCAAGTGGTTCACACCGAATGGAACCGAGCCCAAGTCAACCTGCTCGAAACTTACCAAGAGACGGCCATCAAGGAGGGCTTCCTTGCGAGGAAGCCAATCGCCCTATGACTTTTTTCACTCCAAGATCCTTATTCGCGTTTTTAATCGCCAATCTTTTGATGGGCGCTCTCCACGGCACCTCAGCCCAGGCAGCCCGGTTCGCGAACCAATTTGTTGAGTTCGAGCTTCCTCCTCGTTGGCAATGCAATCTCGAGGGCGCTGAATGGGTCTGCCAAAGCACCGATGAAACTCGTAAACGCGACGCCATTATCGTGCTGGCTGCAAAACTGAAAGGTGACCAAGACAGCCTGGATCAGTACCTGAATCATTTGAAATCTTCGAAGGTCTATCAAAGCGTTCAGGGGCGAACCGTCAAGAGCGATCCGAAATACGCCAAGAGCATCACGATCGGCGAGCATCCGTGGGTCGACTCGCTTCACCTGGAATCGGAGCTCCCCGGTTTTTATACGCGCTATGTGGCCACGGTAAAACAAGACATCGGAGTCTTGGTGACGTTCTCGATCAACAAAGACAAGTACAACCAATACTTGCCTGATGCCGAAAACCTGGTGAACACGCTCAAGGTTTTCCGTAAAGCAGGCGGCATCAACGCAAACCCCGGCAGTATCTTCGCTAATACGAATATTCCGTCGAAAATCGAAGAAACGAGCGTATTCCCCGCTCAACCTAAGATCGATGTGGGAGAGAAGCCGAAAAGCTCAGGAGAAGACCTTCCCCTGGGCCTGATCCTAGTCGGCGCAGGTGCCATCGGATACTTGGTCTGGCGTCGTCGGCAAAACAGCGAAGACTAATCCCCGAGAACAAGCGCCTGAAAACCTTAGAACTCTGTGTGCTGAGCAATGGCTCGGGGCCGCCGACTTTATTGAGCCCCGTTAACGCTTCAAAAGTTTCGCTCCTATTTTTCGACGAAGAGAGGCCGCAGGACGCGGGCCCAGAACCATCACACTTCTCGCACCGACTGAAAGTTTTCGGGCAATTCTCCTCACATCACGAGCGCTAACATCGTCGATCTGACGACAAAGTTCTTCAACGCTGATGTGCTTCTCGCCAAACACTTCAGAGCGACCCAAGCTCGACATGCGCGCTTCCATACTATCGTCTGACAGCAAAAGCGCTCCCTTCACGCTGTCTTTAATTTCTTGCAGCTCCTGATCGTTGAGCAATCCACGAGACAAACGAGCCACGCAATCCTCGATCAACTTGAGGCATGAAGGCACACGATGAGGTGAAGTCGCCGCATAAACACTAAAAACTCCCGAATCCCAAAATGGAGAGATTGAGGAGTACACCGTGTAAGCCAAACCATTTTTCTCGCGAATCTCTTGAAAAAGAGCCGAGCTCATTCCTCCTCCCAAGTGAGTATTCAAAAGATAGGAAGCGACCCGATCTCGAGACTCATGCCGAGGGCCCTCTGATCCCCAAACAATATGAGCTTGTTCCGTCTTGCGCGCGATCCACCAACAACCCGACCGAAATTTCGGAGCCTTGCTCAATCGCATCCCCCAGGGATGCCGCCGTCCGGCCCTAGAATGACCCGATCCTGATCGAGCCACACCTGTTGCTACTTCTCGGGCTCCAGTTCGCGTCCCCCCCCCGCGCGCTTCAAAGCCGATAAAATTCCGGCCCCCTGAGGTACGGCGCCCCCAGCCCCCTCTGCCCAACCGTTGTAGCTTTTTCTTCACTCGCGAATGCGAGACATTGCCCGCAATCGCAAAAACGACTTGGTCGGGCGAATAATATTTTTTGAAAAACCGCATCAGCTCGGCGCGGGTCAAGCGCCGCACACTAGATTCCGAGCCAAGAATCGATTTACCCAATCCGCTTCTCCCGTACACGCACTCCAGAAATAAATCCTGGGCGAGCTCCTCGGGAGTCTCATCGACCATAGCGATTTCCTGCAGAATGACTTTTCGCTCACGCTCGAGCTCTTCGGAGTCGAAGGTCGAATTCAGCAAAATATCCTGAAGGATCTCTACCCCCAGCTCGAAGTCTCGGTCTAACAAGAGCAAATGAAAACACGTGTACTCGCGAGTCGTGAAGGCATTGAACTCGCCTCCTACTCGATCGACCTGTCGAGCGATGTCTTGCGCCGAGCGATGGGTGGTGCCCTTGAACAGCATATGCTCTAAAAAATGAGACATCCCGGCCTCTCGCGAGCGCTCATGCCGAGTTCCCACCCGCACCCAAATCCCCATCGACAAGCCCCGTAGTCCCGCCACCTGCTCCGAAACCAAGGTCAATCCGTTTGGAAATCGCGTGCGCTGAATTTTTGACATGAAAACCCTCGACGAGGGGGATGAGATCCCTCGCCTTCTTATGGTATGGCAAAAGCACATGGCTCGAAAACCCGTTTCATCGAAAAAGCGCCCAACCTCGGACCGCGCCGCACGGTCGAGCCGCGGCGTCAGCTCGGGCGCGCCAAACGACTTGGAAGCCCATGAAGACTCACGAGCCCTCACCAAAACATCGGAATCCGACCCAGAGCTACTCGAGGACTCAGAAACTGAAGAGGCCGATTGGATCGCCGAAGAAGAGTCGACGACATCCGTTAACGCTGACCCCCAACTTCCAGCTCTAAGCTCGAGAGACGTTCAGACGAGTTTTGCTACCGATCCGCTTCAGCGCTACCTCGAAGAGGTGCGGCGCTACCCCATGCTGGATCCAGAAACCGAAATGAGCTTGGCCGAGCGAATGCATTCCCTCAATGACATCGAAGCAGCCAAAGCGCTCGTGCAGGCCAATCTCCGGTTGGTCGTGAAAATTGCCTTCGAATACCAGAACATGAGCCTGAACCTTCTCGATTTGATCCAAGAGGGAAATATCGGGCTAATGAAAGCCGTTTCGAAATTCGACCCCGCTAAAAACGTGAAGCTGGGGTATTACGCGACCTGGTGGATCCGGTCGTATATTCTAAAATACCTGCTCGATAATTTTCGCCTGGTCAAAATCGGCACGACGCAATCTCAAAAAAAGCTTTTCTATCATCTCATGAGAGAAAAGCAGCGTTTGGAGGCTCAAGGGCTGTTTGCCGGCCCCAAGCTGCTGGCAGAACGCCTCAATGTTCGTGAAAAAGACGTGGTGGAAATGGAGCAGCGCCTCTCTGCTCGAGGCGTTGAAGTCTCGCTCGACGCTCCCACCGATCCGTCCTCCACCGGAAATCACGCCCGAACGCTTCAGGACACCATGCCGGACCAAGCCGAAGCGCAGGATCAGCTTCTGGAACGCGAACAGTGGCTCCAGATTCTAGGAGAGCACCTGCCTGCCTTTCGAGAAGAGCTGAACGAGAAGGAGCGACGAATCCTCGATGAGAGGCTCCTCAGTGATGAGCCTAAAACCCTTCAAGAAATTGGGGATCGTTACGGGCTGACCCGCGAAAGAGCGCGGCAGATCGAGGCCAAGCTTCTCGAAAAACTCCGAAAACGGCTTCAGGCACACCTATCAGAGCCTTCAGATCCCTGATCTTGTGACTTTACAGGACTATCGGCTGCGTGTTACCGGAGCGAATCGATAAAAAAGGAAAAGAAAACAATGTCCGTTCATACTGAAGCTACGAAACTCAAGAACCAAGAAATCATTAAAAAATTCGGCAAATCCGCCTCTGATAGTGGCTCGACCGAAGTTCAGGTCGCCCTCCTCACTCATCGAATCAACGAGCTCAACAAGCATTTCGGAAACTATCCGAAAGACCACCACTCTCGCCGTGGTCTTCTGAAGCTCGTCGGTCAGCGTCGCCGCTTGCTCAACTACCTCAAAGACAAAGACGCAAAAGCATACAATCAGCTCATTCAAGCTCTCGAACTGCGTAAGTAATCGCGCGTTCGAACCTGACATCGGTCTTTAAGTCAACCTCCCGCGAATCCACTTTGAGTGCTCTTTCGCGGGAGGTTTTCACCTCAGACCGAGCCGGGAAATCTAGCCTTTCTGACCGATGCGCGCCGTCTGCGCTCAGTCACCTCACGTGATCACTCGTCAACTTTTCAAGAGGTTCATCTTACAATGCATCAATTCAATATCCACAGCGTCTCATGTGAAATGGGTGGAAAAACCCTAACGATCGAAACCGGAAAGCTCGCCAAGCAAGCCGATGGCTCCGTTCTGGTCAGCTACGGCGACACGCGGGTGCTAGTGACCGCTTGCGCCGCGAAAGAGCCTAAGCCCGGTCAGAGCTTCTTCCCCCTGACAGTGGAATTCGCAGAAAAATGGTACGCTTCGGGCAAAATTCCTGGAAGCTTCTTCAAGCGCGAAGGTCGCCCCACTCAGGAAGCAACCCTTTCTGCTCGTCTGATCGATCGTC
>JBDLQW010000128.1:0-21000 GCA_039800365.1 Pseudomonadota bacterium
TCGGAAGAAAGGCAAGCCACGCCGATTGATCATCGGAAGCGCCCGTCTGATGGAGTTCACCCTCACGCAGCCATGCCCGATGCCCTGTTGCGATGCTAAAAATGCCGCGTTCTCGAGAGTACTGATAAAGCAGTGGCAAAAGCACTTTTGAATGACAGTTTAAGCACGTTTGCGGGGTTCGCCGATGCAGAACTTGATGCAGAAAAGGATCGACGACAGCGGCCTCGAAAAGCGGGGCTGCCTTTAAGCGAATCAGGGGAATTCCCAGGTCATGCGCTTTTTTTTCAGCAATCGACCACGACTCTGCTCGACAGCGGGTCTCCCAGGGAGAGCCCTCGAAGTCGACAAAAGCTCCCACGACGTCAATTCCCTGGGTCTTGAGCAACACCGCAGTGACTTGGCTTCTTGCGCCCCCTGAGAAGCCCAGGAGCACTTTCTGATCTTCGAGCGACTGCTGAACGAGGGGCTTCGAGGCTTCGGAAGCGCCGGGATCAAGCGGGTTTGAAAGTGAGGGTGCTCGAGTCATGGTGCGGCTATCGAGCTTTTCGTGCGGCCGCGACTGCGCGTTTTAGGGCGGGCAGGAATTTCTCGATCAATTCGTGCTCTGAGGTTTCAGGAGTCAGTGAGATTCGAAGCGTGGCTAGAGCAAGTTCATCGCTATAACCAAGAGTCTTCAGAACATGAGAGGGCTTTCTCACTCCGCTGGAACAAGCCGAGCCCGAGCTCACGCAAAATCCTTCGAGATCCAGGAGATCGGTGAGCGGCAGGGACGTTTTTGGGATTTCGTGAAAGCTCACGTTCAGGGTGTTGCCCGCGCGAGGTACGCCTTTTCCTTGAACCACGCTTGCTGGAATTTCGAAAAGGATTCGATCCTCTAGAGCATTTCGTAAGCGTGCCAGATCTGCGCACTGGTTCCAGGCTTGAAGCTCGGCAGCTTCACCCAAAGACCAAGCGCCTACCAGATTTTCGGTTCCTGCGCGCAGCCCGAACTGTTGAGTGCCTGCAAAAGAGGGGCATTGCTCGAGAAGCTTGCGCGCCCGAGCTGAGAAGGCGAGCACTCCTGTTCCCGAAAACGCCCCAAGCTTGTGGCCAGATGCTGCAACCCAGTCAGCAAGTGCTAGGCTAACTCCTGCGCCTGGCCCAATCTTTCCCCAGGACTGGGCGGCGTCGATCAACGAGTACCCTCCCCGCTCCTGGATCGCTTGAAGAAGCTCGGTGAGGCGGTCCTGCACAATTCCGGTTTCGTTATGGACCCAAAGAAAACTAGCTAAAAAGGCTTCTCCCGGACGAATCGCGCCTGACTGACACGCGTTTTCATAAGCCTTCGGAAAGGCATCCACATTCACTCGCCCAAAAGCGTCTAAGGGCAGAGCGATGGCTTTGCAGTCCGGATTTTTTTCGATCTGACTGAGCCAACCCAGCGACCCTGAGTGTTCAACTGCAGAGTAAAACCACACTCGAGCCGGTGCTCTGAGAACCGTAGACCGAATGGCAGCTTGAAGTCCCTCGGTTCCGCCCGAGGTCCAAATCCACTGCGAATCGTTCAGGTCTGAGAGCAAGGTGCCAAGCGAACGAGTGACTTGCGTTCGAGCGGTTCTGAGAAGCGCCTTGGCTTGGCGCCCCGCCTGATGCGTGCTGGAGGGGTTGTAGAGCTGCCCGAGGACTCCCGGAAGTTTCTCTCGAATTTGAGGAAGCGGCGGAATCCCTGCGTTAGCGTCAAGATAGCTCGTGGGGCTTGACGGCATTCGGATGAATCTCCGTACCTGGAGCCTGGAAATCGAGATCGAGCCCCTTTCCTGAACTACGTGGCAACTCTTGGGTGCCACGAGCCTTACGGATCAGATCTCCTACCGAGGTGGTCGTCAGGTATTCCTGCATGATCAGCCCCAGGTTCTCGAAATAAGTCTTCGTGAGCACAAACTCTACCGTATCGCTCTTAATATCGCCTGTGCCTACAAGATCGCGAGCCGGGTTAATATTCTCGCCAACGCTCGTCAGGACGTCTCGCACCGAGATTTCATCCATAGAACGAGAAAGAACGTAGCCACCACCGGGTCCGCGCACGCTCTTCACGACAGAGCCTTTTCGTAAGCGCCGAAAAAGCTGCTCAAGGTAATGGAGCGAGATCTTCTGGCGCTCAGAGATTTCTTGCAACCGAACGGGGCGTCCGTTGGAATTGAAAGTCAGGTCCAGAATGGCTCGAACGGCGTAGCGTCCCTTAGAAGTTAAACGCATGGCGATAGTCTCCTCATTTTTGGGTAACATTTCATAGTGGTGTCGTCAACTACTGTGACAGGTCAAATGGGGGGCAACCTAACGAATTTTCAAGTAGCCTAGGGCTCTGGATCGAGCGAGACTAAGCAAAAACTGCCCAAGAGACTTACCTTTTATGTCAGAAAACGATCGCTTTTCTCAAGATGATGCTCAGGCAATGCCCTCGGTAACCTTGCTGCTCGATCGGCGAAAGCTGGGGCTAGAGTTGGCGCCTTCGGGGCCTACGATCAAGCCCACTAAGCGCCAAGGCGAACGAAAGTCAGCGCCCCCTCTCGAGCTCTGGAGTGCGGGGCTTTTGAAGCTTGCTCCGGCTCCCGAAGTGATTGCCGTGAATGAGCTTTTTTCACAGGGGTTTTCTTGGGCTGTGGTTTTTTTAAAGACCGATCAGCCTGACACGTTTGAAGCTAAAGCGGTAGCAGGAGGAAGCCGAGAACGCTGGGGTTTTTGGGCCGGGATGAAGCTCAACCCTCAGAGTGCTCCGGCGCTTTGGGCACGTTTGACAAAAGAAAGTTTTACTTGGCTCGAAGCTCAGGATCCGGGGGCACAAACCTTGATTTCGACTTTGGGAGGCGAAAAAGGCGAAACGGTGGTGGCCTTTCAAGCTCGTCCTGTTCCTACCCCAGTCGCGATTCTTTTGGCTGGAGGTCTTTCGGTGGCGTGCTCGCCGAGTCTACTTGAGAAGGTTCGCTCCATCCTCAAGTAGTCCTGTTCCTGAGGGGTATCGATCGATTCGAATTCGGCGTCCCTCATTGAGGGGGGGCTCTGAAAACTCGAGGCGTACTTTCCAGCGATCGTGGCGAGAGTCCTCTAAAAGAGCGTTTTCGAGGTCTGGCCAGAGTGAGGTCCACTCGCAAAGGAGGATCGCCTCAGGATCATCCCAGAAATACGAGCTGATTCCTGCTGCTTCGAATTCCTCAGGGTCTTCCAGGCGATACAAATCGAGGTGAATGATGCGGCTTGCCCCTGGGCCTGGTCGCACTCCCGAGTATTCATGGGCGATAGCAAACGTGGGGCTTCCTTCCGGTGCCGAGGTGACCTGAAGGGCTCGTAGTACTTCGCGAGCAAAAGTGCTTTTTCCAGCGCCCATGGGTCCCTCAAGAAGGATCCAGGCACCAGGTCGAATCCAGCCGGCCAACTCAGTGGCCAGAGCTTGGGTTTGCCCCTCATCGCAACAGGGTTCTTCCCTCCACAGATGCTGATGATCGGGTGGGTTCTCGAAGTTCTTGAAAGGCATAGGCAATGTTCTCAATGATGTCGGGCGCGGTCATGCTCCGATGTCCTAGTTTTTGGGCAGCAAGATCGCCCGCCAGACTATGAAGATACACGGCAAGCTGAGTGGCCTCGAACGCTTTCATTTTTTGGCCCAGAAGACCACCGATCATGCCCGCAAGAACATCGCCGCTGCCCGCAGTGGCCATTCCATCATTCGGATAATGATTCAAATACAGAGCTTCCTCAGGTGAGGAAATCAACGTCGCGGCTCCTTTGAGTAATACGATGGAATGCGTCTTTTCTACGGCACGACGAAGGGCATCGACCGGGTCT
The DNA here is from genome assembly GCA_039800365.1 of Pseudomonadota bacterium. Taxonomy (GTDB): domain Bacteria; phylum Bdellovibrionota; class UBA1018; order UBA1018; family UBA1018; genus CAIOHW01. Next base: position 3,820 of record JBDLQW010000128.1, read on the forward strand.
TTCACAACAGACTCTTTTTCGACGTCGAGAATTCGAGCCATCTCGCCAGGATGTGGCGTTAATACTGTGGGGTGTTTTCGTGCCACCAAGTAATCGTGCAACTGATGATCGGCCAACAGATTCAACGCGTCGGCATCCAAAACCACAGGGCCCGCAAACCCGCTCAGCACTTCCTGCAAAATGACTTTGCCCATCGGAGCCGTGCCTAGTCCTGGACCAATGACAATCGAGCTGAAATTGAGCAAAAACTTTCGATACTCTTCGATACTTTGAGAATCTGAAGGAATCGCTGCTGACATGGTCTCATCGGGAAGTTTGGCCATCAGGGCATCGAGGCAATCTTCCCAGGTCAATACGGTCACCAGTCCAGTACCCATGCGGTGACAAGCACGCGCCGCCATCGTGACTGCGCCCACTCGTCCTCGGCTACCCCCAATCAGAAGGGTATGACCAAAAGAGTTTTTATGTCCGTAGCGGTCTCGCATTTGAATGCGCTCAGCCATGCGCTCAGGCATGAGCAAAAATTTATCTCCCTCTTTCCTGAATCGAGGCGGTAGCGAGATGTCGACATTGACCAGCTTTCCACGCTTACCTGCACCTGGCGGTAAAAAATGACCCAGCTTTGGAAAGCCAAACGAAACGGTCAGCGTCGCTTGAATCGAAGCGCCATGGATCGCGCCCGTATCACCGCTAACTCCGGTGGGAATATCGAGCGCGATCACTTCATCGACGTTCTCGTTAATGAGTTTCACGACATCGTAGAAGACCCCCTCAATGTCGCCTTTCAAGCCGGTTCCGAGAATGCCGTCGACCGCCGTAAAAGGACCTGAAGAAGAACGAAAAAACTCCTCAAGCTCGCTCACATTCTCGATCGGAATGAGCTTGGCTTTCATGCGTTTGAGGATTTCAAAATTTCTAGCGGTAGCTCCGCGGTATTTCGATCCGTTATCGAGATGGAAAACTCGCACTCGGCGTTCCAGTGAGATCAGGCGACGCGCAACGACGAACGCATCTCCTGCATTGTTGCCCTTCCCTGCGAAGATCAGGATCTCGGTCTTCTCGCCCGCATGAGGCATATTCTCGAGAAGAATTTGCGCCGCTGCACGGCCCGCATTTTCCATCAGTAAGATCGAATCGATGCCGTATTCGACTTCCGAAATGCGATCAAGCTCCCGCATCTCAGAAGACGTACAAACGCGAACAGGGGCAGGCGTGAGGGTAGACATACCCTTAGTGTGCAGCAGAGCTGAGCGAACCTCAAGGAGCCAGGATCGCTGATTTCATTTCTCGAACGGCGCGCTCGAGTCCCACGAGGGCTGCGCGACATACGATAGCGTGACCGATATTGAACTCACGAATCAAGGGAAGGCCAGCTTCGGTCCACTCAGCAACCGGACGGACGTTCTCGTAATCAAACCCATGACCGGCATGCACCAGAATTCCTGCTTTTGCTCCTGCCTTGGCTGCCTTTTCAATTCGTACAAGCTCACGAAGTGTTCGCTTTTTTCCGGCTGCTGAGCCAGACGACTTGGCCTGGGTTGCTAAGCAATAGCTGCCGGTGTGGAGCTCGACGGCGTCCGCTCCCCACGCCCCGCTCAAAGCGACTGCTTCTACTGAGGGCTCGATAAAAAGACTGACTTTGATTTTCGCTTTTTTCAAACCATCGATGGTGCTCCGAATGCGCCTCGAGTGCTTTTTGAGCGCTAACCCTCCTTCGGTAGTGACTTCAGCGCGCTTCTCCGGAACCAGACAAGCCCATTCAGGTCGCGTCCTTTTTGCGATTCGCAGCATCTCTTCGGTGGCCGCCATTTCAAGGTTCAAGCGCGCGGGAATTTCAGCTCCTAGCGCCCGGCGGATATTTTTGACGTCCTCATCCTGAATGTGTCGTCGATCTTCGCGAAGGTGGATGGTGATTTGCTCAGCCCCTCCAGCGACTGCTAGTCGCGCCGCTTCGACTAAGTCAGGATAGGGAGTACCCCTGAGCTGACGAAGCGTAGCGATGTGATCAATATTCACTCCGAGCTGCGCGAGGGGGTAACTCATGCTCCCAGGCTCCTTTTCACTTCTGAAGCGATTGACGTCGCCATCGAACGAATTTTCTGCTCGTCCTCACCTTCGACTAAAACTCGGCAAAGAGGCTCGGTTCCTGAAAACCGAACAAAAACTCGTCCTTTTCCAGCAAGATCGCGCTCAGAGTTACGAATTGCGTCTTGAACCGTCGGAAGATTTTCGAGCTTTTCTTTCCGGTTGATCCTGACGTCTTCTCGAGCCTGAGGAAAAAGACGGATCGCCTTTTTTAGCTCGGAGAGCTTTTTTCCGGTTCGTTTCATCGCTTCGAGAACCTTGAGTGCCGCGACGATGCCATCTCCTGTTGTGGATTGATCGAGAAAGATAATGTGCCCCGATTGCTCGCCACCGAGGTTGAAACCATTTTTTCTCATCGTGTCGACGACGTATCGATCACCGACCTGTGCTCGAACCATGGCAATTCCGTGATCTTTTAAGGTTAGCTCCATGCCGAGATTCGACATGGGGGTCGTCACAACGGTCTTATGGGCCAGGGTTCCCTCCTCCGCCATGCGAAGCGCGAGGATTCCGATGATTTGATCGCCATCCACGATCTCACCGTTCTCATCGCAAAGAATGCAGCGGTCGCCATCGCCATCGAGAGCGATGCCGATATCGGCGCGATATTGGATGGTTTGACTGGAGACCCCTTCAGGATGAAGGGCGCCACATTGCTCATTGATGTTGAGGCCGTTTGGCGAAACTCCAGATCGGATGACTTCGGCGCCCAGCTCCTCAAAAACCAACGGTCCTACCTTATACGCCGCTCCGTTGGCACAATCGAGGGCGATGCGAATTCCCATCAGGTCGAGATCTTTGGCGAACAGTGCTTTCAGAAATACCAAGTACCGGTTGTGAATGTCATCGAGGCGATAGGCCTTTCCAACGAGGTCGCCCGTAGGTCGGAGCGCATCAATCTCTTTAGTAAGCACGAGCCTTTCGATTTCGTTCTCGATCTCGTCGGGCAGCTTATAGCCATCGGCTGAAAAAATCTTGATGCCATTGTCGAAGTAAGGATTATGCGAGGCCGAAATCATGATTCCTGCATCGGCGCGCATGCTCTGAGTGACAAAAGCCACTCCAGGTGTAGAGAGCGGCCCGATCAAGGTCACATCGGCACCCATCGAGCAGATCCCAGAAGCAAGCGCTTGTTCGATCATGTATCCCGAGAGTCGAGTGTCTTTGCCTACGACAATCTTCGCCCTTCGAATCGGTTTACTCGATTCAAGAGGTTTCAAACCAATCGGAAGCGAGCTGCGCTGAGTAGTAATGGGATGACTTCTCAAGACATGAGCAACGGCTCTTCCGACGGCCATCGCGACTTCACCGGTCATCGGATACTGATTGGCCATTCCCCGAATTCCGTCGGTACCAAACAAACGATCTGCCATGTGTTCTCTGCCTCTCAAAAAATCAAAACGGTCTCAGTACAAGGTCAGCTGCACCTGCTCGGGAATGACCCGAACCGCGTCGACACCTTCAGGAAGAATGACTTGCGGAGCGACTCGGTAGGTTCCTTTAGCACGATTTCTGAGATCCACCGTGGCGTAGATTTTCGTGCGATTGATTTTCTTCAGATCCTCTGGGCTTGCGTGAACCAGGGCAGAGACCATCGCGGGCTCAACCCGTGACTGGTGTTCAGAAAGAACTTGAACCTCAATGTTACGGATTCTGAAGTTCGCGCTCTGTCCTTCGATGGCAATATGAAGCTGGGGAGCCGGACCCTCGAGTTGCACCCCAAAGCGGCCAAGATCGAGCGGTAGCTCTCGGTCAAGACTGGAGCGAATACTGGGCAATTTGACCGGGAACGAGGGAACTTCCCGAACGCTATCGACCTTCGATTCAGGCCCTTGAATGGTGACACGCTCTGGAATTGCCACCAACGACTTGAGCTTCAGCCCCGTTGGAAGAGCTCCCTCGGTCAAAATCTGAATCGGAACTTCTCGTTTTTTCATGGGCTCGAGCTTAATGAGCACCGAAGGTGGCGTGACCGAGAGCACCCGAACCCCAAGCGGGAGACGGATATGATCTGAGAAGAAACGGTAAGTCACGAGACCCGGTTTGTTTCCGATGAGGTTCACGCGAATGGGCTCTTCTTTTCGATCCACCACCGAGCGCAGAAAAGCTTTTGGTCCTGACAAGCGAAAGCTCAGCTTTTCTGGCACTTCATTAGCGACCACGAGGTCTGAAGGCGTGATGATTTCGAGAGGAACATCTTTGCTAACTTCAACGCTTCGAGACCCCAGCACCACAATCCACAGAATTAAAGCGATCAGGAAAGAAACGATCTTGGTACCGAGGTTTTCTGTCAGCGAATGTTTCAGCTGCTCTAAGAGTTTCTCCACGAAGCGCTCCCTTCTCCGGTCTTCAGCTCGGAATCCGAAGCTGGAGTTCGCGGTGTCCTCGGAGACTCAAACCACTGGAGCAGTCGAGCTAACCTGCGAGGAAGCGGACGTCCCGGGCGTGTGATGTCGAGGAGGGCGGATAGGCTTCGAGAAATTTCGTCTTCAGACAGATTGGTCATGAGGCGCCCGTTCTTGACCAAGTGTGCCTCCCCCGCTTCTTCTGACACCAAAACCACAATGGCATCGGTATCTTCAGTGATTCCCAGACCTGCTCGGTGTCGAGTGCCGTATTTTTTGTCGATATTCGGATCTTTTGATAGTGGCAGGAAGCATCCTGCTGCCGCGATCTTGCCATTGGTGATGATGACGGCCCCGTCGTGAAGTGGAGATGCCACGTTAAAGATGGCGTAAAGCAGCTCTGCGTTTACTTTAGCCTCGAGGCGAGATCCGGTATCTAAGAAGTTCTTCAGACCGGTCTCGCGCTCGATCACAATCAGCGCGCCCACACGATCCTGAGCCATTTGGGTTGCCGCCCGCGCGATCTCATCGATCATAAACCGTTCTTCCTCTGCCGAGGCAGTCGAAAAGAACGGATTTTTCCCGACATGAGTGAGCGCTTTCCTTAAGTCATCCTGGAAGAGCACAATCACAATGAGAATCAGGTAATCGAAGAAGTACGAGAGCAGCCAGTGCGTCGTGAAAAGCTCTAGGGTCGAGGAAATAAAAAAACCAATTCCTAAGATTCCCAGCCCCGTGAGCATTTGCATCGCTCGGGTGCCTTTGATCAACAGCACGAGGCGATACACGAGGAAGGCGACGATCAAAATATCGATCAAGTCGCTTAGTCGAAAACTGGAAGTCAGCTGTCCTAGCAAGGCTCCCATGGCTCTCCTGACTCGAGGGTCGCTTTAAACCGGCAGAGGCGCTGGCGTCGCCCCTGGGCCACCTTCACTCACCGGATCGGCCGCTACTGGACTCGAAGGGGTGCCCGATTGCGAAGCGACTGTCGGCTTAATGATCTTTTCGCCCCGAATGATTCGATCGATCTCTTCGCCATCCAGTGTCTCATGCTCGAGAAGCGCCTCAGAGAGGGCATGTAGGATCGGTAACTGAGTCGTGAGGATCTCGCGTGCGCGGCGATAGTTACGGTCGACGATGTCGCGAATCTCACGGTCAATGGTCTGTGCAGTCTGTTCTGAGTAGTCGCGATGCTGGCTAATTTCGCGACCCAGGAAGATGGCTTCTTCTTTTTGTCCAAACATCATGGGCCCGAGCACGTCGCTCATTCCCCACTCGCAAACCATTTTCCTAGCGATCTCGGTGGCGCGTTCGATGTCATTGCCCGCGCCAGTCGTCTTTTGCTTCAAGACCAGCTCTTCAGCAATGCGTCCGCCCATCAAGAACGCGATATTGTTTTCGGCTTTGTCTTTCGAGAGGCTCACGCTGTCTTCGTTCGGAAGAGTTTGAGTCAAACCCAGAGCACGACCCCGAGGGATGATCGTCACCTTATGGATCGGATCAATTCCCGGCGTAAATTTGCCAACGATCGTATGGCCAGCCTCATGGTAGGCCGTGGTTCGACGGTCCTGTTCTGTCAACACCATGCTTCGGCGCTCGCTGCCCATCAGCACTTTGTCTTTTGCTTGTTCAAAGTCGACCATTTCGAGCGCTTTCTTATTCGCCCGAGCCGCCATCAAAGCAGCCTCATTTACCAGGTTTTCAAGATCCGCCCCCGAAAACCCCGGCGTACCCCGAGCGATCACGGCCATATTGACTCCTGGAGCCAATGGCGTCTTTCGAGTGTGCACAGTCAAGATTTGTTCGCGCCCACGAAGATCCGGAGCCGGCACCACGACCCGGCGGTCGAATCGGCCTGGCCGCAAGAGCGCAGGATCTAAAACATCAGGACGGTTAGTTGCAGCAATGAGGATCACACCGTCATTCGACTCAAACCCGTCCATCTCAACCAAGAGTTGGTTGAGAGTCTGTTCTCGCTCGTCATGACCCCCACCCAAGCCAGCGCCCCGGTGCCGTCCTACAGCGTCAATTTCGTCGATGAAAATAATGCAAGGCGCGTGTTTTTTACCCTGCTCAAAAAGATCGCGAACTCGCGATGCTCCAACCCCCACGAACATTTCCACGAAGTCTGATCCCGAAATCGAGAAGAATGGCACGCCAGCTTCGCCCGCGATCGCTTTGGCAAGAAGCGTCTTTCCGGTTCCTGGCGAGCCCATGAGCAGCACGCCTTTGGGAATGCGCCCCCCCAGCCGAGTGAATTTTTTTGGATCCTTCAGGAACTCGATGATTTCTTGAAGCTCTTGCTTGGCTTCCTCAACCCCTGCGACGTCTTTGAAAGTGACTTTATTCGTGGATTCGGTCAGCAGACGGGCTTTGCTCTTACCAAAAGAAAGAGCTTTTCCGCCTCCCACTTGAATTTGGCGCATGAAAAGAAAGAAAAACACAAAGAGCAGCAGCATGGGGAACCAAGAAATCAGCGCTTGCTGCCAAACCGGTGTTTTTTCCTGACGCTCGTAGTTGGGAATAATGTTGTTCTTTTCAAGGATTTCGAAAACCTTGGCATTCGAAGTGTCGCCGACCGTTTCAAAAAACTTGCGGCCGTCTTCTTGGGCATCTTTGAAAGAACCCACAATGAGGTTGTCTGCCTTAAACGTGACATCCCCGACTTTGCCGTCCTTCAAGAGTTGAACGAATTCACTAAACTTGATTTCGCGCCTCGAGCGATTGCCTTGGTCGAAAACTTTAAAAAGGCTGGTGAACAAAAGAATCAAAACCAGCCAGAGCGCGATTGTTTTGTGCGAAGATTTCATGTCGGAGTTCCTTCACCGAAAAAAGTAGCACGCACCGAAAGAAACATCAATTTCAGTGCTTCTCGTTCGTCAATGTTCTTGCTCGCCATCAAGCAGCAAGGGCTCGAAGCAAGGCTCGGCGGGACAGCGCTTCCGCCAAAAAGTTGCCAAAGATCCAGCAAGACGGCTGACTGAATATTAGGTCTCACTGGGGCCCTTCGAATCAGAGACCTCAGGCTGCTCAATCACTAGCGAAAGGCTGTTGGAGTTTTGCTTGCGCTCTAGCCGCGCCTCCCAGCCTGAGGGCAGAGTCAATCGATCGAGAACGCTGCCCGCAGCAGACCGTGAAGCTGTAGGGGGTTTTTTGTCTTGGATCTGCTCGAGCCAGCGCTGAAGCGTCTGCCAGTGCACGCGTCGCATTCGCAAACCCGCGCTCCCAAACCAGGAGGCAAGCACCTCACGGGTGAGGTTTGAGGTCGAGTCGTTTAACCCGCGGCTGCCCCGAGAAAGCGCTAGCAGATGGTGCTTCCAGCGCGGAAAAAGCCTCGTCAGCTCAGGCTCGAGGTTTTCTCGAATCGAGGCCCTCAAAAAGCGCTCATCGCGATTAGTCGCATCTTCGCGCCAGGAGATCCCCTCTTCCTCAAGAAAAGCGCGCAAATCAGTCTTCCAAATGTCGAGCAACGGGCGAAGCTCCCGCCCCTCCTGAACGCCAATTCCAGCCCCATGGGTGTGAGTAGCGCCCGTGAACAGGCGCCACAGCAAAGTCTCGCATTGCTCATCGGCTTGGTGGCCAGTAAGAACAAATCCCCGCTCGCCGGCATACTTCTCGTAAAGGCGCTTTCGCTCTTGCCGCGCATGATTTTCCCACGACTCACCTGCTGGAATCGCCTGGGGGTCTAAACGCTCGACAATACAGTTCACATCCAGCTTTCGGGCTAGCGCCTCGACAAATTGAGCATCTTGATCGCTTTCATGGCCGCGCCACCCGTGGTTAATGTGAAGAATCGAGACCCCTTGGGCGATTTTTTGGCCGTATTTTGCAATTAAGACTGCTAGCGCTGTTGAGTCGAGGCCCCCGGAACACGCGATGAGGATCTGCGAATCTAAAACGGTCGAGTTCAACGGAAGCGTCACCTCGGCCTGTCGAAGAGACGCAATGGTCTCTCGAATCAGGCGTCCTCCTGCTTGCTTGGGAATATTCCGATAGACCCCTTGACCTGCGGCCTGGAGTATTTTAGGTTCAGCGCCACTCTTCATCGTCACTCTTGTTGAGACATTAGTCGACACACTGGTTCTGACTGTTGATGAAGTCTTTTGATGGTCGGCTGGGTAGCTCAGATGGTTAGAGCGGCGGATTCATAACCCGCAGGTCGGCGGTTCGATCCCGCCCTCAGCCACCAAAAATTCAAAACACAACTCCGAACAAACCCATAAGAGCCCTCCCCTTCAAGGGCGGGTTCCGAGTCTGAAAACCTGAATTAAAAGCACCCTAGCCACTTGGCGGTCTTTTGCTGACATGCAGGTGCATCTTTAACGTTCATGGGGCGCTCACCAGGAACCGTTACCGCGTATTTAGAACCGCCAGCCGACAACGACGACTGCATCATGTCGTATAAAAAGCTGGCTCCATAAGCGGCAGCCCCCAGGAGCGCGAGTCCTGCAGGAACCAAGAACAAGGCGGGCAGTTTCAGTGATGGTTTCATTGGCGTTAATCCTTTTTCCAAACCATTTCTAAATTTGAGAGAAAGTGCAAGCCCCCAAGGCGATGAAATTCTACTTCGCCGTTCCTCAGGTTTTGCTGAAGGCGCTCCCAGGAGTCCAAGCTCAAGACACAAGTTGCGACCCAACGCCCTTCCTCAGGGTGGGCCACTAAAAGCCGATTCTCTGAAATGCCCTGAGAAGCAGGCTTCAGAAACAAGGTCCAGCTCTCCTCCCAATCAATCTGAATTTCTTCCCTCGGTGCCGCCTCGATCGCCCTTTCAAGCTCTTCCCAACTGGCTGAAGCGAGCTCAATCTCCAGGCGAACCCCCTCGGCACGATTCTCCTTCGAAGCAGAGCGCTGGTGCAGGCGCCCTTGAGCCGATTTCCATTTGTGTCGAATCATGCCCCCAGATAGCATGGGAGCACAATGAAACGCACTTACAAGTATTATGACCTGGTCATGGCGGCTTTCGTTACGGTCCTTCTTTGCTCGAACTTGATTGGCGCCTCGAAAATCACCACTGTCGGCGGGTTCACTTTTGGCGCCGGAGTGTTCTTTTTTCCGATTAGCTATATTTTCGGCGACATTCTGACTGAAGTCTACGGGTACGCCCGGGCTCGCAAAGTCGTTTGGGCCGGCTTTACGGCGATGGGATTTGCTTCGTTCATGGCTTGGTTTGTGGTGAATTTACTTCCACCGGCTGAAGGATATACGAACCAATCAGCACTGGAAGCCGTTCTGGGTGGAACCCCTCGAATCGCAGCGGCTTCGCTGGTGGCGTTTTTTTGTGGCGAATTCTGCAACTCCTACACTTTGGCCAAAATGAAAATCTGGACGCAAGGACGTCACCTGTGGAGCCGGACGATTGGCTCAACCGTCGTTGGCGAACTCACCGACTCGCTCATTTTTTACCCCCTAGCCTTTTATGGCGTGTGGGAGAACTCGTTGATCATTCAGGTACTCTTCAGCAACTACCTGATGAAAGTTCTTTGGGAAGTGGTCAATACGCCCCTGACCTACCGGGTGGTGGAGTTCTTAAAAAAGGCCGAAAACGAGGACTACTTCGATCAGGGCACCAACTTCACGCCGTTTTCAATCGACACTTAGGTCTTAGCAGGGTCCAAGTTCAAAGCTTTTCGCGGGAGGCGACTCACCCAGTCGCCGATACCCTATTCTGTGAAAACTTCTCCTTGAAAAGAAGGCAGGATTCAGATACCCGAGCAAACGAACCGGACATTATCAACCGCCGGTGATCAAGGAGTGCCAATCATGGCCAATACGAGAAAATCGACCAAACGTGCCGGACAAACCAAAAAGCGCCAAGAGCGGAACAACATCGTTCGCAGCAGCACGAAGACTGCGGTGAAACAGATGCTGGACTTAGTAAAGTCGAAAGATGCCGCACAAGTGAAAGCGGCTTACACCAAGGCCATTAAGGCTCTCGGCAAAGCGGCAAGCAAGGGCGCTATTCCTCAAGGTCGCGCTTCGCGAAAAATCAGCCGCCTGACCCATTTCTTGAAGGCCAATCTTCCTGCTGCTTTGACGGCAGGCAGCTCAAAGAAATAAGCAACCGATCTCGATTTGACGCAGGTTAAGCCTGCGGGCAAAAACGTTGAATCAGCACGCCCCAGAGAGCCAAAGGTTCCTGGGGCGTTTGCTTGAGTGCAAAATCCAGCTCAAAAAGTTCTTTTTGAAGCGCTTGTAGCTCTTCAAGCTTCCACCCGCGAACCATGCGAGTCAGCTTGGCCTGTTGGATTGGGGCGAGACGCAACGTAGGAGAGCGGGCGGCCATTAAGGCTGCCATTCTCACATTCCAAGCCAAAAGCCCCAACAAAGGCAACGACACATCGGTCTTTGTCGCGATTACGGAAACCCAAGACAAGGCTCCCCGGAGATTCCGCCGCTCCAGAAAATCGGTCAGGAACGCATCCACAGGAAACTCGCCAAGCCCGCCTACTCCTGCCAACGTTTCACGCCCGAGGCCAGGAGCCGCCGATTCTGCCAATGCCCACTTCGCAAGCTCCTGATCTAACCACTCCAAGCTCCAAGGTTCAGAGCGAACTAAAAGCTCAAGCGGCAAGGTCTCTGCGCTAATCCCCCACTTTGCCCCCAAATACCTGACCCAAGCCTCACGCTGCTCCTCAGGAATCTCGGTGCATCCCACCACGGCGGCGCGTTCGATCAGAACTTTTGAAAATTTCCGGCGCGCATCCAAATCCTTGGCAATAAAAACCACCACAAATGACGCCTGATCCAAAGGCAATCGTGCACCAAAAAGACAGCTCAGATCCTCGGGACTCTGAATCAGGTGCGCCTCCTGCACCACGACAAATCGAACTCCCCCGCCAAACGGAATACTTTGAGCCGCTGAAATCACGTCGTCAGCGCCTAGTGAACCTCCGTCAAGACGCTCTTCAGACCACGTCTTTTCGCCAACAACAGTTTTTCGAAGAAGGTTCACCAGTTCGCGAATTTGAAAACGCTCTGAACCATGCAACCAGTACACGGGCCAAACGAGCCCCTGTTTCAGCTCTTGCTGCACTTGTTTCGCATCGAGCTTCATTAAAATCCCTCGCTCATCGCTTGAATCACATCTCGAGCCATCGATTCAGAAATATCGGCAAGCGTACGATCCAGCTCACTTTCATTGATCAGCGCAGAAGTGCTGCCCAAACTCCAAATCTGATTATTTCCCGGAAATGGCCTGCTGCGGGAAAACTCGCCGCTCCAAAGCTCGCGGGGAGTCGCCCCCGCCGTCAGGCGACTCTGAAGCACGAACCGGCAATCCAGTCTGGCCATGTACTCGGTGGCCACCAGAATCGCACTCGAGCCCAGACCCTTGGGGTTCAAATCAGAAGCCTTGATCTGGCTACTGACCGAACGATCCACCACAGTCACCACACCCATCACTTCGGCGTCTGCGTTTTCTGGCCGACTAACCGCGCGAATTCCCGCTGCCCCGGCCATGGCACGAACTAACGAGTTGTACACGGTGTTTTCGATGCCGGCTCGAAACGTCTGATTCTTCAGGGGATGGATATAGATGCGCTCGACACCTCGAGCCTTGAATTGCGAGGCGCTACGAGAGGTTCGAAGCGTGTAACCGCACCCGCTCAGAAGTACTGACACCAAAACCACTCCGCTGAGCGCGAGCGATCGATCAAAAAAACGATCGAAAAAAAATAAGACGCGGTTTCTGGCCGAAGTCTTCTGGCTTTGAGGGGGTGCCGACGCCATAAGCAGGTCGATAGCAGATTTCTACCCTTCTGTGTTAGGGCTGATTCAGTGGGATTTAAGACCTTAAAAGAAATTCTAACCGGAGGACGACTGTCGGATGCGTTTCAAAATCGCCTTCGGGAAGCTCAAGCCGTCGCCCGTTGGGAATCTGCTGTAGGGCCGATCATCGCCAAACATGCCCAAGCAACACGCGTGGAACAAGGCGTACTTCACGTCGAGGTGGCCCATCCTATCTGGAGGTCTGAGCTCCATCATCGTCGGCGGCAGATCTTAGAAATCCTGAACCAAGGAGCTCTGGATAACTCTGCCGTTCTCAAAGATCTTCACTTTGCAGATCCTCGAAATCCAGCTCACCTGGGAAAAAAGAAAAACGCCCCGGCAACAACCCCCAGCAAGGCCAAGATCGGCCAGAAGAAAGAATAACTCGAATCTAAGTCGCCCTCCGGTCCCTCCAGCTCCTTCAAACTCACGCGCTCGCTTGCGGTCTGACGCGGGTCCTTTTCCTTGGGAAAGACTTTTTCAGTAATGGCCGTACGGGTAAGGCTTTGAGTTTCAGTGATCTCGTCGGTATCTTCCTCGCTTTTTCGCTGTGAGAGATCCGGCCAGGAAATTCCCAATTGTTTTTTCAACTCCTCGCTTTCATGAAACGCGAACCAATACTGATTCTCGCAACACGCTTCATCATGGAGATCGAATCGCCCCGAGCGAATTGCCTCGATCAGGGCAGCATCCTCGTAGGGCCCCAAAATCTCAAAATCAGTCGTACGCACCAACCAGCGGCTCATTGAAGCACCTGAAAGCTCATGCGATCGGCATCTAAAAACTTGCGGATCACTTCATTGGTGGAGTGCTTGAACTCTTGCGGAGACCCCCAAAATACAAACTTTCCATCCTGCAAAAAAGCGATTTGATCGGCCAGCCGCAGCGCCGAAGGAATGTCGTGACTAATCACCAAAGACGTCAGCTGGTATTCACGCTTGAGTGTCTCAATCAAATCATCCACCGTGACTCGGGTTACCGGATCTAAGCCCGTAGTCGGCTCATCATAAAGGAGGATCTGAGGCTCTCGAATAATGGCGCGAGCCAACGCCACTCGCTTCTTCATGCCTCCAGAAAGCTCATTCGGAAATTTATCGTATCCGGACTTCATTCCCAGGATCTCGAGACTACGCGAGACTTTCTCTTCGATCTCTCGCTCGGTCAGCTGCGTATGCTCTCGAAGTGGAAACGCCACATTCTCAAAAATGGTCATGTCGTCAAAAAGAGCTGAATTTTGGAAGAGCATTCCAAAAACCTTGCGATGCTCCGCAAGCTCTCGACCCCGAATTTCCGACATGTTTTTTCCAGCTACCCAGACTTCGCCTGAGTCAGGCTTCAGAAGCCCCAAAATATGCTTTAAAGTAACGCTCTTGCCCACGCCTGACGGGCCTAAAATATAAGTGAGCTTTCCTGCGGGAAACTCGGCAGAAAGGCCACGAAGCACTTGATCTCGTCCCCCTCGAAAAGACTTGTGAACCTCTCTAAAGCGAATGGTTCCACGATCGACCTGAGCGTTAGCCATAGATTCGTTGTACCCGACGTGAGAGCGAAGTCAAAATCTCATAGGGAATCGTGTGAGCGGCCGCAGCTTGCTTCCACGGATCGATTCCTGCGCCCCAAAGCTGGGCCCAGTGACCTACTCGCACCGAACTTGAGGCTCGAATCGCGCACATATCCATTGAAATCGGGCCTAAAAAAGGCTGCAGTCGACCCTGAAGTCGAACTCGCGCTGATGAGCCAGGGGCGCTCCAGGCGCGATGAATACCCTCGCCATATCCGGCTGCAAGAATCGCCACACGCTCTCGCTTAGAGGCGCGGTAACGCGCGCCATAGCCCACCGTCTCACCGCGTCCGATCTCGCGAATTAAAATGACTGGCGCCTCTAAAGTCAAAACTGGCTGAAGTCGCGAACGGCTCCGGTCGTTTGCCGGGGGAATGCCGTAAAGCGCAAGCCCTGGGCGCACTCGCTGCACCCGCGAATGAAACCTCCACTTTTCACTTCTGAGGGTGGCCGCGCTATTGGCTAAATGAAATTCGACTGAGTCAGGCAAGAAGGCGCCCAGCTCAGAACAAACTCCCTCGAAGCGCTGAGCCTGAATGCGACTTAACGGATGATGACAGTCTTCTCCGACTGCCAGGTGCGAGAGCACGCCTCGGGGATAAATTCCACGTTGCGCAAGGGCTAGCAAATCTCGCCGGATCTCGGGCAAATACTCGAGGTCGATGCCCAAGCGATTCATGCCCGTATTGAACTTCAATTCAAAGGGCACCCTGAGTGATCCGCTGGCTCGAGGAAACCCCGAATGGAACTGACGCCAATCTTCAATCGAACTGATGACAGGAGTTAAGGCAAACCGCTCGAGAAGCTGAATCCAGCCCGAATCTTGAGGTTTCTGGGGCCAGGGCGCCGAACCCGAAAAAACCAAAATGGGCAAAGGCTTTTCCGACTCCTGAAGTCCCAGACGAATCTCAACTGCTTCTGAGAACGTCGCAACTCCCAGCGCTGAAACCCCAGGCTCTTTCGATAGAATTCGAGATGCCCAAACGGCACCGTGACCATAGGCATCTGCCTTCACCATCGCAAGAAGCGACCGGCTAGAGGCCGCCTTCGAGAGCTGTCGCACGTTGGCTCGCAAAGCCTGCGAAGAAATCTGAGCTCGGGTTCGAAGCTCGATCATCGGACCTCCCCCGAAAGCTCAAAGATCACCCCTGAGAGAGCGCGCTGGAAAGGTCTGCTGTTAACGGCTATGATCTGCATGGAATCTGTCATGATCGTACCTCAAGTTCTTATCCTAGGAACCGGAATTGCCGGACTTTCTTGTGCCCTGAAATTTGCAGCTCAACACCCGGGCGTGCGAATCACCTTGCTTTCAAAAGAGACTGCCGACGAGGGGTCTACGAGGTACGCACAAGGGGGCATTGCCTCGGTCTGGTCGAAAAACGATAGCTTCGAAGAGCATGAAGCCGACACCCTCACTGCGGGCGCTGGACTGTGCCGTCAAGAAATCGTCAAGATCTGTGTTCAAGAAGGACCTGATCGTGTTCGCGAGCTGATCGATTGGGGGGTGCAGTTCACGAAAAAAGGGGTCGACCCCACTGAGGAGCTCGACCTTCATCGTGAAGGGGGACATAGCCAGCGACGAATCCTACACGCCAATGACCTCACCGGATGGGAGATCGAGCGTGCCCTCCTCGAAAAGGCGCGAAGCACTCCTCAGATTGAGATCCTCGAAAATCAAATTGCCATCGATCTGATTACCGAAGGCAAAGCCTTCAAGCGTTGGAGAAAACCAGGACGATGCCTGGGAGCTTATGTCCTCGACACACAAACGGGACAGGTTCGAACGCTGGAAGCCGATATTACCGTTCTTGCCACAGGCGGAGCGGGCAAAGCTTACCTCTACACTTCAAACCCGGATGTGGCCACCGGCGATGGCATTGCGCTTGCTCATCGCGCTGGAGCGTCAGTAGCGAATCTCGAATTCATGCAGTTTCATCCCACCTGCCTGTTCCACCCTTCGGCGAAGACGTTCCTCATCTCTGAAGCTCTTCGGGGCGAGGGTGCGATTTTACGCAATCTCGAAGGCGAAGCTTTCATGCCGCGCTACCATGAGTCTGCAGATCTTGCTCCTCGTGATATCGTGGCTCGAGCGATTGACTCTGAAATGAAACGTACCGGAGATCGTCACGTGTGGCTTGATGCTCGTGCGATCCCGGAGGTCACCAAGAAATTTCCGAATATCTCAGAAACCTGCAAAAAATTTGGGATCGACCCTGCGACAGATCCGATTCCCGTGGTTCCAGCTGCGCACTATATGTGCGGTGGCGTTCTCGTGAATGACAATGCCGAGACGACTCTGCCCTCGCTTTATGCAATCGGAGAAGTTGCCTGCACCGGTCTTCACGGCGCTAACCGCTTAGCGAGCAATTCATTATTAGAAGCCGTGGTCTTCGCAAGTCGTGTGGTCACGCATAGCGCTCCCTTTCTGAATTCGATTCAGGAGCGAAAACCCAGTCTCCCCTCGCCCCCCGAGACCATTCCCGCTTGGGACCCTGGAAAAGCGGTTCCGCTTGAAGAGCAAATCGATATCGCTGCTAACTGGTTTGAGCTCAGAACAGTGATGTGGAACTACGTGGGCATCGTCAGAAGCAACCGAAGACTCGAGCGAGCCCGCCGACGTCTCGAACTCTTAAAAGAAGAAGTGACGACCTACTACTGGAACTACCTTTTGACGCGAGATCTGATTGAACTACGAAACCTGCTGACTGTCGCTGAACTGATCGTGACTTGTGCCCTTGAAAGAAAAGAAAGCCGGGGGCTTCACTACACGGTGGATTATCCCCATCGCGATGATTCGCGGTTTACGCGCGATACTGTGATTTCAAGTCAGAAAGCTTAGCCAGGCTCAAAAACGGAATGCCTCGTTCTTGAAAAAAAGCACTGGCCCCTTGTTCTCGGTCAACCACCGTTAATACCGCTAAAACCCTGAATCCAGCTGCCTGAACCCTCTCTACTGCTTGAATCGCCGACTTACCGGTAGTCGAGACATCCTCGACCACAACCACTCCTCCGCCTGGACGAAGGTTCTCCACCCCCTCAATCCAGCGCGAGGTACCATGCCCTTTGGTTTCTTTGCGCACGATAAACGCTGGAATTCCGGCACGAAGATCATCAGCGCGCAAGCTCGCCAGAGAAATCGCCGTGGCAATCGGGTCTGCCCCCAGTGTTAACCCCCCTACGCCGACGATTTGATCCAGAATTTTCGCCTCACGAAGCTCCTGAATGCTCACCTCTCCGATTAGCAAGGCGCCCTCCGCCGAAAGCGTCGTGGCCTTTAAGTCGATATAAAAATTCGACTTCAGCCCCGAAGAAAGCGTAAATTCGCCCTCTCTGTAGCTCTTCTGCAAAATCGTTTCGATCAACCGTGCTCTTGAATCCATGTCGAAAGATCGGCGAAAGCCTTCTCCTTTTCTACTTCATTGA
>JBDLQW010000129.1:0-30954 GCA_039800365.1 Pseudomonadota bacterium
CGGGCATCGTGAAGGTTCCCGACGCCCGACTGGCCAAGATCGCTGAGTGCATCCCCCCTCAAAAGCTGGTTCCCGCCACCATGACGTTCGTTGACATCGCGGGCTTGGTGAAGGGCGCTTCGAAGGGTGAGGGACTTGGTAACCAGTTTCTCGGGCATATCCGCGAAACCCATGCAATCGCCCACGTGGTACGGTGCTTCTCTGATCCCAACGTGATCCATGTAGATGGTTCGGTTGACCCGATTCGAGATATTTCGGTCATCGATTTCGAACTGATTCTTGCTGACCTCGAAACCGTGAATAAGCGCTTCAATGTCATCGAAAAGACGGCGCGATCGGGCGACAAAAAGGCTGCTGCGCAGCTGGGCGTTCTTCAGCCCGTGAAGGCAGCCCTCGAGAAGGGCTTAACCGTACGATCACTCAATCTTTCCGAAGACGATCTGAAGCTCATCTATGAGTTTCATCTCATCACCTCTAAACCCGTGATGTACGTGGCCAACGTTGATGACAAAGACATCGGAAAAAGCGAACCCAACGAGTACGTTCGAAAAGTCATGGACCACGCCGCCAAGGAAGGAAGCCAGGTCGTTCAAATCTGCGGAAAGATCGAATCAGAGATTGCCGAGCTTGATGAGTCGGAAAAAGCCGCCTTTTTGGCTGATATGGGAATGGAGGAGCCAGGCCTGAATCGTGTGATTCGTGCGGGTTATGCACTTTTAGGACTGCAAACCTACTTTACTGCCGGAGAAGTCGAAGTTCGGGCTTGGACCATCCATAAGGGATGGAAGGCTCCGCAAGCTGCGGGCGTCATTCACACCGATTTCGAAAAAGGCTTTATCAAGGCTGACGTTTATCACTTCGATGACCTCATGAAGCACCGAACTGAACAGAAGGTGCGGGATGCGGGCGCCCTTCGATTGGAAGGGAAAGAGTACGTTGTGCGCGATGGTGACATCATGCACTTCCGCTTTGCCAACTGATCACCTCGAAAATTAGCTGTCTTTTTCGAAATTTACTTCGAATTCGAGCTTCCAGAAGCTTCAGGGGCAGCCACCGTTCGCATCCAAAAATACGAGAGCGCCTGAGGGATCTTGACCGAAGCAGGCAGAGTCTTGAGCTCCTGAGGCAGACGCTTCGAATACCAGTGATAATTGCGAATAATCGAGCCGACGTAATCGCGTGTTTCTTTGTAGGGAATCGACTCGATGAATTCGAGCATACCTAGAGAGAGCCCATTTTCAGTGTCTTTTAACCCGTACTCTTTCATCCATCGCTCGACCGCCGCTGGCCCCGCATTATAGGCTGCGGTGGCCAGAGCAATATTGCCTCGGAATCGAGTCAACATTTGACTCATATACATGGTGCCGATTCGAACATTGTTCTGATCCTCGGCTAAACCCACTCGCGTGATCGTAGGGTCAGTTGCAACGGCAGTTGCGGGCATAACCTGCATCAATCCCACAGCACCCGAAGATGAAATGGCGCCAAGATCAAAGGCCGACTCTTGCTTCATCAGGCTTAAAACCCAAACGGGGTCGATTCCACGAGCCTCAGCCTGGCTGAGAATCAGGCTCCAGCGATCTACCGGAAAGGCTACCGAAATCGCCCAGGCCGTTGCCGCCTGACGAGCCCCCCGCTGAATCAGCTCGGTTACCGCCTGAAAGGCCCCGAGATACGACCCAGCCGTTTGGTTTAAATCTGCCAAATGCACCAGAAAATCGCTTTCAAAAGAGTCCTTCGCACGCACCTCTCGAAGCTCCATTCGAGCCAGCTCGAAGAGGGCAGGATCTCGGGTTTGGAGCAAGGCCTCGGCCTTGCGGAGAGACTGAATCTCGGAGGGGTGAAGCCGAAGATCCATGCCCTTTCCTGTGGGCTTTTCAGCTAGCAAGAAATCCTCGGGATCTTTCTTCAAAGCCTGAGCTGCCAGCAAACCATAAAAACTGAGCGGACTCTCGCGCGCGACCTGCTCGAGCAAGCTGCGAGCCTCGGCAGGAACTTCTCCATCGTCGATCTGTCCGATGGCCAGCCAGTACCTCGCCTTCTGCCGAAGCGCAGATCGGGGGAACTTTTCTAGATGTTCAGTCAGCGCCCGCCGAAGAGCCCGCGATTTGCCTTCACGCAAAAGCGGCAGGAGGGCGTCCCACGCCGCAACGTCTTCATCTGGCACGCGATACGACTGCTGCTGCCGAGGAGACACTGGTGCCAACGGCAGGTCATTTAGGCCTTCTAAAACACTTTTCCATCGCTTTCCCAGCGCGGTTCGCT
Organism: Pseudomonadota bacterium; assembly: GCA_039800365.1. Taxonomy (GTDB): domain Bacteria; phylum Bdellovibrionota; class UBA1018; order UBA1018; family UBA1018; genus CAIOHW01. Next base: position 2,266 of record JBDLQW010000129.1, read on the forward strand.
CGGGAGACTGCTTGGGATAAATCGACACCAGCCGACGCGCCCACTGAGTGCAGCTATTTCCTGTGGCATCTTTCCAAAATCCCGGAAAAACGCGCTCACAAACTGCGAAGTAAGCATCAACGTCAGACCACTGCACCCCTCCAAAAGACAAGCGATCCCACGCCCTCTCGAAAAACTCGCGAGCCTGGGCTGGGCGCCCCAGCCCCAAGCTTGCCTTGGCCATCAAAAGATCGGCCTGCCCCAGCTCCTCGGGTAATCTCTTGAGCCATGGCGAGCTGGAGAACCGGTCCTGAATGCGAAGCCAGTGGGTCTGCGCCAAACGCGCCTTTTGAAATGCCGAGCTCCAGTGCTTCGATCCCAAAGCCTGCTGGGCTGAGCTCTGAAGGGCCCGCGCCCTGAGTGCCTGGGCATGATCGTAATAAAGACTGGTGTCGGGAATTCGGGCCCACCCCGATGGCGTTCGAAGTGCCTGTAAATCAGAAGGTAAAGGAGAAGGCTTGGTCTCAAGTTTCGATGATCGCACCGCAGGTTTTTTAATGGAACTTCGCACCTGCCCTGTACCCTGGGTGGCGGCAGCGGCTACCCAAGACCCCACCAGAGAGATACCCACCATCAAGAAGGCCAGAAAAGAGCCTGAAATACGCCCGCTTTCACTCTCAGAGCGCCTCGCTTGGCGGTCCTTCTTCAGCGCTACCAGGGCCTGCTCACAAACTCCCAAGCTACGCCACGAACACGGCTCACAGGCTTGATGAAAAGCCTCAATCGATACCCGCTGGGCAATCAGCGATTGCGCCTCTTCCCAGGTCAACCTCTGGCCAGGCTGAACTCCCAAAAGAGCTTCATGGGCATGATCTAACCGCTGAATCTTGGGTTCACTGGTACAGGTGGCCCCGGTACGGTTGGGACAGGGCGTGCAAATCGAATCGGTCTGAGCCACCACTTCGATTTCGACCGAGCCCCCCCCTGGAGCACGAAGGCGATCTACGATCGCCTGAAAATTTGCGATAAATGCGGGCGAATAGCCTTTGCCCTGGAACCCCAGAGTACAAAGAAAATGATGAGGACGAAACTTCATGGCTGAGTCGAACGTCGTGGGCCAGCATTCGGCTGAACGGCGGCCACCATCGCATTATAGCTATCTGCGAGTTCGGTAAAGTGATCTCCTGAGCGAAACTTCAGACCGCCCTGAAGCGTGCCGGTTTTTGCGGCATTCTGAAGAAAAAGATTGAGCTTGTACAAGGGGCCGGCGACGCGATGAGAGAGAAAAATCGACAGCAGGAAAATCACCAAAGCAAAAATGGCCTCGATAAAATACAGGTACTGAAAGAGCTTTTCACGCACTGCAATTAAATGGGCGACATCGAGCCCCTGGGGATCCTGAATGGCTTGGTCCGTGATCAGTGAAAACGCCTCGTTCAGAATCATCGGAAATACCAGGCTTAACCCCAGCACCCAACTCGTCACAAAAAACGCAAAACGAAGCTGAAAGCGAGGGTTAATGAGAATTTTAGAGCGCTTATGCTTCATGGTCTCTCCCAGAAGCATCCAGTATAGCGAAGACTTGCGCCGGAAAAAGCAGACATTTTTTTGACCCCTCTAACTGCGGCGCTGGACAACACAGGGAATTTAGGGTTATCCCAATAAGGAGTGTTGGCCAGTAGCTCAGTCGGTAGAGCAATCGGCTGTTAACCGATCGGTCGTTGGTTCGAGTCCAACCTGGCCAGCCATTCAATCCCACCCATCACTTTTACTTCCTCCGACGAGTCCTTCCCGGCTCGGCTATTTCCCATCTCGACGGAACAGCGCCAGTCTGTTCAAAAATGAGTCTCAGTCCCGCCGCTTTCGTTCGGCAGAAGTACTTTTAGCGAAGTCTCCTAAAGATTTTGGGGAACCTGCGCCCGATTCGAGATCCACAACCTCAAAGGTTCTCTGCGTAAAACTCGAGTTCCTCAAGCCAACGCTTCTCTGCCCAGCCGCTATTCCAGCTCGCTTAACCGGCCCAGGCTCTTCTCAAAAGGACATCTCAGTTTCGAAGAGGCTTTGCTCAGCGATGCGGAATCCAATCCTGCGTCCAAGCAAGCCACCCCATCACCAGCAAGAAAAGAAAGAGCGCTCCGGTAAGCGCGACATAAAGAAAGAAGGGGTGCTTCCAAAGCGGTCCGCGCCATTCCTCCTCACGCGGCGTGAGACGCTGGCTTTCTGCACGCAGCGTGAGACGCTGGCTTTCTGCACGCAGCGTGAGGCGCTGGTTCTCCTCACGCGACGCAAAGTGCTCCGGATGCCCCTCCGTCTTCGACTCACTCGACTGACTCATGCCTTCGCTCCTCACTCGATAGCTCCGCTCGCGTGACACTAAAACTGAACAGTGGCAACGCCCCTAGTGCTGAGCTATCCTCTAGCACCAATGGCCGCAACGACTTTGCCTCTCACCGAAAGGATTCCTGAACACCTTGCGCCCTTCGTCGTCCAACAAGACCCCTCTCTGTACACTGCAATCGATCACGCCTCGTGGCGTTTTATTCTTCGCATTTCGCGCGCCTTTTTCGCTAAAAACGCCCACCGCAAATACCTCGACGGCCTAGACGAAACTGGAATTTCCACCGAGCGCATTCCCCTCATCTCAGAGATGGATGAAAAGCTGCGCAAGTTCGGTTGGCGTGCCGTGGCCGTCAGCGGCTTTATTCCTCCGGCCGCCTTCATGGAGTTTCAATCTCTCGGCGTGCTTCCGATCGCCTGTGACATGCGTCAGCTCGAGAACCTCGCTTACACCCCAGCCCCTGATATCGTTCATGAGGCTGCGGGCCATGCGCCCATCATCGCTGACCCTGAATACGCGGCCTACCTGAGGAAATATGGCGAGGTTTCTAGAAAAGCCATTAGCTCTGCCGAAGACCTCGCCGTTTACCAAGCCGTTCGAAAACTTTCTGAAATCAAGGAAGACCCGCACTCTTCGGCAGAGCAGATCGACAAAGCCAATCGCGAGCTCGAACTTGCGGTCATATCTCAAACGGCACCGAGTGAAGCCGCTCTTTTGGCGCGAATGAACTGGTGGACCGTCGAATACGGGCTCGTCGGGCCTCTGGAATCACCCAAGATCTACGGTGCGGGGCTCTTATCCTCAGTCGGTGAGAGCTATCACTGCCTCAGCTCGAAGGTAAAAAAGATTCCCCTATCGATCGACTGCGTGAAGGTTCCCTACGACATCACCCGTCCGCAACCACAACTTTTTGTGACTCCCAACTTTCGAACCCTCAGCAAGGTTCTCGAAGAGTTCTCCGAGACGATGGCTTACCGAGTGGGCGGACTTGCGGCCCTTCGAATTGCGATTGCCGCACGTACCATCACCACAACGCAGTTCGACTCGGAGGTTCAAATTGGCGGACGGCTCGTCGAAGCGATTACCGACTCGCTTGAGAATCCAGCATACCTACGTTTCGAGGGGCCCTGTCAGCTTGCCTACGGCGATCACGAGATCTCAGATCAGGGCCCAAGACAACATCCCGAAGGCTTTGGCACTCCGGTTGGACAAGTCGTCTGGAACGGCTCGCTCCGCAGGCCCCAAAGCCTCAAGGACCCCGAGATTCAAGGAGTCACCGAGTTGCTCTTTGATTCAAACGTTCGAGTTCGGGGGAAACTCGTGTCCTCGATTCGGCGCGCTGGCAATTTGGCGGTGCTGACTTTCGAGAATTGCTGGGTCACTTTGGGAGATAGGATCTTATTTCGTCCCGAATGGGGACTGTACGACCTAGCCTGCGGCAGCGCAGTCAGTTCAGTTTACGGTGGCGCCCCAGATCGTGCCAAGTACTCGATCGCAACTGAAACAACGCCACTTCAGCGCGGCTTTCAGAAAACCAACCTAACTGACGAAACCATCGTTCTTAACGAACTTTACAGCGAAGTGCGCCGCGTGCGCGAGAGAGGTCAGCGCGAAGACACGGTAGAGCGCTTGAACCGAGTGCACGAGGCGCTTGAGAGAGACCACCCCAGCGATTGGCTACTGCGAATGGAACTCCTTGAGCTCGATCAGCTTTGGCGATTATTTTCCCCATGGCGATCGGCCGTTCTTACCCGAGTTGCCGAAATTGCCCGATCAAAACCTGAGCTTGCCCAAGTCATTCGCCGAGGAATGGAGCTGATCGCATGAGCACTCCCCTACCCGTGATTGCCAACGTCTCACGAGTGGTCAGCAAGGTCGTCGATCGAGTCACTGGCGATCGGTCTGAGGTGCCGCTTTTAGTTGCTGCCGCCGCAGTTGAAGCACTCAAGAACCACGGAATTTCAGCTCAGGTTTTTTACGGCCCAGCCGCCTGGATCGAAATTCTCGAAAACCAACAAGCCATTTGGGCGGGCTGCTGGGGGCAAAGCTTTCACTTCTGGGCAGCTACCGTTTTTGGCGAAATCGTTGACCTCAACACCAGTGTCGCGCACCGGAAGCGCGGACACGCTCAACCCGAACTCAAACCTCTGTACTCGCCACCGATGCTCTGGTCAGCCGAGCTTCCGCGCTTTTATCGATACCATCCCGAAGGCGTAGCCGAGATCGAGCTCACCGAAGAAAAAGATCAGCGACATTTTCATCTGGTACAAAAAGAGCTTCGCGAGAAGTGTCGGCCCGATCTCCTGAAGGGCGATCAAGAGGAGTTCCCGAATGAGGCCATTCTTTGCCCGGGCCGAAAGCTTCTTGATGATAGCCTGGGCACATTCAAGCAATTTGACCGGGCACTCGGGGTGCATGGCATTCCCGACGTTCCTCCGGCATTTAAATTTTAAAAATCAGCCGAGCGATGTCTGCAGCACTGGCAACTAAGGCGTAAAGTCCAGCTGCCGTAGTCAGGGTAATCACAAGCTTCCGCGCTCGATCAGCCCCAACCCCCAGCTCGCCGGGCCGACGACTTAAGATCGGAATCAGAAAAATCCCAGGAATGGCAAAAAGGGCGCAAGCCACGAAAAAGCCGCCCCATCCCAACGCAGCTGCCATACCACCGGTGCGCGAGGCGAATACCACTCCAGGCACGGCCATCAGGCTCGATAGCAGCGCATACTGCGTCGCTGTGAAGCGAATATTGGTAATTGAGGCCATATAGGCCGCATAGGCGCCCGTGCCCATCTGCGCGGTGAGATTCTCGAAGCCCACCACGCCCGCCAAAACCCACTGATTTCGCCCTGCCCAAGGAATCACGGCAAAAAGCGCTGTCGAAAGCGCCTGTAAAAAGCCCATCACCCAGAGTGAGCGAATCATTCCCAAGCGCAACACATAATGTCCGCCGAGCAGTGCACCAATGAACGTGGCCACCGGACCCCAGAGCTTGACGATCGCCACATATTCTTCGCGGCTAAACCCTACCTCAAGAATGAAGGGCAGAGTCATGGTGCCTGCCATGGCATCGCCCAGCTTATACAGAATGATGAAGGCCAAAATCGTGTAGGCCTCAGGACGAGAAAAATACTCTCGAAGGGGTCCGAAAAACGCCTCTTTTAGGGTCTTAGGAGCAAGCGGACGAGCCTCTTCTCGAATCGAGGGTGAAACCAGCGTTACAGTTGCAAAGAGCGCCATCAACAGCGCCATCGACAGATAAACCTGGTTCCACGACCACCCCAAAAGACTCGGGAGAACCAAGGCTAAGGCCCCAGAAATGTAGCGAAAGGCGACAATATAGCCGTTAACAAATACCCCAGCCCCCAGCCCGAGTTCAGACTCCTCGAGCACTTCACGACGGTAAGCATCCAGAACGATGTCTTGACTGGCAGCTAAGAAATTCACCAACAAGGTGAACCACAGAAGCCTCTCAACTTGAGCTGCGGGATCTGTCGCAGCCATTCCTGCGATGCTGGCAGCAAGCAAGAGCTGAATCACGAACGTCCATCCCCGACGACGATCGAGCATCGGCAAGGCGAACCGATCTAAGAGAGGCGACCACAAAAACTTTACCGAAAAAGGAAGCCTCAGAACGGCGAACAGGCCAATGGTCTTTAAGTCAATCGAAGCATCCTTCATCCACGCCTGAAGAGTGCCCAAGGTCAGCGCAAAGGGAAGCCCCGAGGACATCCCCAAGGCCAGCAAGGCCAACATTTTTGGCTGTTTGAGCGCGCTCCAGGTCTGACGAATGCCTGCTTTTTGAGACATCTTACTCTCAAGCTCAGTGAGCTAGTGGAGGCTTCTCTCCGGGAGCCGGACCCACGCCCTGAGCCACTTGAGCTACCTGAATCGCTTCAAAATCCAAGATCGCCTCGCCTTGCTTCAGTCCGGCAGCATTCACCCAAGACACGACGAAACGATGGGTTCCGAACTGAATCACAGGAAACCCGCCAAAGCGAAAAACAGCTTTCATGCGCTTTTGCTCGGCAGGAATCGCAAGCTCACCCTGGCCTAAGTGATTTTGTTTTCCATCCGGAGTCAGCAGATGAATCAGAAGCTTTCCGGAGACCGAATCGGGAATCATTTTTTCCCAAGAAAGCGAAATCACCAGCGACTGCAAATGAATGGGAAGCTGAGGGGCCCGCACTTCCTCGACCAAATCAAAAACCGACAAACTTCCGGTCTGCTGATCAACCGAAGCGCCAAGAGACAAACTAGCAAACTGGAGTTTCAAAGCCATAGGGCTCAAAGTCTACACGAAGACGCCAAGCACCCAAGAAAAATTCAAGCGCGGCGGACCATCCCCATCCACTCTCGTTGAATGACGGCATGAGCAGTCGCACACTGCCCATCTGAGAGTTGCAGACTTTCTGTTCCCACCACCGGACTCAGAAGATTAACTCGCTCAGGCACATGTAATAGTCCCAAATAATGGCCCAGCTCATGGGCCACCACGCCGGCATGGTTCGACACACGCTCATCTACCACGGCACCGTAAGGAGCGGCCCCCGGAAGCGTTGTCCAAGCCTCGGCACCTGAGTCCTTCACGTCGCCACTCGAGGACCACGGCCGAGTCAAGACCACCAACAAATGCGAATCTGAAGACCAAGCCCCCCGAATCTTAGGAAGATCGCTCATCGACTGGGTCTGTACACCCAAACCCAAGGGGCGCGGATCCTGCGCCAAGTACTCTTCGAGTAAAAACCGAATTCCGCATTGAGCCCAGATCTGATTGACTCGCTCGATCAAACTGGCCACGTGATCTTGACTCGAAACCACGCCATCCTCATCGGCGTAGGCCACCACCTTCACCGCCAAGCATTGCTCTTGTGATCCGCAGGTCTGCGCTAGCGCCGTCGTTTGAGAGGCGTTTCCGCCCGAGTTCTGACAGCTCGAAATTCCTGCCGCTAAAAAAACCAAAAACAAAAGCCTCTTCATGCGCCGCACTCCCGAACGACGCACCTACCACGAGCTGACTTTTGGGTACCTCTGCAGCACGGATTCTTAACGATTCCTTGGCAATCGGGTTAGCTAGGATTCCGGCGCTTATTCTTAAAAAATCGCTTCAAAATGCCGCTACAATCGGGGTTTTCTACTCGAAGCACTTCAAAACGGTGATTCAACCGCAAGTCTTCATTCAATCGATACCCCAGCGACAGCGCCCCGCCTTTGGGATCCTCTGCCGCATAAACGACTTGGGCCACACGAGCCTGTTGTGCAGCAGCCAGGCACATCGGACAGGGCTCGAGCGTCACTACCAGAGTGCACCCCACCAAGCGCCAGCTCGATAGGGCGCTTGCTGCTGCCTGCAACGCCTCGATCTCGGCATGCCCCACGGGATCATGCCGGGTCTCTCGTCGATTCATGCCCCGACCAATCACTTGACCCTGAGGGTCTAGCACCAGAGCTCCCACAGGAACTTCATCTACCGACTCTGCCTGAACCGCGAGAGCCAGAGCCTCCCGCATGGCCTCATCGAGCGTCACGCATCGCCTCCGGGAAGTGGCGAATTCAGTTTCGATGACAAGCGTTCATACTCCTCAGAGCTCATCCAGTAACGACCGCTTCGGTTCAGCTCTGAGATGCGCTTCAAGCGCGCGGTGGCAGCTCTCAAAATCCGTCGCGTGCCGCGATCCATGGCGCCGAACTTCACGCCAATCCCGCGCGGATGAGTGACTGCTCCAAAAGTATTCCAAACCACGGTACCACGGCACTTCCAGTCGCGGGAAAACAGACGACAGTGAATCTCAATCCACTCATTGGCCTGAAACTCGGGTTTGCACTTAATGAAACAACCCGAAAGCGAGAGATCGAGAATGTCAGCATCGAGGGTCCGACCACCCTCACGAAGCACTTGAGCCGGAAGGACCGTTTTGTAACGTGGATTGCTTTCCCACCACGCAATTTGGGGCATAAAGTAGGGCACGCGTAGCTCTTGAGTCAAACGCCGATGGCCCAACCAGATAAACCCAACCAAAACAAAAAAAGACACTAGCGGATACGGGCTCTGTCCGTAGCGAAAAGCAAAATGAGCTGAGAGCAAAACGAAATAAAGCTCGGTAAAATGAAGCAGATACCAGCTCCACCGGCGCACCTCATGAAGCCCCAGGCCTGTGATCATCGCGACCATAGACAGCGGCCAAAAAAACGGGTGCATCAAGATTCGAGGCAAGCGATCGAGTGGAATTCCGAGCAGAAATAAAAAAAATGGAAGGCTCGCTAAAGGGAACGACAAATAGAACCCAGCAATCAGCCGATAGATTCGCGTTCGATGCTGCTTTAAGCTCATCACCGACATTCAGGCCCGTCTCCTTCCCCGTCACTACGAGGATAGCACTGGCCTTCCACGTGCAACAGCGTTCCTACCGTATCCACTGAACCAAAATTTCGATCGCGCGATCCTGCACCGCGCGCCCTAAGGAGTTTCCGAAATGATGCGCCAAAAATTTTTCTACGGTGTCACCGTGATGTCGCTCGCCAGCTTGTCGATGCTTTTCGGTTGTTCGAGTAGTCCGTTTCACTCTTCGACTGATTCGCAAGAGCTCTCACCCAGCGGGCTTACTATCCTGAACCCCCGAACCGAGCCAGGCACTTTTGAAACCACTCGCGATCTCAAGCCGATTGACCCCCCTGTGGTGCTTGCTGAAGTGAAGGACATCACAGGAAATCTGACTGAAGTACATCTGCAGATCGAGAACTCCTCGGTTCGAGTACCTATGACCCGAGTGGCTGGTACGACTTGGCGAGGAAAGCTGACCGATCGTCAGCTTCAGACTCTTGCTATCAACGGAAAAACTCTAAAATATCAGGGAACGATTCACGCCAGAAATGACCGCTTTCGAAAGACCGCGAGCGCGCGAATTGAGATTCGAGTCAAGGCTCCGCAGGTCGAAGTCACCGGATGAGGAGGATCAAGAGGCTAAGCCAACCGCCGGTTTCATTTTCCTCGATTCGAGTCTTGTGAATGGATGAACTCTCTCTAGAATCAAAATCTAGCATCCAACTCTAAAACAAGACTCATGGAGGAGTAATGATTCACGTCTTCAAGCGCCTCAAACGCGCGGCTCTCATCGGCGCCACAATGATTTTAACCACGGTCGTGACATCAACGAACGCAGCCGCTTCAAATCGAGTCGCCAAGCGATTTGGTTTGGGACTAGGCTTGCTCGGCGACCCAGCGCCAAGCGTCTTGGGCTACCAAGTCAGCTACAATTTATCTTCGTTCTTGAGGGCTATCGCGGGCTACGGCTCGATCAGTGGAACCACCACCAGCGGCACGGTGACGCTCACCACGATTGGCGGCGGAGCCCGGTTTTTTGTTCCGGGGTGGAACTTCAGTCCGGTGGCAGGACTGAGCTATGCTCAAGTCAGCCTGACAGGCTCAGGCTCGTTGAGCGGATTCGGCGCCAGCGGAAGCCACATCTATGCGACGGCGGGATTTGACTGGCAGGCGGCGAATGGCTTCAATCTTGGCTTCGGTGCCAATATCTCTACCAAAGACTCCGTCGGAGCCCTGCCCTACCTCAACTTCGGCTGGTACTTCTGATTTCACGTTAACGCATGCCCTGGGGCGGAAAATCCCGCACTAGGCCGCTTTAGGGCATGCGCCACTTAATGCTGCAGCCCATAGCAGGCACCTGCTGCGCCTCAGGAGCGTGACCCGCCAGAATCGCGTCTAATGCCAGAGCAAGATCGCGACGAGTCACTGCTGCTGGATCCTTCCACTGATCATCGATACGGCCATGGTACCTGAGTCTGAACTCGCCACCGACATTCTCAAAAACAAATGGATCGGGCGTACACACTGCCCCATACTCCTTGGCGACCTCTTGAGACTCGTCCCAAAGGTAATCAAAAACATACGATTGCTCGCGAGCCCGCACCTTCATGGCCTCAAAATTATCGGCAGGATATCGCACCGAATCGTTTGAATTAATGCCGATAACCGCCACTCGCCTTGGGCCATACTCTTGGGCAAGCGCATTGATTCGCTCCTGAACGGCGATCACATAGGGACAATGATTGCACATGAAAATCACAACAATCGCGCGTCGATCGGCGTAATCCGAAAGACGATGTCGCCGCTCATCGACCCCCGGAAGGTCGAAATCTGGGGCCACTCGATTCAAATCTTCTGTAGTGGGAACTTGTGTATAAGTCAGTGCCATACGCCGTTCCTACCCAACACGGCAGCTGGAGCCAAGATCGGTTTTCAGGTAGGACTGCAGCATGGGTGCAAAAAAGAAATTCGAGCTCACGACTCTCAACAAAAATCCGCTTAAGGAATTCGAGGCCTGGTTCGCGGCAGCGCAAAAATCAGGTGAACTGACCCCCGATGCGATGACGCTTTCGACTTGCTCTCGTGACGGACGCCCCTCTGCTCGAGTGGTCCTTTATAAAGGCCTGAGCCGAGGAGCCTTTCGCATTTTCACGAACCTCGAAAGTCGAAAGGGGCGAGAACTCAAAGCCAACCCCTTTGCTGCCCTCACATTCCACTGGCGCACACTTGCGCGTCAGGTGCGAATCGAAGGAAAGATTGTCCCCATGCCCAGGGCTCAGGCAGAGAAGTACTTTCACAGTCGGCCTCGCAACAGCCAACTGGGCGCGTGGGCCTCGAAGCAAAGCACTCCAATTGCCAGCCGCGATTTTTTGATGAAGCGCCTGGCGCACTACGACGCTCTTTTTCAAAACAAAACGATTCCTCTTCCTGAGCACTGGGGCGGATTCCTGCTTCAGCCTGATCGCCTTGAATTTTGGATCGACGGCGAATTTCGTCTTCATGACCGTTTCGAATTCGTACGCCGTTTGAACGCTAGAGGCACACTGCAGGGCTGGATGCGCCAACGACTCTCACCCTAAGCTTTGAAGGCACGAAACCAGCGTTGTTCGAACTGCTCGAGCTGCTATCAATAGACGGGATGACGGCCGCGAGTGAATCGCTTTTCGAGCGAACGCGAGAGCCGCACAAAGGGTAGGCCGATCAAGAAGTACATGGCCGCTGTCAAAAGCCCAATACCCAGATAATCGTAATAAGTAGAGGCGAGCTGCCCATAGACTTTCGTCAGCTCGACCATGGTGATGACCGAAACGAGCGAAGAATCTTTTAGCAGCGAAATAAAGTCGTTCGTCATCGGAGGCAAAGCAACCCGAGTGGCTTGGGGAATGATCACATGCCAGAGAGCCTGGAGCCGATTCATTCCCAGAGAAAGCGCAGCATCCATCTGGCTTTTGGGCACAGATGAAAATCCAGCCCGATAAACTTCGGCTTCGTAAGCGCCGTAGTTCAAGCCCAAGCCAATGACTGCCGCCACAAAAGGCGAGAGCTTCACGCCAAGGCTAGGAAGCCCATAGAAAATAAAAAACAACTGAATCAAAAGCGGCGTGCCACGAATTGCTTCGATATAAACGGTGGCCAAACCCGACAGCCACCAGTTGCCGTAAATTCGCGACAAAGCTAGCAGCAACCCCAAACTCACGGCGATCATCATGCCTATGGCCGAAAGCTGAAGGGTCGTAACTGCACCTTGAGCCAAAAGAGGCACGAACGACCAATATTGAACTGCCTGTTGCTTCCAATCTCGAGTCTTGCCCATCGCAGCCAAGTAGCTCTTGAGCTCTACGGCAGGACGCGAAGGAGCAAAGTCTTGAAAGGCCTCACCCATTCTGAGGTTCCAAATACCCCAGCGATCATAGATCTCGCGAAGCTTGCCCTCTTTGCGCATCTGCAGAAGCGCCTGATTGAGCTTGCTCTGCAAAGCCGCATCGTCAAGGCGCACCGCCAGCCCATAGGCCATGTCCCCAATCGGACGCCCCACGAGCTTCAATCGAGAATCCGGCGCGCCGTAATAAACGGCAATCGGATGATCGAGCAAAACCAAGTCAAGCCTCGCATGGGCGAGGTCTTCATAAACGGCAGTTTGGCTATCATAGCCGCGCACTTCGATCCCTCCGTGCGCCGTCAGCATTCGCTCTGCCAGAGTGTACTTCACGGTACCGGCCACTTTTCCCCGAGCCGAATCGAGACTTTGAACTGCTTGCTCTTCACGGCGAACCGTCAATTGCTCGTAGGTTAAAAAATAAGGTTCAGAAAAAAGCACCTCGCGCTTGCGGTCATCTGTGATTTCCAAGCCATTACAAACGACATCGTAATCGCCTCGCTTAAGCCCCGGAATCAGCGAATCCCATTGATTTTGAACAAACTCGGCTCGCATTCCCAAGCGGCGAGCTAACTCGTTCATGAGATCGACCTCGAAGCCAATGAGCTCGTCGGGATGCGTGGGATTTCGAAAAACGTAAGGAGCGCCTCCTTCTGAGTCGCCCCCCCAACGCAAGACCGGCTCCGCCCGACTCGGGCGAAAAAGTCCGAGTACCATGAGGCTAACGGCAATTCCTACAACCCACTTCGAACGCCTCATCCGTACCTCCGTACGAACTGGCGGGTTCGCTCGTCTGAAGGAGCCGAAAAAATCTGCTCTGAAGAGCCCGACTCGACCACCACTCCATCTTCCATGAAAACCACTTGATCAGCGGCCTCGCGAGCAAAGCGGTGCTCGTGAGTGACCACCACTTGAGTCATGCCCTCAGCAGCCAATTGGCGCATGACCTGAAATACCTCGTCGACCAAAAACGGATCGAGCGCCGAGGTCGGCTCGTCGTAAAGCATGACAGTGGGATTCATTGCCAAGGCTCGAGCAATCGCCGCTCGCTGTTGCTGTCCCCCCGAAATCTGTCCGGGGTAGCTGAGCAAGCGATCTCGTAAACCCACTTTTTCGAGTAACGGAACTGCAATTGCCTCAGCTTCCGCGCGGGAGAGGCCTTTGACGACCATGGGCGCCTTGATTGCGTTCTCAAGAACCGTGAGGTGCGGAAAAAGATTAAAACTCTGAAAAACCATCCCAAAGTGGTTTCTTAACCCCCGCACCTGACGCTCGTTCAGTCGCGAACCCGCGCCCATCCGAACATCGACTTGCCCCACGCGAATGCGTCCAAAATCAAATGATTCTAGCCCGTTGAGGCACCTCAAAAACGTACTTTTTCCGCAGCCTGAGCGACCGATCAAGAACGTCGCTTCGCCCTTGCGAATAGAAAGATCAACCCCGCGAAGAATCGGGGTTTCTCCGAAATTCTTATGTAGTCCGTCAACACGGATGAACGACGAAGGCGACATGCTCTTTCAGGTGCTCCATGAATGGGCTATTCACATGAGTATGGCGATTCCAAAGGTTTTGACTCAAGACTTTCTTTACAACCTTCCTACGGAAAGAATTGCCCAGCATCCGTTAGAGCAGCGAGATGACTCTAAGCTTCTTGTGGTCGACCTTGAGTCGGGAAAACGCTCGGATCACTGCTTTCGCGAGCTGACCGATCAGATCCCGGCCGGATCACTTTTGATTCTTAATGACAGCCGCGTCCTACCTGCTCGCTTGCCAGTCTTCAAGGCAACAGGTGGGGGAGCTGAAATTTTTCTGATCGACCCCCTCTCGCCATACCTAGATCCGGCTCAGACCCTTCGCTTGGGGTCACCCGCTCGCTGGAACGCCCTCTTCGGTGGCAAGCGAATTCAGGCAGGAGATGTCCTTCGTTCGGCAGACAAAAAGCTCGAAGCGCGCGTCCTCGAGAAGTCGGGGGCTCAGGGACAGGTCGAGCTTCATTGGCACCCAGAGACGACCTCACTTGCCGATATTCTCGAAGAAATCGGCAAGATTCCGCTGCCGCCGTATATGAAGCGCGAAGCCTCACCCAGCGATCAAGAGCGCTATCAAACCGTTTATGCTGCACAGGCTGGATCGGTTGCAGCGCCCACTGCGGGCCTGCACTTCACTCCAGAAGTCTTAGCTCGCCTTGAGAAAAAAGGGGTTCGAATCGCCAGGCTCACCCTCCATGTGGGAGCGGGTACTTTTAAGCCTGTTGAAGCCGCTACGGTCGACGCTCATGCCATGCATCGCGAGCGTTTTGAGGTTTCGTGCGAATTTCTTCAGACTCTTGCTGCGCACTTCGAAGCTCGCGAACGAGGAGACTCTTATGCCGGCCCGGTCATTGCCGTGGGCACCACATCGCTTCGGGCACTAGAGTCGATTTACTGGCTGGCGCTCATGCGGTTTAGCGCAAACCCCGAAACACAATCGATGACGGATCTCCCACAGTGGCTGGCCTACGACCAGCAGGCGACCGACCTGGCATTACGGGTTTCACCTGCGCAAGCGCTAGCACGTCTGAGAGATGACCTGGTCCAGCAACGACTGCCCCGGTTGATCGCATCAAGCGCGCTCATGATTGTTCCCGGATATCCATTTCAGACGATCGACAGGCTCTTGACGAATTTTCATCAACCCGGAAGCTCACTCATGCTTTTAGTGGCGGCATGGGCTGGCGAGGGCTGGCGCAAAATTTATGACCATGCTCTACGAAGCGATTATCGGTTTTTGAGCTATGGCGATTCGTCATTATTAGTTCGGCGCTAGGCCCATAGACTCATCCCTTGCCCAACCAAGAGCCCTTGTGAGCGCGACTGAAATGAATCAAAATCAGTTTAGCGCGCATGAATCATTCACACGACCCCAAAACCCGTTCTTCAATTAGCATTTCAAAAGTAGAGGGACGCTGGGAAAACCCCTCGAGCAAGACCGAGAGATGGATTTTTCTCGAACAGCTCGCGGGCACCGGAGCGGGACGTCACTTGCATCTTGAGGTCGGTAAGAGCTACCGAATGGGCCGTGACCCTCAGTGCGATGTCGTGCTTTTAGACGATACCTGCTCGCGTGCTCATGCCATCATTCACACGACTCTTACCGAGCAAGGCCACCCCAAAGTAGAGCTCGAAGACGTGGGTAGCGCCAATGGCTCTTTAATTGATGGCAAAAACCTTACGCCCCAAGCGCCCCATGCCTGGCGTCCTGGAGAGGTTCTTGAGCTCGGGCCCAGCAGTCGATTTCTGATCGCCTTTGCAACCTCTGAAGAGGCCAAGCTTTTGGCCTGGATTACCGAGAATCCTGAGAAGGATCTCTCGACAGGCTATCTAAATCACCGAGGATTTCTGCAAGCGTTTGAGATCGAGTGCTCGCGACTTGCGAAGAATCCTGATCAACAGATCGCGCTGATGGTGTGCAAGGCCTACGCTTCCGCCGGCCGGGCTAGCGCGAAGGTGGCCAAAGATACATTTCAGTGGCTGATCCCGGCCCTGAGAAAAGTGTCGCGAGTGGGCACGATCCCTGGCCGAATCGACCCCTACCACTTAGGATTTCTGATTCGAGATTGTGACATCGAGGGGGCTCACGCAGCCGTCACTCGATTTTTAGAGGCAAGTCGCCAAAGCGAACGCACTGGCGTCATTTCGATTGCTTTCGGAGTCCTGCTCATCCCTGGAAAGTATCGGCTTAACGCTCAGGGGCTCATCGATACTGCTTTGGCCCAGCTTTTCGTTCAGGGTATGAATGCCAAAGCCCCCGCTGTAGTGGAGTACACTCCGGCCCCGACAGAGCTTTGACTGCAATCAGCGACAGTATTTCTCCCGGTCCCGCGAGTGTCTGAAGAGACACAGCTTGCGCATCGCTCAAGATGCCGAGATCATAACTTTGGGGGAAATCATGGCTTCATTTTCTTTTCGCGCCATCGGCGTCGTGGCGATGTTCTTGTTCAGCCAAAGTGAAGGCTTGGCTTTTGGAAGGGGCCCCTCCGGGAAAAGCTCTCCAGAAAGGAGGCTTGCAGGGGTAGCGGCTAATGTGGCGGACGCTGAAAGGCCTCTCACCCCTCAGGAGGCTGAACAGATCGTCCGAAATATCGAAACTGCTGTTGATGCTGTTGACTCTCAGCCCAGCTCTCCCCAATGCTCCCCCAGCGGACCCATCGTGGTAAAACCCAAGTCCTACGAAAAGCCGGAGACCACAAGCTGCCGACAGGTCCCTCAAGCAGTAAGCGCACTTTTCCTCGAGCACTACCAGAAAAACGGAAGCAAAGACTCGGATCGCTACGCCAAATTCCTTGCCATGACGATGAAAGAAAGTGGCGGAAAGACGCTCGATATCACTTATTTCAACAGCTACACCGAAGTTCAGGCAAGACAGGACTCTCTGGCCGCTTACGTCACGATGAAAAATTACCTGAGTCGGTCGGCTCAAAACCCGAAGAATGCATCGGTGGGCGCGCCGGGTGGTGGGCTAAAAAAATTAAGCGATGGGAGGAGAGCTAGCTTCTTTGACCACCAAGCAAATTTTGGCCTGCTTCAGATTTCAGCTGACCGCCTCTTAGGAAAACGAAGTGCGGGAGGTCCGAAATCGCGAATTGGAAAAAACTCCAAGATCATGAAGGAGTTTCAAGGCGCCACTGCGGATCAGCTCGTTACTAAATGTGGCGCTCAGCATTTCTTTGGCAATGACACACACGCGCTTCAGCTTGAGTTTCAAGAGTTAAAAAACTGTACGCCGGGAAATGATAACCCGAGCCAGGTCGAATGTTTCGCAAAATGGATGATGCTTTGCCCTTCACTTAACTTAACATTCGCGCTGAATGAAGCAGAGGCCTGCCAGGCCAAAAAAAAGGGGGGCTGCTATTTCGAGAGCTGGACTGCGAAGCCCATTTGCGAGGACATCTTTAAAGGCGCGGCAACCAGCTCTGCCCCCGCTATCGCAAATACAACTCCCCCTTCACCAACGGCGACGCCCGGCCCTGCCGAGCTGGCGACGACGCCTGTGGCGGACTCGGGACCAAGTCTGGCCCCCGCAGCTCAGGCGCCAGCGACATATTCATTGAGTAAAAATGAAAACAACCTCCTCGATCAGGTCTTTCTACAAGACGACATCAGCAAAAATGATTCCGCGAATCAGGAAGATCTAGAGCGCGCCGATCTTATAAACAATAAAATGAAAGAACTCCGGAATCTGGTGAAAAGCGATCTGGAAGATATTGTGGCAAATGACTTCGACGAATTGACTCAGGCAAGCGCTCAAATCGAGAGGGCGATCGAAGGCTCTAAAAAAGAGCTCGAGTCGCTCAACCAGCGTATCGAATCAGAGACAAACGATTACCGTAATGATTCGTACAAAACAGCGTATGCGAACGAATCAAGTAAGATCGAATCTCTAGAGAGATTCAAAAAGAATCTCGCCGAAAAAAGGAGATCTGCTGAATACCAGGGAAAGGCGGAAGACTTACTTAAAAGCTTCGAAGAGCACAAACACCTAGAAGCTTGGGATATCCAAAACTACCGGCTTCTGAATGCCGAAAGCTCAAAAAATCCAAAAAACGACCTCATGACGATGATGTCTGAAATGACAGACGAAAAAGTTGCACCAGCTGTCCAAGCTCAGGCCAAGAAAAAATGGGAAAGCTTGCTCGAGGGAAAACAAAAAGCCATCGATCAAACCTGGGTGACTAAAACAACAGAGGCGATCGTCGAGCAGCTTGACTCCCAAAAAGCTACCGAAGCTCCTGAAAATACTCCGAACCGCGAGCTTGCCAATTTGTTAAAAAATCTCTTTAAAAAGGAAAACCCTGGCTCTCGTTACTCACCTTCCGCACAATACATCGAAAATTGGCTTAAAAAGGCAACGGAAGCCGTTCGACAACAAAAATATAAAACCGTCCAAGACTATTTTAAGACGGAAATAAAAAACCGAACCCGAGTTGAAGACCGGGAGCCTGTTGATATCATCTAGCTCTCGAGGCTTTGGGTATTCTGGGCTCTCTTACAACCCAAGGGTTACCAACACTCTTAAGCTTTTCTCGAGCGCACAACCATCAACCCAATAGCAGGCCGATCCCGCCTACCTCAAAAGTCTCAAGAAACATGAGGACTCAAGCGATTAATCGGAAAACCAGGCGCCTGGTGGCCATCTACTCCTTGCATCGATTCAGAAGCGAAGATCGAATTCAAAATCGACTCTTCAGTGGCTTCGATTGCCGCTGAATAAAGAGGATCAATTGCGCCATCATTCAGGACTTCTAGCTGATACAGCTCTCTCGAAGATTCTCGTGGCACCCGATTCGCGGTAGAAAATGCGAGCATGATCTCACCCGAGCCATGTGCTGCCATCGATCCCACTCGACCCACCCCCAGGCTCATGCGCTTGGCGAGACGAGTCAGCTGGTGCGAAAGCAAGGGTGCATCGGTCGCAAGTACAGCAATGATGCTGCCATAGTTTTTCTGCCGTCGAGGGTGCTCGGCAAATTCTTGAGAGAGCGTTTGGCCCAGGGGCGCTCCGTTGACACGCAGCTCGCGCATCACTCCAAAATTGCTCATTACTAGCACGCCAACCGTGTACTCTCGGTGCCCAATCTGAACTCGCCGCGATGAGGTTCCAATACCGGCTTTGAAATCGCAGGTAATCATTCCCGTACCGCCACCCACCGAACCCTCAACAACAGGTCCTTCTGCTGCAGCCTCAATAGCCGCGATGGCATGCGCAGGCTCAACGGCGCATCGAATCGACTCGTTCAACCACGAATCATCGCACTCACCCACCACCGGAATCGCGACGTCCTGAAGATGTCCCATCTCAGGGTGTCGTGCGGCCAAGTGCTGCACCACTCCTGCGCTACAAGCCCCTACTGATAAGGTATTGGTTAGCAAAATCGGAGTCTCAAGAATGCCCCACTCTTGAATCTGAGTCAGTCCACTGAGCTCACCAGCCCCATTCAATACAAAAGCGCCCGCCATCACTCGGTCGAGAAAAACATCTCCCGCTCCAGGAATAATCGCCGTTACGCCCGTTCGAATCACTCCTTCCCCCCCTCGGGGTCCAGAGCCCTGATTCAGGGTCAAATGCCCTACGCGTACTCCGGCCACATCGGTAATGGCATTCCAGGGTCCTGGCTCATAAAAACCAATTCGAATTCCAAGGTCTCGCGCGCGCTGTCGCTGATTCTTGCTCTCTTTAGTCTTCATGGCTTTAAACGCTACCTGATCTGCCGCGAAATCCGGAACTTCAAAATTGTCTCCAGCGACACACTGCGATTCATCGCGTTTTCGACCGATAACTATCTCAGGAGATCGTCATCATGCGCCTGATTTCAAGACCGCTTCTGTCGCTTTTATTGGCTTTCACCCTGGGCTTGAACGCCGCAACAGCAAGAGCCGGTGCGCGCTCAGATGACGACGACTTCGATCGCCTCGATGGAAAAGGACGTTCGGGAAAAAAAGTCGATGTCATCGAGTGGGAAGGCAACCTCGAAATTCACGTCTATCCTGCAGGCAGTGTTCAGGGCCTTGCCTTTAAAATCGATGACCGAGATCCGAAGAAAAAAGTACTCGTGATTGGGTATCGCTTCGCCTCGCAACCCCAAGAGCAGTTGATTCGACGCGCGATTCTAGGAATACCGCTAGAAAATGGCTTTCGCGTCTATCGTGATCCTAAGGGCGGCCGCGACTATGACAAGTTCGTGCTCACTCATCACGCTCCCGAAGGCCGCTGGATCGCGTTTCGACCTGATCCCGAGCCCCAGCAACTTTACCCCGAGGGGCACCCGGCCCTCTTAGCCCAAGACTCAGAAAGGCCCTCGGCGCCTCGCAGGCAGCCCGCCTCGAAATCTGAATCTGAGCCCCCCTCCTCGCTCGATGAAGAGACCGGAGCGATTCGCTCGAAGAGCTGGTAATACTGTGCCCAAGGGGGGCATCCTGTGCCATCAAGCAATCCGGGTTTTTTGAAAATCACGGTACCCGTCGCGCTTTCTTATTTCGGGATCATGCTTTTAGGGACCGTAGACCTCATCTTGGTGGGGCGACTCGGACCTGCAGCCCAGGGTGCTGTAGGCGTCGGCACTTCGATTTTCGCGTGGTTCTTGGTTTTTGGAATTGGGCTTCTGTCCTCGATGGACTACCTCGTTTCAGTTGCCTTTGGAGCCGGACGACGAGAAGACGCCGTTACCCTTCTCATTCAGGCGGTATGGCTCTCGCTGGTCGTAGGAATTCCCTTCAGCTTTCTGCTCTGGATGGGCGCCCCAATGATGGCAAAGCTCGGCCTCACTCCAGAGGTTACCCCGCTTGCTGAGAGCTACTTACGAACGCTGGCGCTGTCGCTTTGGCCTGTCTATGGGTTTGCGGCAGCCCGCAATTACCTTCAAGCGATTCACCGAGTATGGGAAGCGTTGGCCCTTTTGATCCTCGCTAATGGTCTCAATTATTGGCTTAATCTCAGCCTGATCCCTCAGCTAGGAGTCGATGGTTCGGCATGGGCCACCGTCGTCTCAAGGTATTTCATGGCATTGGCGCTTCTGGGTGTTGCCGCCTTTCATGCTCGGACGGCTCTTTCTGGAAAGAAAGCCCAATGGAGACTGAAGCTGCGTACCCAGATCGATTTTCTCAAAATCGGGGTACCCGCTGCACTGCAAAGCACCGCAGAAGTAGGTGTCTTTGCGCTTTCAACGTTGATTGCGGCACGATTCAGTTCTGAAGCCCTAGCGGCCCACCAGATTGTCTTAAATCTCGCGAGCATGACCTTCATGGTTCCACTTGGAATAGGAACGGCAGCAGCAGTAAGCGTTGGTTTTTTTCTTGGTCGCCGTGAGCCCGCCCTTGCCCGCCATCAAGGGTGGTTTGCCCTCAAGGCCACGCTCACCTTCATGGCCTTCACCGCGACTCTTTTTGTGATCCAGGGAAAGTCGCTCCTGGGTTTTTACTCCAACAACCCCGAAGTGCTCAAACTTGCGTTTCCTGCTCTGATGGTGGCTGCTTTCTTTCAGCTCTCTGATGGAACTCAGACCGTACTCACCGGAGCGCTTCGCGGAGGCGGCGACACTCAGGGGCCCTTTATCGCAAACCTCTGGGGCCACTGGCTCTTAGGATTACCCTTGGGACTACTTTTAGGGTTTCATTTCAAGCTTGGGATTCTTGGAGTTTGGCTTGGCCTGGCCACCGGGCTCACCTGCGTAGCGCTTCGCTTGATCCGCATCTGGAGGCTTCGCTCACAATCCTTCTAATCCGGCCATCTGTCGGGAATTGCCAACACCCTGTGGGCAATTCCCCTCGAAATCCGCTTCGAAACTCGCTCTCTGTTGATTTTAGAAGCTGCTCGGGCTTGGCCCATCGCTTGCTCATGCACGCCAGCACATGCTGTCAGCATGAGGGAGGAATCGATGAGTCTACGTGCCCTGTTAGATCCGGTTTGGTCAGAAGCTCAACCCATCAATTGCTTTGAAATTCTAGGAACGCTTGTACGCCAAGAACTCCACAACGAACGAGTCGAACGCCTCGATCTGTCTTATCTCACCGCTGCGATTGACGAGCTGTGGTTGAGCCAACGCGAGATGGCCTCAAGAGATAGCTTTAGAAACGCGCTTCGAAGCCGTTTAATGGAAAAAATTCAGCCCTGGCATCTCGAGCTGATCCGAAAGGTGGGCACTAAAGAGGTCTCGGTTGCAGCCTTGTTTCTTGAACGAGTCTTTTCGTTGCCCGAGAAAGAGCTCGCCGAGTCGGTTCAGGAAGTGGTCTCTGATCTGGCTGGCATCACTGACATTCACTACCCCTACGAAGACCACAAAGAGCTTTTTCCGAAGCAAAGCGATGCCATTGCTTCAGACTGGGGAAGAGGCATGGGCGTGATTCGCCCCCACAGCGACGACCTGTATGAATTTCGCGACATCAACGCCATGTGCCTGACTGTATGTCGCGACCTCAGCAGCACACCCACTTGGTTCTGGCTCCTCAAAGATCTCGTTGCTTGCCTCACCGACGAAGAACTCGGCCTGCTTTGCGTCTCAGAGGCGAAGTACCTTTCAGGAAGGAACGTCGAGGGAAAGATCGTTGAGGTGCAAAAGCCCATCTTCAGGCTCGATCGAGACGAGGGAATCGGTATGCGCCTCGACTTTCGTGTCGATGATTCGATCGGGCCACGAATGCGACCTTGTGGTTTGAAAACCCAAAAAATTTTCGAAAAACTCAAAGCCCATCTTTCTCGACTTAAGCCCATCACTTCGAATCCCCGAACGGGAAGCGTGAGTCTGCTCGCAAACTTCAAGGTGCTCCATGGGCGCGCTCGCCTTCAGGCCGAGCTCTTAAGCGAAGGCGAAGCCTCAAGAATTTTGTTTCGAAGCAAAGGAACTAAATAGGAGCCCCCATGAAGCAAACACCCGTTATTGCTGTTTTCGGCTACAACAACACCCGGCTCTATGATGTTCTCAAAATCAAAGACATCGCCTGGATTCGACATCGTGCCCAGATTCTCCTGATCAAGAGCAACATCACGGATGCCGACCGTGAGGTCACACCTTGGACCCTCGATCATCCTCCAGAGGATTCCCAGATCGGAGAATTACTGGAGAGATATCTCAAAGAGAATCACCTCCGCCTGATGGGGTGCTTGCCCTTTTCTGATCGGGGAGTGATCGGAGCTGCCAGCGCAGCCGAATTTTTCAATCTTCCCGGCGATGAGGTCAAAACCGCAAGAGGCATGCTCGATAAGGCGTTGTTCCGTACCTTCGAGCGAGACCTCAACATTCCCTCAGATCAGTATCGGAAACCCGAGATCCACGTGACCTCAGAGATCGATGAAATTCGTAATTTTCTAGATCGAAATGGCGCATTTTTCATCAAGCCCACGTCTGAAGGAAATAGCCGCGGATGCAAAGTCATTCGAAGCGCTAACGACCTGAGCAGTTGGATTGAGGAAAACCCGGGAATCCTTCAGTGCCCCGTTCTTTGCGAAGAGCTCTTGGGCGAATCGGGCGAGTATAGCTTCGATGCTGTAGCGGGATATTCGTGGATTACTGAAAAATCTACCACAACAGGCCCTTTTCGAGCCGAGTTTCAGCACCTTCTTCCGGCACCCATTGCCGAGGCGAAATACCTTGGCACTCAGAGGCTCATGGCTGATCTCACCAGCAGTCTGGGCTCACGCGGCGGCGCATTTCACCACGAGTTTTTCTTACTTCAAGATGGGCGAGCCGCGAGTGTTGAACCCAATCGAAGACCTGCAGGCATGTGGATCTGGGATCTCGCTCAGTGGGCATTTGAAGGCTTTGACCCTTGGTCGGCGTGGATTGATCATGCCGTGGGAGCGCGCTCAACCGAGGGCACTACCCGGGCGCTTCGACCGCAAGCTTACGCTGGTGTTCGTGCAGTCATCGCCAAGCGCGATGGGATCTACCGTGGTGTCGACGAATCCCGTCTTTTGAGTCGAATCGAGGTTCTTTTTTCTGATCAACCCTATCGACTGAGCCTCTTAAAATGTCCCGGTGATTCGGTACGTTCGCAGCCTCGAGATAATTCTGATTTCATTGCCCTAGTCGCGACTCGGCACCCCGATCACACGATGCTTCGGTCACGTCTTCAACAAGCTCATGATTGGATCTCTGAATTGATGGAGGTTGCACCATGAATCGCTCCATGGTGGGAATTCGAGTTCTAACGGCCCTAGTGCTCTTTACGTTTCTGGCGAAAGCCAACGTCTGGGCCTCAACCCAGGCCCATATGGTGCTTGCCGTTGGATATCGCGCTTTACTGGTTTTTGCGCCGCTGGTGCTGAGATTAGGTTTTGCACGTGCACTTCAAGGCTCGCTGGCGCTATCTCTGGTGGGAGCGGTGCTGTCGGTTGTTTCGATTCACTGGAGCAGCATGTTTTTTTTGGCCACAGGTATGGCGATCTCGGGCTACTTGGCAAAGTGGCTCTCGTCACAAAGCGATCAAGGTGCAGCCGATAATAAAGTATCGCTCAATCTCGGAAGCCTTGCTTCGGGGGCATTGCTCTGGAGTGTGCAATCTCGCCCGCTCTTGATGGTCCTACTGGTAGTTGCACTGGGCGCGAGTCTTTTTCTTTCCTTTCGAATTCCGATCGCCAGCGCCGAGCCGGTCTCAACACCTCAAGGCCAGCACGACCAGGGCGCTGAATCGGCGCACGCTATCACTCTACTGGGTTGGGCTTTGGTAGGCATTGCGACAGGCATTAAGCTCACAGGAATTTTTACCATTCTGCCTCAGTACTATCTGTCAAAGCTTGAGGTTCTACCGAACTGGTTTGGAGCACTAATCATGCTTAATAGTTTGGGAGTTGTCTTTGCCCAACATCGAGTCATGCGATGGCTGGCAAAAAGGCCTGAACGCGACACATTTTTGGTCTCACTGAGCGCGATGGTGCTTTTGGCGCTTCCTGGCGTCTTGTTTGTTGATATTCCAGCTATGGCCGTTCTGTGGGTTGGACTTCTCACCCTCGGTGAGTGTGCACTCAGTCGCTACGATCGCCTTGCTCAAAGCACGGGCAGTCTTTGGATCAAAGAATTCATGGTCGGCGCGGGGTCATGGCTTACTGTGTTTCTAACACGCCATCATCACCACTGGATCTCAGCTAGCGGTATTGCCGGTAGCTTGGCCCTGGTCGCGGGAGTCTTGCTCCTCACAAGCAGCAGATTTGCACCCAAACGGGTGAACGCGAAATCAGGTACTTCGAACGCCGAGCTCGCTTCTAAAACTCGTAGTCCACCCGAGGGCGCGGCACCGCTCGACCCACTGACACCATCACTCCAGTAGTCCACGATTCGCCGTGCTCATAACGCCGATCGAGTTCGCCATCCCAGCGAACCACAAAAAGGCCTGCCTGAACTTGCCACGAGCGAAGAATCGCTCCCATCATCGCGCGAACTCCTACGCTCGACTCGACTTGACCGTTCACGCGAAACCGAAAATCCGAGAACCCCCCGAGCTGAAAGATCGGAACGTCTTTAGTATTGCCATAGAAATTAACATCGAGATTCGAGCGCACTTGAATGCTGTTCTGCGAAGCTTCTCCCAAAGCGGGAGCCAATAGCCCCTCTCCGCTTAAGACCAAATCGACGTGTTTGCTCTCAAAAATCGAATATTGACCACCCACTCCAAGAAGCCCATGAAGAAAGAACTCAGTTTCACCTGTTCCTTCATTCACTCGGGGTCGACTATTGCTGTTCAGCTTATGAAAATTCTTTTGAACCCAAGCGCCGATCCCTTCGGCTTGCAATCGATGGGTCGCAGAAACGCCGATGATGACCCATTCCTGGGCGCTCTCATCCAAAAAGTGCCTCGAAACGATACGTAAGGCATTTTCCTCTTCTAGCCGCTGATGAGGAACACCAGCCACCGGAGGCAAGTTTTCGGCAAAAAGCCAGTTCTCGAGCTGAATCTGAAGCGAGCCCAGCTCACCGTTCAAGCGATAGTTGAGCACGAATCCAGAAGTGCGCCCGAAATCATCAGTCTTTGGATACCCCAAAGCGGTACCCACGGGGCCTAGCAAATTCCAGTCATTGATATGAAGGAACTCGACCCGGTTGCCAACAACACGCCCCAAATAAACCAAGCGCTCGATCACCGGAAGAGCCTCATTCTTAATATCAGAGGCATCGACGTTCGAACTTACCTCGGGTGCTTGATCGGTCTCTAGAAGCGCTGAGACAACGTCTCGACCCCGAAGCTCTGCACCATCGAATGAGGGCCGCAAAACCATGAAGCCCCAAGCCTCAAGCCGCGAACGATTGCTCTTGATAATCTCGTAGGCCGATTCGTGCGCGCAATTCCCCAGAGAACACAAATAACGAGCAACTTCCTGTGAACGATAGTGCTCACGAAACCGAAGTCTCAGACGAGAAAGCCACTGACTAAAAACCTCTTCTGAAGAGCCTTGAGTCGCATCACCCACCCATTGCTTGCGCAAACTCTCGGCAAAAGAATTCCGATCTCCACCAAAAGGAGCAAGTGCCTTGCGCACTTGGGCGTCGAGAGCTCGTGAAAACGATTCTTTGGTTAGCTGAAAGTACCTCCGCTCTTCGCCTCGCTTGGCATGCAATTCAAGAACTCGCTGAAGGGCCAATCGACCCAGTGTCGGGGCAAAGAGCTGATCAACAAGGCCATCTCGAAGGGCCTCATAGGCCTCCTGGTTTTGGCCCGCCTGCTGGTAAAGAGTTTGATGAAGATCAGATGAAAGCACCACGGCTTCAACGACGTTTCGAACCTCTTGTGCCGTAAGGATCTCATCGTTGATCTGAAAAGCGATCCAGTTCCGCCGAAGCTTGGCGGCATTGGCAAATGGGCACAACAAAAAGAGGCTCAGAAAAACGGATAGAACCCGGGCAGATCGAATCATGGCGCGGTGCGTACCATGGGGTGTCCGAAAGGCAAAGCCAAGATGTCATCTTGGGTTCGATAGTTTCTGGCCGGGCTTCACTGATAATCGCGTGATCTTCGTAAAATCATGGGTAGACAGAATGTATATTATAATATACAATAGGGATTGCTATGCCGATACCGTCTATTGAAGTCCGAGAGTATCTGACAGTCACCGGCAAGAATCCGTACCGGGAATGGTTGTCAAAAATTCGGGACCGTCTCGCTGCAGGGATTATTCAAGGTCGCATCGGACGGCTTGAATTCGGGCATCTTGGAGACTGCAAGTCAGTTGGTAAAGGAGTTTTTGAGCTTCGCATTCATCACAGTCCTGGTTATCGAATCTACTTTGGTTGGGACGGGGACGAAGTGGTGATCTTGCTGGCAGGCGGCGACAAGAAGACTCAACCGATGGATATAAAACGCGCTCAAAAATATTGGCAGGATTATCAGGAGAGAACGAAATGAAATCGAAGAAAAGCGTTTCGCACGAGAAGGGATTGCTGGAAGACCTCAAGGACATGAGCTTTGTCGTAGGGTATTTGAATTCCATTTTGGACGGACTTTCCGCTGATGAGTCCCTGGATCCATTTTTACTCGCTCTCGGACGCGTTGCCAAAGCACATGGAATCAGCAAGCTCGCTGCCGACAGCAAACGAACTCGCGATGCGGTTTATAAGGCGCTATCCAGTAAAGGCAACCCGACGTTCTCCACTCTGCATGGAATACTGGATACGATGGGACTGCAGCTTCATGTGCAGAAAAAGAGGCGTGCTTGAGTTACAAGCCGTCGGCGCTAAAAATCGGCGATACTATCGGCGTTTTCACTCCATATTTCCCGGCTCATGTCGAGTGGCGCGATAAGTACCTTCACGGTCTCGCTGTCCTTCGCAACCTGGGTTACGAAGTGCTTGAAGGAGCGTTAACAGCAAAAGCAACATCTCAAGGATACCGGAGTGGCTCGCCCCAAGAGCGCGCTGCGGAGTTCATGGAGCTTTATCGCCAACCCCAAGTCAAAGCCATGATTTCAACAATTGGAGGTACAAACTCCTCCAGTCTCATTCCTTATTTGGAATTTGACTTCATTGCGGCTCATCCAAAAATTATCTGCGGCTATAGCGACGTGACGTCGTTACACCTAGCGCTGCTTAAATTTTCGAAGCTTAGGACTTTCTACGGTCCGGCGGTGATGCCTTCTTTTGGCGAATGGCCCGATGTTCTTCCTGAAACAAAAGAGAGCTTTTTACGCGCAGTGAGCGATCCGTCGCAGTCATCGCGTCCTCTGACGCCACCCGCGAGTTGGAGCAATCATCTTCGCGGCGTGCAGTCAGGCGAATGGAAAACCCTACCACGAAGATTCGAGAAGAACTTGGGTTGGAAAACCTTGATCCCCGGAAAGGCCGAAGCTCCCGTCTTAGTTGCCAATCTGAACACATTGCTGACCGCAGCGGGGACGTCTTATTTTCCCGACTTGACCGCGAAAATTCTCTTGATCGAACAAATGAAGGCGGCCTTCTCGATGGACGAGAGAAATTTACGGCAACTTGAGCGCATGGGCGTATTTGATCGCATCGCCGGACTGATCGTAGGTAAACCAGAATTTCTAGATTCGGAGAATGCGCCTTTTTCTCACGACGAGCTGTTATTGGAAGTCGTCGGGCAAAATCGACCCTATCCGGTCGTTTCAGGCTTCGACTGTTCTCATACCAACCCAATGCTGACGATTGCACAAATGACTCAGCTTCTTGTAGAAGCCAAAGGCGGTTACGAAACCCGAGTTACGGTTTTAGAATCGATGGTCATTTGAATGGGCTGTCGATGGAAGTTCGAAAGTAATAGGCTTTGGGTGTTAAAATGGCGTGCCCGATACGATTCGAACGTACGACCTTCAGCTCCGGAGGCTGACGCTCTATCCAGCTGAGCTACGGGCACACCTCATGACTGCAATGGGGTGGTGCTAACACAGCCCCTGGCACAGTCCAACCCAGTTTCACTTTAGTCAACGCTCGCGGGCGCCAAAAAGGGCCGTCCCTAAGCGAATCCAAACGACTGATGCCTCACGGCCCTCGCGAAGCGCCACCCCATAGTCCTCGCTCATGCCCATCGAAAGCTCGCCTCGGGTCAGAGGACGACAGCTGCGCTCTAGGGCCACGAGTTGCCGAAAGGCGCAGCCCGAACGGCCGCCCTCTCGCGATGGCACTGCCATGAGCCCCCGCCAATCTAACCTTGCCAGGGACATGAACTGGGGCAATGCCTCGAGCAGCCCCTCTGGGCTAAAGCC